>JAAUYT010000032.1 GCA_014804975.1 Clostridia bacterium
AGAAGCGCCCTGTTCGTTGAGCAGGGCGCTTCTTAATAAATTACTTAATTATAATTTGTTCTCCGTTGTAGTCGAGCGTAAGTTCGCTCCCCTCTTTGGTCGAGCCAGAAACGATATAGCGTGCGATCGGCGTTTCGATATGCGATTGAATAAACCGCTTTAAGGGACGCGCTCCGTACACGGGGTCGTAGCCGCCGTCCGAAATATGCGCCTTTGCCCGCTCCGTAACGTTCAACGTAAGCCCCTCCGCTTTCAAACGCTTTTTCAATCGTTCCAAAAGAATTTCGACGATTTGATCGATTTCCTCTTCGGAAAGCGGTTTAAAGGTGACGACCTCGTCGAGACGGTTCAAGAATTCGGGACGGAAGCTGCGCTTCAAAAGTTCCATGACCCGCTCTTGCGCGGCAGGCGTAATTTCGCCGTTTTCGATCCCTTCCATAATGATATCCGAACCGAGGTTGGAGGTCAGAATAATAATCGTATTTTTGAAATCTACCGTACGCCCCTGCGAATCGGTCACTCTTCCGTCGTCGAGCACCTGCAACAGAATATTGAACACGTCGGGGTGCGCCTTTTCGATTTCGTCGAACAAAACGATCGAGTAAGGCTTTCTGCGCACTGCCTCGGTGAGCGTGCCGCCCTCCTCGTAGCCGACGTATCCGGGAGGCGCGCCGACGAGTCTGGAAACGGAGAACTTCTCCATATACTCCGACATATCGATCCGAATTAAATTCTTTTCGTCGTCGAACAGATTTTCGGCAAGCGACTTTGCAAGCTCGGTCTTTCCCACGCCCGTAGGTCCCAAAAACAGAAACGAACCGATCGGACGGTTGGGATCGGAAATGCCCGCCCGTGCCCTTAATACCGCGTCGGAGACCTTTTTAACGGCTTCGTTCTGCCCGATCACGCGCTTATGGAGCTCGTCTCCAAGGCGCAGCACCTTCTCCTTTTCGCCCTCTTCAAGTCGCTTTACGGGAATGCCCGTCCAACGCGAAACGATTTCGTCGATTTGAGCCTTCGTCACCTCGTCTTGAAGCATACGCTTTTCTTTATTATTTTTCTGCGCCTCTTCGAGCTTTTTATTGAGCTCGGGAAGCTCGCCGAACTCGATGCGCCCCGCCGTGTCGTAATCGCTGTGCGACTTTGCGTTTTCCAAATCGCCGCGCAGGGAATCGATTTGCTCCTTCAAATCTTTTTCCTCGCGGATACGCGCCTTTTCCTCTTCCCACACGACCTTCATCGAATCGAACTGCTCTTTGAGCTTATTTAGCTCCGCTTTGAGCGTTTCGAGCCGCGCCGTGGAGAGGTTGTCCTTTTCCTTGGAGAGCGCGTTCTCCTCCACTTCGAGCTGAATGATTTTGCGGTTCAGGGAGTCGAGCTCAGTGGGCATGGAGTCGATTTCCGTGCGGATCATTGCCGCCGCCTCGTCCACAAGGTCGATCGCCTTATCGGGTAAAAATCTGTCGGATATATAGCGGTTAGATAGCGTTGCCGCCGCGATGAGCGCGTCGTCGTGAATGCGCACGCCGTGGAAGATTTCGAACCGCTCTTTGAGCCCGCGCAGAATGGAAATCGTGTCCTCGACGGTGGGCTCGCCCACCAATACGGGTTGGAATCTGCGTTCTAGCGCCGCGTCCTTTTCGATATATTCGCGGTACTCGTCGAGCGTGGTCGCGCCGATACAGTGCAGTTCTCCGCGCGCAAGCAAAGGCTTTAAGATATTGCCCGCGTCGAGCGCGCCCTCCCCCTTGCCCGCGCCGACGACCGTATGCAGTTCGTCGATAAAGAGCAGAATTTTTCCTTCCGATTTCGTGACTTCCGCAAGCACCGCTTTTAAGCGCTCCTCGAACTCACCGCGGTACTTCGCGCCCGCAATCAATGCCCCCACGTCGAGCGAGAAGAGCGTTCTGTCCTTTAACCCCTCGGGCACGTCGCCCTTTACGATTCGCTGTGCAAGCCCCTCGGCAATCGCCGTTTTACCGACGCCGGGCTCGCCGATCAGAACGGGGTTATTCTTCGTTTTTCTCGAAAGAATGCGAATGACGTTGCGTATTTCCTCGTCCCTGCCGATAACGGGCTCCAACTTGTGTTCGGAAGCGCGTTTCGTAAGATCGGTTCCGTATTTTTCAAGCGCCTCGTAGGTGCTTTCGGGATCGTCGCTCGTAACGTTTTGCGTGCCGCGCACCGCCTTTAACCCCTGTAAAAATTTATCCTTCGTCACGCCGAAACGCGTGAACACTTTATCAAGCCCCCGCTCCGCGTTGTCAAAGAGGCATAGAAAGAGATGTTCCGCCGAAACGAACTCGTCCTTCATACCCGAAGCAAGCTTCTCCGCTTCGCCCAAAAGGCGGCGAAGCGAAGCCGAAGGATACGCTTCTCCCGCGCTTGAACCAGATACGCGGGGCAGGCGTTTGAGCTCTTCCGTCACGGCACGGCTGAGCCCCTCCGCGTCGCAGTCCGCCTTTTTCAGCATACGGAAAGGCGTGCCGCCGTTTACCAAAAGTGCCGCCGCAAGGTGCAAGGTCGTAAGCTCGGAATTGCCGTATTCGAGCGCAAGCGACTGCGCTTTTTCGATTGCTTTTATGGAATTTTTCGTGTATTTTTCCGCATCCATTTTATCCGTTTCCTCCCGTTCCTCGTTCTTTCGCTTTTATTATACCCATAACAAAATTCGTTAAACGAAAATTTTTTTCGCATAAAAAAACGCCGCGGTCTTCACCGCGGCGCACTTGCCATTCAATTCTTATTCGCAGGGATAATACCCCTTTCCCCGCTTTTCGATTTTCGCTCTGCCGCGGAACTCGTTTTGAACGGCTGCAATAAACGCTTCCTCTTCGCTCTCCCTTACGCGGAAACAGAAGACCGTCTTTTCGGCGTATTCCCGCCCCGTGACCGTTTTGCCTTCCGCAAAGCGGGTGAGCGTTTTTACGTCGGGATAGGCAACGCCAACGGCAATTTCCGTGCAGATATCGAATAATACGACCTCTGCCCCGTTCACACCCTCCGCGGCGCAGGAAGCATAAGCGCGCGTAAGTCCTCCTGCACCCAGCTTAATTCCGCCGAAATAGCGCACGACCGCAACGAGGGTTTCGAACAGCTTTTTCGCCTTGATAACGCCTAAGATAGGCATTCCCGCGGTGCCCTGCGGTTCGCCGTCGTCGGAAAAGCGGACGAAATTTCCTACCTTATCGCAGATATAAGCGTAGCAGATATGCGTTGCAAGCGGGTGCTCCGAATGCAGTATGCCAAGGAACGCTTTCGCCTCTTCCTCATTTTCGACGTGTTTACAGTAAGTAATGAACCGCGATTTTTCGATGACGCGCTCAACAGAGCTTTCGTCCGAAACGCTTAAATATTCCGCCATTATTTTTTGAATACGATTTTAACGCGCACTTTCTTGCCCTTGGAGAGAATGAAATCTTCTGCGGGAAGCGGAGCGTTTCCGTCCGTTACGCGTTCGCCGTTCACCGTAACGCCGCCCTGCTCCACAAGTCTTCTTGCCTCGCCGTTCGATTTGCAGATCCCCGCCGCCACGAGTGCGCCGATCACGTTTGAAGTTTCTTTGCCGATTTCTTTTTCGGGCATATCGCCCTCGCCGCCGAACGCGCCGCGCGCTTCGGACTGCGCCTTTTCCGCCTTCTCCTGCCCGTGCACCATTTTCGTAAGCTCAAAGGCAAGCACTTCCTTTGCACGGTTGATTCTCTCGTCCTTAAATTCGCAGAGCGATTTGATTTCGTCAAGCGGCAGGAACGTCAAAAGCTTTAAGCACTTTTCCACGTCCGCGTCGGCGGTGTTGCGCCAATACTGATAGAATTCGTACGGGCTCGTCTTGCTCTCGTCGAGCCATACCGCGCCCTTCTGCGTTTTGCCCATCTTCTTGCCCTCGCTCGTCGTAAGAAGCGTGAATGTCATGGCAAACGCGCTCTTGCGCTCCTTTCTGCGAATGAGGTCGGCGCCCGCTAAAATATTGCTCCACTGATCGTCGCCGCCGAGCTCCAACAAGCACCCGTACTTTTGATTGAGCACCAAAAAGTCGTACGCCTGCATGAGCATATAGTTGAATTCGAGGAAGGAAAGCCCCTTCTCCATACGCGCTTTAAAGCACTCTGCCGTGAGCATTTTATTCACGGAGAAATGCACGCCGATATCCCGCAGGAAATCTACGTAATTGAGGTTTAACAGCCAATCGGCGTTGTTCACGATGATTGCGCCGTTCTTCCCCTCGAAGCTGATAAACTTCGACATCTGCTTTTTAAAGCATTCCACGTGGTACGCGATCGTCTCCTTCGTCATCATGGCGCGCATATCCGTTCTGCCCGAAGGATCGCCCACCATCGCCGTGCCCCCGCCGATAAGAATTATGGGCTTGTGCCCCGCCTCCTGCATCTGGCGCATAGCGATAAGCTGCATAAAGTGCCCCACGTGCAAGCTGTCCGCCGTGGGATCGAACCCGATATAGAACGGAACGCTCTCCGAGCCCAATTTTTCGTAGAGCTCGTCCTCGTAGACCGTCTGTTTGATAAAGCCCCGCTCGCGCAGGGTATCCATTACGTTTTTCATAAATTACCTCGCAGATTCCATTATAAACGGCGAGGAAGAATTTGTCAACAGAATTTGCCCCTTGCCCGCTTCGTTGCAAGGCGATTCAGACCCGCCGAGGAGGGCCAAAAGCTCCTCGCGGGAACAGTGACGGGCAAGGCGCGCGCGAAGCATATTATCACGCTTTGCCTGCTCTCTTTCGCGATACTCTTCAATTAAGGTTTCGATTTCTGAGCTTCTCATTGTATCCACTATTATACGCATAATAGTTGACACATATTGTCATATATGATAAAATATTTTCACGAATTTAAGAGGTTTTTTATGAAATTTCAAATCATGACGGGGATTCTGTTTACGCTTTTGGCGCGCAGAAAGGTGAGCGCCGGATATCTTGCGGGCAAGTACGGCGTTTCGGTGCGCTCGATTTACCGCTATATCGACGAAATGACGGTTGCGGGCGTGCCTATCGACGTTGTGCGCGGCGCGCAGGGCGGTATCTTTATTTCGGACGCGTTCACCCTGCCCAAAGGACTCTTTACCAAAGAGGAATACCAAAAGACGCTTGAAAGTCTTCTCATCATGAACGAACAGCTGCACGACGAAACGATTAGTGAAGTCATTGAAAAGCTCAAACGCCGTGAAAAGACGGAAGAGCGCAGCGCGGAGCTGAGCGGAAATATTTTAGTAGACGGCGGAACGTGGGGCGACGAACGCAAATTTTCCGACTTGCTGTCCGTCATATCGCACGCGACGGAGGAGCGGGAACAGCTCTATATCGAGTACGTCGACAGGGGCGGCGAATGCACGCACCGTACCATTCTGCCCCACCTACTCGTTCTCAAACAGAACATTTGGTACGTATACGCCTATTGCAAGCTGCGGGAAGAATTCCGGCTCTTTAAGCTCGGCAGAATGCGCTCGGTCATCAAGACGGGCGAAGCGTTCGAAAGACTCCCCTTCAAGCGCGAGGACATTCCCCTCTCCTTTTGGAAAACGGAAAACGAGATCGACGCAAAGTTCAAAGTGTCGCCCGAATGTCTGCCCTTTGTGGAAGAGTGGCTCGGCGTTTCGAACGTGTACGAACAGGAGGGCGAATATTTTGCCGAAGCGATCCTGCCCGACGACGAAGCGCTCATCGGGAAAATTTTATCCGCGGGCGCGGGCTTTAAAGTGCTCTCCCCCGAACCCCTCGTACAGCGTGTCAGGGACGAGATCAAAAAACTTTCCGCTTCTTATTGAGGCGCATTATATTTATAAGGGTGCAAATGCTACGAAAAGTAGCAAAAATGTAAAGCTTTGTGGGTTGAAATTGAGGAATTTTTATTATATAATTCATATTGACAATACGGTTGCAGTTTGCTATAATCAATAAAAAAACAAGGAGATTATCATTATGTTTTGCAGACACTGCGGAAAAGAGCTTGCCGACGAAGCGTTTATGTGTCCCGGCTGCGGCTCGCCCACGGGCACCGCGCCCATAAAACAAGAAGTTAAAAAGGAAGATGAAAGCGGCGAAAAAACGTCACACCATTCGGGGCTTTCCACGATCGCATTTATTCTTTCGTTGATTGCGTTCGTCACGGGAATTGTCTTCGGCGCATTATTCCTTGCGTGTTCGGGCTCCTTTCTCTTACTGTATTTTGTCGGCACCATGTCGGTTTTACCCGCGCTTGCGGCACTTTCAATCGGTGCGTATCTGCTTTGCGCACGGAACAAACTTATCCAAAACGCTAAGGCGTTTGCGATAACAGCGATCGTCCTCTCCGCCGTTGTTCTTTTGTTCCTCTTTATTAGCGGATGCTTGACCCTAACGGGCTATACGGAATATTATTCCATCATGTAATCATGAACTATCAAAAAGCCTGCCCTTTCGGCAGGCTTTTTTAATTGAGTACGACGTCCTTTAAGCTCTCGTATTTTTTCATGGCGGCTTCGCGGATACCCCCCAAGTCGCCTTTTTCAAACGCCTCGTCGGAAAGCTGTTTTGCAAGGAACACCGCTTCTTTGGTGTATCGAAGATTTTTGATTTCGCTCAAAAACCGACCGCTCTGCCGCGTTCCCAAAAAGTCACCCCCGCCCCGCATTTCCAAATCGCGCTCGGCAAGCTCGAACCCGTCGTTCGTACTTTTAAAGAGCTTCAGCCGCTCGTAAGCCGCTTCGGTCTCCGAGCCCACGAGCAGGAAACAATAGCTCTTATCCTCACCTCTGCCGACGCGCCCCCTCAGCTGGTGCAGCTGCGAAAGTCCGAACCTTTCCGCATTATAGATCGCCATAATGGTGGCGGAAGGCACGTCAACTCCCACTTCGATGACGGTCGTCGAAACGAGGCAGTCGTATTCCTTGCGCTTGAACGCGGACATGATCTCCGTCTTTTCCTTCTCCTTCATGCGCCCGTGCAACAGCGCGAACCGCACCGTAGGAAGTCTGCCCCGCAATTCTTCGAACAGTTCTTTGACCGAAGTGACCTGCCCTTCGTCGTCGTCTATTTTGGAACAGACGAAGTACGCCTGTTTTCCCTTTTTCGTCTCCTCGGCAATATATGAGAGCATATCGTCGTACTTGAAAGCGGGAATGATCGAAGTGGAAATTTCCTGTCTTCCGACGGGCTTATCCTTGATGAGCGTAATATCCAAATCCCCGTAAACTATCAAAGAAAGCGTCCGCGGAATGGGCGTTGCCGACATAACCAAAACATCTACGTTTTCACCTTTTTCACTCAATATATTGCGTTGCGCCACTCCGAAACGGTGCTGCTCGTCGCACACGCAAAAGGCAAGATTTTGAAAAACAACGTCGTCCTGCAACACAGCGTGCGTGCCGCACAATACGTCGTATTCCCCTGCTTTGAGCGCCGTTTTAAGTTCACGCTTTTCCTTTGCCGAAGTCGAGCCCGCAAGATACGCCACTCTGTATTCGGGAAAAATCTTTTGAAGCAGACGGAAATTCTGTTCGGCAAGTACTTCCGTCGGCGAGAGATACGCCGCCTGAAAGCCGCTTTTAAGCGCCATAAAAATGCCCGTGAGCGCCACGGCGGTCTTACCGCTGCCGACGTCCCCCTGCAAAAGGCGGTTCATTCTGACGGGTGAAGTTACGTTATTATAAATTGCCCGCACTGCCTCCTGCTGTCCCGCGGTAAAGGTGAAGGGAAAGCGTTTTTGAAATTCCGCCACGTCCCTTTCCGTGACCGTGTAGCTTCTGCCCCGCGCCTCCTTCCTGTCGCCCTTGATAAGTTTGAACGCCGAAACGAGCGTAAAATACTCCTCCACGGCGATACGTTCCGCCGCTTGTTGCATTTCTTTTTGCGATTTTGGCGCGTGAACGGCAAAATAAGCCTGATTTAAGGGCGAAAGCGCGTATTTTTTGCGTAGATCGGCGGGAATAATCGAAATATGCTCTTCGATTTTAAGCGCCCTTTGCACCGCGTCCCGCACGACCTTCTGCGTCAAAGACCCGCAAAGCCCGTAAACGGGCACGAGCCCTTTTAACCGCGAAACGCTGCCGAGCGGCTCGAACGAGGGATTTACAAGGGATATCTGCCCGTACTTATTGCTGACTCTTCCGTAAAAGAGATAGTCTCCCGCCTTTAAGCGTTTTGCAACGTAGGGCATATTAAACCAAACTGCGGTGAAATTCCTGCCCTCCTGCGTTAAGTGCGCCCGCACCGTTTTAAGCCTTCCCGCGTATCTCACGGGCTCGACGTAAGTGAGCGTACACGCAACGAGCGCAAGCTCGTTATGATACACGCTGAAAATGGAAACGCGGTTCGTCATATCAAGGTATGCGCGCGGAAAGTACGAACACAACTGCGCCGTTGTTTCGATCCCGAGCTTTTTAAATTCCTTTGCGCGCTTTTCCCCTACGCCCGCTAAATCTTCGAGTTTCATTATTTCTGATTTTTACAAAAAAATATTCAATATATTATAAATTTCCAAATTGCTTTCCGCACAAAAAAAGAGCGGTTTGACCCGCTCTTGATTTCCTGATTATTCCAAAGAAAGCAGATAATAATACACGGGCTGTCCACCGTAATGACAGTCAACGTCGCATTCGGAGAACGCCTCCTGAACCTTTTCGGTAAGCGCCGCCGCGTCCTCTTCCTTCACGCCCTCGCCGTAGTAGAGCGTAATGACCTCGTGATAGTCCTCTTTGAGCTTTTCGATGAGTTTGAGAACCGCTTCGCCGACGTTGTCCTTCTTGTCCTTATCGCTCTTTGCAAGAATCTTCTTGTCGTCGAGTCCGATAATATCGCCCTCGTTGATTTTGAAGCCGTTGACGTTCGTCGTGCGCACGGCGTGCGTCACCTGACCGGACTTCACGTTGTCGAGCGCGTGGATCATGTTCGTCTTGTTTTCTTCCACGCTCGCTTCGGGGTTGAACGCAAGCGCTGCCGCAAAGCCCTGCGGGATATTCTTCGTAGGAATAACGTGGATCGTCCTGTTTTCCACAAGCGCGCGCGCCTGTTCCGCCGCAAGAATAATGTTTTTATTGTTCGGGAACACGAATACGTGCTCTGCGTTGATCTTCTGCACCGCAGTTGCAATGTCCGAAGCGGAGGGATTCATCGTCTGCCCGCCCTTGATGACGCGATCGACAAAGAGATCTTTGAAAATTTCCTCGATTCCGTCGCCCGCACACACGGCAAGCATACCCTGTTCCTTCTTTTCCGCCTCGCGCTTTGCTTTGAGCGCGCGGTTCTGTTCGAGCATATTTTCGATTTTGGGGCGGTCAAGCTCGCCGAGCTCCAACGCATAGGTAAGAGCAATGCCGGGGCAGTTCGTATGAACGTGCACCTTGACCATTTCAAGATCGCCGATGCAGATAACGCTGTCGCCGATCCCCATCAGATTTTCACGCAATTTGTCGATATCGGCAAGCGTCGTGCTCTTTTTGAGGTTGATAATAAAGAATTCGGTGCAGTAAGCGAACTGAATTTCGCCCAAATCCATGTTGATAATATCGGAATTATCGCCGAATTCGGGTGCGCTTGCGGAATTTGCAGCTTCCGTCTGCACTTCGGAGACGATTTCGTCCCCCACAAGCGCCGCCTGAAAGCCGCGCATGATCGTCATAAGTCCCACGCCGCCCGAATCGACCACGCCCGCTTTTTTCAAGACGGGAAGAAGCTCGGGAGTCATGGCAAGCGCCCTATCGCCCTCTTCTATGATCGCGGGAAGGAAGGTTTCGAAATCCTTGTGCTTGCCCGCCACCTTCACGGCGTATTCGCTCATCATGCGCACGACGGTGAGTATCGTGCCCTCTTTGGGAATGGAAACGGCGTTGTAGGCAACTTTCGTGCCCGCTTCAAGCGCCTTTGCGAACGTTTTGGTATCGACGCTGTCTTGCTTATTGTCGCGCAAAACAGAACAAATTCCTCTGAAAATTTGGGATAAAATAACGCCCGAATTGCCCCTTGCCCCCTTTAATGCGCCCTTGGAAACGCAGTCGCACACGTCGGGAAAACCGTTGTTCGAGCAGGTCGAAAGCTCTTTGACCGCCGATTGAATGGTAAGGGACATATTCGTGCCCGTATCGCCGTCGGGAACGGGGAAGACGTTGAGCGCGTCAACCTTCGCCCGATTGTTATCAAGCATTTTCGCGCCGACCAAGACCATCTTGCGGAAGGTCGCGCAGTTTATCGATTTTTGCATGGAATGCTCCTATATTAAAAATAATAGTCGGAACGCAGAGGTAAGAGTTAAGGTTTTAAACCGACGATGTTCACGTTTACGGTATCAACGATCATGCCCGTAAAATGCTCCACCTTGTACTTTACCGATTCCTTTAAGGCTTCGGCAACGGCTTCGATCGACACGCCGTATTTGATAAGAACGTACACGTCGATGAAGATTCGGTTTCCGGACGTAGTAATTTTTACGCCCTTTCCTCCTGCGTCACGTTTGAGTAATTCGGCGAGCGCGTCGGTAAAACGGTGTGAAACGGTATCCACGATGCCGTAGCTCTCCACCGCAGCCTGAGACGCGACCTTTGCGATTGCAAGGTCGGAGATTGAAAATTTTCCGTATGCGTTGCTCGTGCTGACCGACATATACAGCTCCCCTAATTATCTATTCTATATTTTACCCTATATGTAAAGTTTTTGCAAGCGAAATTTGAAAAAAAATGAGATTTTTATAAAAAAATACGCATTACACCCGCTTTTTTAATTGCTTTTTTTTCACCGAAATGGTATCATATTCCCGTTGAGTAGCGCGGGCGGCTTTTTTTGCGCGCGAGAAATTGAGATTATTTCCTGCGGAGGTGAACAATATGTCGAGAGTATGCAGCGTATGCGGTAAAGGTCAAGTGGCGGGCAACAACGTTTCCCACTCCCATCGCAAAACGAAGAGAACGTTTCAGGTAAACGTTCAAAAGGTAACTTACAAGAAGGACGGTAAAGAGGTCAACGATTACGTCTGCGCAAGATGCCTGAAAAGCGATAAAGTAGAAAGAGTATAAGCGTGTTTTTAAAAACGCCCGCTTTTAAGCGGGCGTTTTTCTATATTTCGGAAAACACTCTTAAAAAGTTTTTATAGGCGAACTTCTCCGCCCTTCCCTCTCCGAATTCTCCGGAAAGCAGTTTTAAAAAATCGGGAACAACAGACGGGTTTTTGAGATACGGATTTTCGGGAATTCCGTCGAAATCGCTTCCGATTGCAAGACAGCCCTCCCCGCCCGCATTTACGATTGCCCTTGCGTGGCGAAGAAGCGCTTCCCTCTGCCCCTCTTCGGATAAATCGGGTGAAAGGAAATCGGCACAGAAATACAGTCCCACGACCCCGCCGCTTTCGGCAATCATTTTAATGCCCTCGTCGGTCAAATTCCTTGCGCAGTTCAATGCCGACCGCGCCCCCGAATGGCTTGCAATAAAGGGCTTTTTCGACGAAGCCGCAACGTCTTTAACGAGCTTGTCGCTCCCGTGCGAAACGTCGATAATCATACCGAGCTCGTTCATTTTCTCGACGCACTCAAAACCGAACGGCTTTAAACCCCGCTCTACTTCCCTCTCCGCAAAGGAGCGCTTTCCTGCAAGAAGTCCCTCGTAATCTGGAAAGGCGGGATAGCCGATTTCGTTCTCGTAATTCCAAGTGAGAGTCATCATTCTGACCCCGCGTTCGTACAGATAGACGAGCTTTTCCAGGGAGCCCTCGATCGCGCCCCCTTCTTCCACGGTCAAAAGCGCGTTCACACCCGCGCTTATTTCGCCCGCCTTCGTTACGGGCTTTATTTTTTCCCTTTCGCAAAACGCGTAAAAAGAATCGGCGAGCGAAGCTGCCTGCCGAAATCTGTTCTCGCGCGCGGAGACAAAAGCGGCGAAGCACTGCAAAGCGCAGCCGCCCTTTTCAAGCCGCTTCTTCGTGACTTGTTTTTCTCCTTCCGCCGTAAGCGTATCGGAATGTAAATCGCAGTATCTCATTTGCTTCTGTAAAAGATTCTTAATACCTTTCTGACGAGAAAGGGCGGACGAATACAGATAATCAAGCGCTTACCTCCTCATTGTTGACGAACACTAGTACCTTTCCTTCCGTCTTAAAACTCGCTCTGTCCGCGGTTACCACGTTGGAAATTCCGCGTGTGGAACCGTATACGAACGTTTCCGGCATTTGGTAATAGAACCCGTCACAGTCTATGATATGCGCGTCGCTTCCGAAAGGTGTAACCGAAACGGTTTTTCCCTTTTCGCCGTTTAACTCGATGCGCCCTTCCGCCGCAAAGATTTTTGCGTAATTCGTGACGAGCGTTGCCCTGACTCCCCTTTCCGAGGCCTTAAAAAGAAGGTGGAGATTCCCGATAAAGTGATCTTCTCTTTTGCCTCCGCCGCCGTAAATTTCGATTTCGGAATACCCCGCCTCGATTGCACGGAGGAGCGCGATTTCCCCGTCCGTATAGTCCTTTTCAGAGGGAAACACTTCCGCAGGGGGCGGCGTTGGAATTTCACTTAAAGAATCGAAATCGCCGAGCGTTTCGTCAATTCTTACCTTGTGTTTTGCCCAAGCGTACGCGCCGTCACAGCAGTAAACGTGTGCATTCGAGGCGTCGATTTCCTTTTCGTACGGCTCGCCGTTTAATAAAATGATTGCTTTCAACCTCTGAGCCTTCCTATCGTTTTTGCCATATCCGCAGCGCGGAACACCGTGCTTCCCGCAACGATCACGTTCGCGCCCGCACTCAAAACGGAATCGATATTGCTCTCCGTAATGCCTCCGTCCACTTCGATCTCCTTATCGGGATAACCGTTTTTCACGCAGAAGGAGCGGAGCTTTTCAAGACGGGGAAGCGTCTCTTCGATAAACTTTTGCCCGCCGTAACCGGGGAACACGCTCATAATAAGGAGCATATCCGCAAGCGGAACGCAGTCGAAAATCTTTTCCACGGGCGTATCGGGGTTTATAACCGCTCCGCACTTCATACCGAGCGATTTGATTTTTTGTAAGTTCTCGATAAGATTATTTTTGCACGCCTCGTAATGGATCGTCACGTAATCTGCGCCCGCCTTTTTAAACTCCTCGAAGTGCGTTTCGGGGTGCAAAACCATCAAATGACAGTCGAGCGGAAGCTTGGTATGCGGACGGATATTCGCTACCATTTGGTGCCCAAAGGTGATGGGCGGAACAAAGTTTCCGTCCATGACGTCACAGTGCACGTAGTCCGCACCGCACTTTTCGAGTTTTTCCACCGTCTCCCCCGCCTTTGCAAAATCGCTTGCAAGGATCGAGGGTGCAATTTTAATTTTCATCGTTACCGTTCTCCCGATTGTTTTTTATATAACTTGCCCTTAGTTGTCCGCACGCGCCTCGTCGAAGCAAAGCGCGCGGGAACGCCGCTCACGCTCCTCGCGGCTTTTTCTCTTCGCTTGCTTCTCCTCTTTCCAAAAAAATACTTCGTCTTTTTTTGGAATTCCTTTATATCGGCGGCGCTTTCTTTTCTAAATAGCTTGCCCGCAATTGTCCGCACGCGCCGCCGATATCCGAGCCGAGGCTGCGGCGCAGGGTCGCGGAAATTCCGTTCTTCTCTAAAATTCCCAAAAAGCGGTACGCCGCCTTCTCGTCCGCCGCAAGAAGCGAGCGCTCTTTTACTTCGTTTAATCGAATCAAATTGACGTGACAGGGCTTTCCTTTGACGAGCTTTGCAAGCGCTTCGGCGTGCTCCTTATCGCAGTTTTCGCCCGCAATTAACGTGTATTCGAAAATATATCTTCTGCCCGTCTTTTTAAAATAATAGGCGCAAGCGTCCATAATTTCGGAAATCGAATAGGCGTTCGCAACGGGCATCGTGCGCCCCCGCTCCTCGTCGGACGAGGCGTGCAGGGAAATCGTCAGGTTGACGGGCAAGCCCTCTTCCGCAAACTTTTTCATTTGAGGCACAAGCCCGCAGGTGGAAAGGCTTACGTTGCGCGGTGAAATGCATATCCCGCCCTCCGCCGAAGCGTTTTTTATAAATTTTATGACGTTGTCGTAGTTATCGAAGGGTTCTCCGCTTCCCATTAAAACGACGTTCGTGACGGCGCGGTCTTTGAGATTTCCGCCTTCCAATCTGTTTACGACGAGAATTTGAGAGAGAATCTCTCCCGCAGTGAGATTGCGCACCAGGCCGCCGAGCGTGGACGCGCAGAACTTACACCCCATGCGGCAACCGACCTGCGTAGAGACGCACTGCGTGTTGCCGTATTTATAGCGCATGAACACGCCCTCGATAAGGTTGCCGTCTGCAAGCTCGAATAAGAATTTTTTCGTACCGTCCTCTTTGGATACAAAGGTCTCGCGTATCTTTACGGGTTCGTCCTCGAACTTTGCAAGAAGCGCTTCCCGAAAGGTAGCGGAAATCGGAATATCGCTAATCCGCTTGCCCTGCATAAGCCCCTCGAAAAGCTGTTTGGCGCGGTACTTCTTTTCGCCGTAAAAAAATACCAACTCTTCGAGCTCTGTAAAATTCAAATCTTGAAGTATTTTCTTCATTTGATAAATTCCGTAAGCGCTTCTAAAACTTCCACCATTGCCGCCATGGAGGGCATATGCCCCGAATCCTTTACAACCTTACAGCTCACGTTTTCGTTTCCGCAGTTCTGCACTGCTTCACAAACGGTCTTTGTTAAAGTAACGAGATCCGTATCACCTTGAATGATGAGATAAGGAATGCGGATATCGCACAAATCTTTCGCCAAATCAATTGTTAAAACCTCTCGCACCAAGCTTTCGTTGCCCCGATAGCCGTTTTTCACCACCGCCATAAAGTCGCGGAATCTGTAATCTGGACTCGACAAAAGTCCCTTTGCGATTTCTCCAATTTTGATAGGCTCACCTTTTTTGTTGATGAACCCGTCCGTATATTTACTTAAATACTTGGAGCGTTTTTTGAGATTTTTATCGAGAATCTTATATTCGCAATCCGAACCCGTTTTTACAATCTCTTCAATTTCTCTTTGAACTTTTTTCGGTGCGGAAGAAAATGCTTTTAAGATTTCTTCACTGAAAAAGTCATTTTTAAGGAGTTGTCCGTAACAAAACGCACCATCAAGCGAATCGGGAATTTTAAGAGCCGCTTTCAACGCAAGAGCGCTTCCCCACGAGATACCGAAAAGATAGACTTTGTTTTGCGGAAAGCGGTTTTTGATTTCCTTTACCAAATCGCAGGTCATTTCTACAAAGCTGTCGACTGAAAAAGAATTGTCTATTTTGCAGTTGTTGATGCCGCACCCGAGCTGATCCCAATAGACCATCACGGCTTCATCCGTCCACTCGGGAAATAGTCCTCTTGCGCCCACCGAAAACGGCACGGGTGACCCCGGTCCGCCGTGCAGGCAGATGACGACGGGAAGCTCCCGCTTTTTGCCTTCGATTGCAATCTTTTGCGGGTAACCGCCGAGCGTTACGGAAACGACCTCGGACACCTCGCAACTTTGAATATATTCTTTTCTCGCTTTTTTCATTTGGCTTTCCTCAGCTTACAAACGTAAAAGCCCGCGCCGAACGCCGTATCGGGCAAAAACTGCAAGCCGTATTTCTTTTTTATATGGTCGAGCGGACTTTGGAATTCTTCTATTTCAAACTCCGAATGCGCCCTCAAAAATTTCTCTACGATATTGTCGTTCTCTTCTTCCAAAAGAGAACAAGTCGAATAATACAGATATCCGTCCTTTTTTACGTAGCGGGAGCAATTTGCCAAAATCGCGCTCTGCGCCCCGTTCAGGGAAGCAAAGTTCTGTTCCTTTAACGCAATATCGGGATTCTCGCAAAGCGTTCCCAAGCCCGAACAGGGCACGTCGCACAACACCCCGTCGAACGCGCTTTCCCATTCGGGACGGAACACGGAGGAATCCGCCTGCATAGGCGTTACGTTTTTCACCTTCATTCGCTCCGCATACGCTTTGATGAGCCCTACGCGGTGTTCGTGAAGCTCGCACGCCGTCACGCTTTCACACTTCCTTGCAATCAAAACGCTCTTTCCGCCGGGGGCTGCGCACGCGTCTAAAAATTCCTTGCACGGTTCCACCGCACTTGCAATCGCTACCGAGCCGACCGACTGAAAAGTATAATCGCCTTGAAAGAAGCCCTCGTCCCGCGTGAAGTTATCAAAACAGAACACTTTCTCAAAAGGTGTTTCCTTGTGCGGAAGATTCAAATATTTTTCTTCATTCCGTTCAAAGCGAACGGTCACGCCCGCGCTCTTGGCAAAGAGAATGCTCTCCGCACGCGCGCCGTACTCTGCCTTGATTTTTTTTACCGCAAAAAGCGGGTAATTGCTCTTCACGGCAAGCCCTTCGTCCCCTTTGGGAAGTACGACCTTACTTTCGTCAAAGGCGCGCAGGAACGCATTTACGAACCCTGCCATGCCGCCCTTGCCGAGCTTTTTCAAAAGCTCCACCGCCGTATCGGTCACCATATATTTGGGTTTTTTGAGCTCTACGAGCCAATACAGCGCGATTTTAAGAATCACCC
>JAAUYT010000033.1 GCA_014804975.1 Clostridia bacterium
GTTTTTACTGCGTCAAAGCCCTTGATAATCCGTCCGTGGATTGTCTGCGGGCTTTTCCTTGTCTAAACGGAAAATTTTCTCCGTTAAAACCGCTTCGCGCCTTAGCGAGTGTATTTTCATTTGATTTACGCGCGCTGCGACTGAGGCGTATTGGACATACGCCGAACGGAGCCGCGCACGTAAAGCGGAGAAAAGACGCCGCTAAGGTTGTTCAGACTTTGTAACAGCTCGCCTATTATATCCTATGAATTTTTTCGTTCCGTTGTGCCTTGATACTCCGTACACAATGCCCATACCGCACATGGTCACGATAAGAGAAGTATTCCCCGCACTAATGAGCGGAAGCGGCAAGCCCGTAGGCGGAATACACCCGCTCACGACGAGCGCGTTGAGCGCGGACTGCACGGCGAAAGCAAGTATGATTCCCGATACGAGAAGATAGCCGAAGAAATTATCGCAGGAGTTGGCGATTTTAAATCCGCGCCACACAACGAATCCGATCACCGCAAAGAGAATCAATACCCCGAAAAAACCCGTCTCTTCCGCAATGACGGAAAGTATGAAATCACTCTCCGAAAAGGGAAGAAAGCGGAATTTCTGTCGGGAATTGAAGAGCCCCACCCCAAAGAAATTTCCGTTGCCGAGCGCGTAAAGCGACTGAATAAGCTGATATCCCTCCTCCTTCGGCGAAGCCCACGGATTCATGAACGCGGAGAGCCGCTGTAATCGATACGGCTCCGCCGCAATCAGAACGGGCACCAACAAAAGCGCGGGCACGCAGATCACGGCGAGCGCCTTATAGGACGTGCCGCTCAAAAACAGCATTCCGACCATGAGCGCGGCAACGCACATCGTGACCGACATATTCGGTTCCAGCATGATGAGGACGCAGATAGCAATTCCCGCGCCGAGCACGGGAAGCGTTCCCTTGAAGGTGCGCATTCTTGCGGGATTCTTTGCAAAATATCCCGCCGTGAACAGCACGAAGGCGTACTTTGCAAGCTCGGAGGGCTGAATCGTAAACGACCCGAATCCGATCCAGCGCGTCGCGCCGTAATTGCTCTTGCCCACGCCCGGAATAAACACGAGCGCAAGCAAAATGAGCGCAACGACGAGAGCGGGAATTCCCGCCTTTCTGAATTTTTGATAAGGGACGAACGCGATTCCGATCATTCCCGCAAGTCCCAAAATAAAGCCCAAGAGCTGTTTTTTGAAGAAGTAGAAGGAATCTCCGTACTGCACTTCCGCGTTATAGGAGCTTGCTGAATACACGGCAACGACCCCTAACGCCGCCAAGAGAACGACGGCGAAGAGAAAGAGCAAGTCCCCCTTTCCGCCGCGCGCCCTCTCCGCGGGTTTTTTGAGCGCGGGTGCCTCCCTTAATTTACTCGTCCGTATCTTCACGCGTTGCCCCCGCCAAGTCGTCGGCATTCTCACGCTCTTTCAAAAGAATTTTATAGATTTCACGGAATTTGTCGCCACGCTCCTCGTAATTCTTGAACGCGTCGAAGCTTGCCGAGGCGGGAGAGAGAAGCACGCTCTGTCCCCTCTTTGCCGTGAGATATGCGACCCTGACCGCAAGATCGAAGGGACGGCACAAAGTGACTGCGGTAAATCCGCTCTTGACTGCGGCGTCGAGAATGCGGAAGGCATTTTCCCCGTATAACACCGTATGTACGACGCCCGATTTTTTGATTGCCTCGAAGAGCGGTTCGTAGGAATAGCCCTTGTCCTTTCCGCCGACGAGGAGCACCGTCTCCCCCTTCACGCTCTGGATCGCCTTAATTGCGGAATCTACGTTCGTCGCCTTGGAGTCGTCGATAAAGTTTACCCCGTTCACCGAGCCTATTTTTTCGAGACGGTGGCGGATTCCGCGGAAGCTCTTGAACGCCGCGATAATGCTTGCGTTGCCGATTCCCATGATCTTAGCCGCCGCCAGAGCCGCAAGGGCGTTGGCGGTATTGTGCTCCCCGTCGAGCGGAAGCTCGTCCCTGCTCATGACCCGTTCGCCGTTGTAGCAGAGCCAATTATTTTCGAGATAGGCGCCCTCCACCTTCTCTTTCAAAGAGAACCATTCCACGACCGCCTTCGTCTTATCCTTGAAGGAGCGCACTACGGGGTCGTCGTAATTGAGAACGCAATATTCGCTCTCCGTGCTGTTCTTGACGAGGCGCGATTTTAAGAATATGTAGTTCTCCATGTTGTAGTGGCGGTTGAGGTGATCCTCCGAAATATTCAGAACTACCGAAACGTGCGGGCGGAGCGAGGTGAGCGTTTCGAGCTGAAAGGAGGAAATCTCCGCAACGGCGATCCCCTCTTCGCCGAGCTCCTTCACGCATGAAGTAATGGGCTTGCCTACGTTTCCGCAGGCGATCGCATTCTTGCCCGCGGCGCGCAGTACGCTTTCGAGCATGGTGACGGTCGTCGTCTTGCCGTTCGTACCCGTGACGGCAACCACGGGACATTTGAGCGCGAGCACGCCGAGCTCTGATTCCCCGATAATGCGCTTGCCCGCGCGGCGGAAGGAGACGGGCAGGGCGTGATCGACGGGAATGCCGGGGCTCAATACGAGAATATCGCACATTTCCGCCTTCTCGAAGAGCTCGTCCTTTTTAACGGGAATACAGCCGAGCGCCATGAGCCGACGGGAGGATTCCTCCACCGTCTTGTCCTCTACGTCGTCGAATACGAACACTTCCGCGCCGCGGCCGCGTAAATACTCCGCCGCCGCGATTCCCGAACGGGAGAGCCCCGCCACGAGAAAGGTTTGATTTTCAAAATACATAATAACCTCCTGATTTAAGCAAACGGCAATAATACGGCGGCGCCCAACACTGCGGTAATGACCGCGTACACGAAAGAAATTTTTCCTTCCGAATGCCCCTTTTCTTGAAAGTGGTGATGAATGGGCGCCATTAAAAAGACGCGTTTGCCTGTTTTTTTATAATATATTACCTGAATGATGACGGATATGCTTGACAGGACAAACATGATCCCGACGATCGGAATGATGAGCGCGTTCCCCGAAAAGAGCGCGACGGACGAGGCGAATCCGCCAAGGGACAGCGAGCCCGTATCCCCCATAAACAGGCTTGCGCGGTTTTGATTGAAAATCAAAAACCCGAAGAGCGCGCCCGTCAAAGAAAAGCTCAAAAGCGCAAGCGAAGAATTTCCCTTTTGCAGCGTTAAGAGCATTCCCACGGCAAAAAAGAACGCGGCGCAGGTGGAGCCTGCGAGCCCGTCTAACCCGTCCGTAAGATTGACGCTGTTCACGGTCGCCACGAATACGAAAATGCCGATAGGCATCATTCCCCAACCGATATCGAAGGAAATCGTCGTAAAGGGAATCCGCAATATCGTCAGCGAATTCAAACAGCAATAGAGCGAAGCAACGATTGCAACCGCCGACTGAAAGAAAATCTTCTGATAGGGTTTGAGCCCCAAATTATCCTTGCGTTTCTTTTTGAGAAAATCGTCCAAAAAGCCCACGAAGAGATATCCCGTTCCTACGGCAAGCGCGACGAGAAAGGGCTTGTCCTTAAAGCCGCAGGCGGCAAGCGCGACCGTGAGCGCCGCCAAGATAAAGGCGAGCCCGCCCATCGTGGGCGTTCCCCCTTTGTTTTGGTGCTCCTTCACGTAGTGCAGAATGTTCTGTCCCGCCCCGACTTTTTTGAGGAGCGGAATGAGCGCGGCGCACAGACACGCGGAGAGCAAAAAGGAAAATAGCAGACAGATGATAATTTGATTCATTTCAATTTCCCAAGAACGGACTTTATCACATCTTTGTCATCATAGCTGTATTTTATTCCCATGATCTCCTGATAGGACTCCCCGCCCTTTCCCGCGACTAAGAGAACGTCTCCCTTTTTCAGTTGTTTGATCGCGTATTCCGTCGCTTTCTCCCTGTCCTCGATCACGACGAATTTTTTGGAGACGGGACGGTACCCCTCTTCGATTTCGTTCAAGATCGCACAGGGGTCCTCGTAGCGGGGATTGTCGGAAGTGAGAACCGCAAAATCTGCAAGCTTTGCCGCAGTCTCCCCCATTTTTTTGCGTTTCCCCTTGTCACGGTTTCCCCCGCAACCGAAGAGAACGCAGAGCTTTCCCGTGCAGTGCGCCTTCAACGCGCCGAGCGATTTTTCAAGTCCGTCGGGCGTGTGCGCAAAGTCCACGAAGATATTCGCGCCCGCGTGCGTTGCGACCCATTCGAGCCTTCCGTTCACGCCCGAAGTGCGGGAGAGACCGCGCGCAATGGCGCCCTCGTCCGCACCCAGTCTCTTTGCCGCCACAGCCGCCGCCAAGGCGTTCGAAACGTTGTACTTCCCCGTGATCGAGAGCTGAGTATCTACGAGCTCGTCGTCTAAATTCAAAACGATTCTACTTCCCCTCAGGCTCTCCGATTCTATCACCGCAAAGCAGTCGGCGGGCGTATCGATTCCGTAGGTCGCGTGGTCGCACCCTTTGAGCGAATCGGAGAAAGCATCGTCCGCATTCAAAACCGCAAAGCGCGTGCGGCTCTTTGTAAACAGCGATTTCTTCGCCTCCCCGTACGCCTTCATATCCTTGAAGAAGTCGAGGTGGTCGCGCGTGAGGTTGGTAAATATCGCAACGTCGTACAGAATAGGACATTCCTTTTTGAGTGCTAAGGCGTGCGCGGAGACCTCCATAACGGCGACCTCGACCCCCTCTTTGACCATGTCCGAAAGAAGCGAAAAGAGAAACACGGGATCGGGTGTAGTTAAAACGGGCGCAACCTTGTGTTCGCCGTACTCCGCGCCGAGCGTGCCAATGACGCCCGCCTTCTTTCCCGCCTCCTCCAAAATATTTCTCAACATGAACGAGGTCGTCGTCTTGCCGTTCGTACCCGTGATCCCGACGATTTTGAGCTTTTTTTCGGGGTGATTGAAGAACGCCGCCGCAAGGCGCGCCATTGCCTCCCGCCCGTCCTTTACGACGAGCTCGGGACAGCCCACGCCGAGCTCGTGCTCCGAGACGATTGCCTCCGCACCCCGCCGCGCCGCTTCCGCGGCGTATTCGTGGGAATCGGAATGCGTTCCGCGAAAACAGAAGAAGAGATCGCCTTCCCCCGCAAGACGGCTGTCCGTGCACAGAGATTTAATTTCCTTATCGCCCCCGATAAGCCGTGCGCCTTCGATTTCGCGGGCAAGTTGAGTTAGCTTCATATCCCCTCCGTGAACGGTTCCAACCGATTGATTTCGATAATCTTTTGAAAAATATCCTTTGCACAGGGCGCGGCGACCGTACTGCCGTAGTAGCTGCCCTGCGGTTCGTCCACGATGACGAGCGCCAGATAGCGCGGAGCGTTCGCGGGGAAATATCCCAAAAAGGACGAAACGTACTTGCCCTGCGCGATTACGCCGTTCTCGTATTTTTGCGCCGTACCCGTCTTACCCGCAACGCGGTAACCCTCGATATACGCGTGCTTTCCGCTTCCGTCCCGAACGACGCCTTCGAGCATGGACGAGAGAATTTTCGAGGCCTCTGCGCTCACCGTGCGTCCCAAGAGGTTGGGCTGTATCTTCTCCCTGACGGAATTATCCGA
>JAAUYT010000034.1 GCA_014804975.1 Clostridia bacterium
GTTTACGGGAACGTAGGTGAAGCTCACTTTATGGGTCACCTGATTTTCGTACGCCATATACATATAGTCCCCGTGAATGAGGAAGGTAAGGCTGCTCATGTTATTGATAATTTTCGACGTGTTGTTTTCAAAATCGTACTGATAAAGATCGTTGATATTGTCGCGGAAGTACAGCGCTCCGTCGTCGGTAAACTGAATTTTGGAGATGGAGACGGGTTCTCCGTTTACGGTATGTCCGTAAACGCCGTATTCTTTCTTTTCCTTATCGTAAACATACATTGAAGAATTATCGGCAACCGCAATATATTCTTTGTTCATAGCGATATACGAGGGGGTTTTAAGCGGAAGATACTGCTCGTACGTTGCGGGCAGGTGCAGCTCGGCGTTTTCCCGATCGAAGGTCACGACGGAAGACGCCTCGGTGGGAGGCGTTTCGGGATCGTCCGCAAAGGCGGAGATATTCGTTCCGAGAGGCGCAAGCACGCTGAGCGAAAGGGTGAGTGCTAAAAGAAGCCCCGTGGTCTTTTTGAGTTTCATAACTTTATTATAACACGCGCGCGCGCAAATGACAACTAAAAATATCTTTAAAAATTTTTTTTGAATCCCGAAAAATATTTTGGCATACCGGCAACCGTCTGTCAACTATTTATGCTATCATAAAAGCACGAACAAATGTTCGTATTTGTTCGGAAATAAAAAGAGGTAGTTTGATGAACACGGATTTCGTAAAGGCAATTTTATACGTCTATCCGACGATGGGCGCGCTTAGTGAGGCGGCAAGAGGGGCGGCGGAGAATAAAGCTCTTCTCTCGTATCGTTCGCGCTTTAACGCAATGCACGATTTGGAGGAGGTTGCGGAAGAAATATTTTTGGCGGAGCGGCTCGATTCCTTGAAAAGGATCACGGAAAATCTGCTTGCCCGTCTTGATAAAGAGGAGCTGTTTCTCTTGGAATACCGCTATTTTCGCCGCAAAAAAATGCTTGCAAAATTTGGGGAAGAGGTCCCTTGTTCGGAGCGCAACTATTTCAGAAAGCAGGAAAAACTGCTCCGCAAAATTGCGGCGCAGTTTTCCTTGAACGGCGTGACGGAGGAGTACTTCTTAGAGGCGTACAAAAACTCCGTGTGTCTTATGAAGGTGTACAGAGCGATCGTAAGCGGCGGGGAACAGAAGATCTACGCCCGTCGCGAAAAGAGGACGCTCCGTTTTCAGAGTTCGAAATTTTCGGATGGGGTGGTCTTTTTGCCGTGCGCTATAAATACGGCAACGACGAGGACGACGACGGCGGCAAGTGTGATCAAGACGATCTGAACGGCGGAAAGCCCGCCGGAACTCTTTACGCTACCGGACGTTGGTTCCCCGACCTCGGGCAGATAATCGGTATTGAACTCGTAGGAAATATTCTCTTTGGCGGGAACGTATCCGAATTTGTCGTTCTTGCCCACGTAAAAGTAGAGTTGATCATTTTCTTTACGTGTACCGTAATAAACGAAGGTTACATCCATAACCGAAAATGTTCCGTTGTCGAAAACGTCGCCGTCGCTGGGTACGTATTGCACGGTCACCTCGCGGTAGAGGTAGGGGCGCTGGGGCGCAAAGTCGACGAAAGTCAGGCTGTCCGTTAAGCAGTAGCCCGTTACTTTTTGATAGGGCGTGATATCACGCAGGTATTCGCAGAAGGAAAAGCGTTCCCCGCGCGAAATGACCTTTACGTAATAGGTTTTGGGAATGCAGAAGAGCTTGTCCTCTTCGCTTTCCGTTTTGTAGAACCATACGTCCGAGGTTTCTGCAACGGCGTAGACTTCGCTCTCTGCGCGGGCGGTGAGAGCGTCGTTCGGGGTGGGTGCAATGAAAACAGGGAGCGCCATTAAGGCAATGCCGAACCATACGGCAAATAAAATAGTTATGCGTTTCATGCCGACTATCATAACCGAAAAAAAGTTAAGTGAAAGGATATATTTTATCGAAAATGAACGAAATCATGAATAAAATCATGGCGATCGAGCGGGAACAGGAGCGGCGGAAGCGCTCGGACGAGCTTGCGCGGTATAATTGCGGCAAGCGCGTGCATAGAAAGCAGATCGCCTTTCACAAATGCAAAAAGCGCAACCGCTGGGTGTTCGGGGGAAACCGTTCGGGCAAGACGGAGTGCGGTGCGGTCGAGGCGGTGTGGCTTGCGCGGGGTGTGCACCCGTACAGAAAGAACAAGCCGGACGTGTTCGGCTGGGTGGTCTCGCTCACGGCGCAGGTGCAGCGCGACGTGGCGCAGAAGAAGATTTTACGATATCTCCGCCCCGATTGGATCGCCGATATTATTATGACGAGCGGCAGAAAGGACAGTCCCGAAACGGGGATCATCGACCAAATTATCGTAAAGAACGCGTTCGGCGGGACTTCGGTGATCGGCTTTAAGAGCTGCGATCAGGGGCGGGAGCGCTTTCAGGGAAGCTCCCTCGATTTCGTGTGGTTCGACGAAGAGCCGCCCAAGGATATCTACGACGAATGCGTGATGCGCGTATTCGACAGGCGCGGCGATATCTTCGGCACGATGACCCCCTTAAAAGGCCTGACCTTCGTCTACGAGGAAATCTATCTCAACCGCCGCAAGAATCCCGAAATTTGGTACGAGTTTATGGAGTGGGCGGACAATCCCTATCTTGCAAAAAGAGAGATAAAGCTCCTTGAATCGACCTTGGACGAGACGACGAAGGAATCAAGAAGATACGGCAGATTCTGTACGTGGGAGGGGCTCGTCTATCCCGAATTCGACGAGAGGGTGCACGTGATTGCGCCCTTTTCCGTTCCTCGCGAATGGCAGTGCGAAATTTCCATCGACCCCGGTCTTAAAAATCCGCTTTCCGCGCATTGGTACGCCGTCGATTACGACGGCAATATTTACGTCGTTGCGGAGCACTACGCGGCGGGGCGGGATATCGATTACCACGCGGAAGCGATAAGGCGGATCTCGGAAAAGCTGGGCTGGAAAACCGATTCCAAGGGGCGCATTACCGCGCTCATAGACAGTGCGGCGGGACAGCGCACGCTCGCCTCCGCAAAGAGTGTTTCGGAGCTGTTCGGGGAACGGGGAATTTTGGTGAATCCGCGCGTGAACAAGGACGTCTTTTCGGGCGTCGCACAAGTCAAGAGCTATCTGAAACGTAAGAACGGACTTCCCGATCTTTATATCTTCTCCTGCTGCACGGAGATGATACGGGAATTCAAGAGTTATTTTTGGGGCGAGAACGACAGTCCCGTAAAGCGGGACGATCATGCAATGGACGAGCTTCGCTATTTCCTCATGACCCGCCCCCGCGCTGCGGAAAAGTTCAAATCGGAGGTAAGCGAAATTACGAAGGACAAGGACAGATTGATACGGAGATTGAGGAGGGGACGAATATGAGTGAAGCGGACATCAAAGGCGCGATCATGAAGGTCGCGCTCGGCTATTCGCTCGAAGAGGTCACGGAGGAGTACGGGGTTGAGGACGGAGAGTTAAAGCTCGTCAAGCGGAAGGAGACGAAAAAGGATATTCCGCCCGACTTGAAGGCGGTCAAGCTCTTGATGGACGATAAGGACTATTCCGTGCTTTCGGACGAGGAGCTCGAAGCGGAAAAACAAAAACTTTTAAAACGCTTAAAGGAGGAAGAGGGTGAAAAATAAAATGACGGAAAAGGCAATCGCAGAGGAGACGGAGGCAAAGCGCAGAAAACAGCTTGCGGAGGAGATAAGAAAGGACTTCGAGAGCAGAAAGGAGGCGCGCCGCAGCATTGAACAGGGGTGGCGCATCAACATGAATTTCGTGAGCGGCAATCAGTACTGCTTCGTAAGCCCTGCGGGGAATCTCGAAACGGAGGACGCGGAGTTCTATTGGCAGTCGAGGCGGTGCTTCAACCACATTGCCCCGACGGTGGAAACGCGTATCGCAAGGCTTAGCAAGGTACGCCCTACGCTTGGCGTGCGCGCCTTTTCGGACGAGGAGGCGGATATCAACGCGGCGCGTCTCTCGTCGAATATTCTGCGTTCCGTGAAGAGCAGGATCGATCTGGACGCCGTCGTCGCGCGCGCCACGCTGTGGTCGGAGACGCTCGGCACGGCGTTCTATAAGGTCGTGTGGAACTTTGACGACGGCAATATCATCGGTACGGACGGGACGGGGCACACCGTCAAAGAGGGGGACGTGAACGTCGTCGCGCTCTCGCCCTTTGAAATCTATCCCGATTCCCTCACGGCGGAGGACATGACGGAAATAAGAAGCCTCATTCACGCGAAGGCGGTTCCCGTCTCGGAGATCTTCGAAAAATTCGGCGTGAAAGTAGAGGGCAAAAGGATCGAGGAATTTTCCCTCGTGCCCTATTCCTCGGCGAGCGGCTGGAAGCGTCCCTTGGACGGCGACTTCCGCCCGTACGGGGAGAATATGGAAATACTCATCGAACGGTACACCCGTCCGAGCGGGAAGTATCCCGAAGGACGGCTGGAAATAGTTGCGGGGGATACCCTTCTTTTCGAAGGGACTCTTCCCTACAAAAACGGCGACAGGGGGGAGCGGGTCTTGCCCTTTATACGGCAGACCTCTCTCTCGCTTGCGGGGTCGTTCTTCGGAACGAGCGTCGTCGACCGTATGATTCCCTTACAGCGGGCGTATAACGCGGTTCGAAACCGCAAGCACGAATTTTTGAATCGCCTGACGATGGGAGTCATTACGGCGGAGGACGGCTCGGTGGACGCGGAAGAGCTGGCGGAAAACGGACTTTATCCCGGGAAAGTCTTAGTTTACCGTCAGGGTTCGCCCGCGCCCGCCTTCCTCGAAGCGGGAAGTCTTCCCTCGGAATTTGCCGAGGAAGAGGAGCGGATCGCGGAGGAATTCATTCTCGTTTCGGGAATGAGCGAGGTCTCCCGCAATTCCGCGAACCCCACGCACGTCACTTCTGCGGTGGGGCTGCAACTACTCATCGACCAGGATACCAACCGTATGCACGTGAGCGTCGAGAGCGTCGAACGCGCGATAAAGGAAGCAGGCAAACAGATTCTTCACCTTTATAAACAGTTCGCGGCGACGAAGCGCCTCATGCGTATGACGGGAACGGGCGGGCGTGCCGAGCTTTTCTATTTTGACGCGAGCGATATCTCTGCGGACGATATCGAGTTCGAGACGGGCTACGAAAAGTCCCCCGACGAAATTCGGGAGGATATTTTAAAGCTCTTCGAGCTGGGGCTTCTCAAAGACGAAAAGGAGGGGTTCTCGGACGCAATGCGCAATAAACTCTTGGACGCGCTCGGCTACGGTTCGTTCGAGAACGCCAGGGATATCTCCGATCTGCACCTTAAAAAGGCGGAGCGGGAGAATATCGAACTCAAAGAGCGCGGCGTGGAAGCGGATAGCTACGACGATCACGGTCTGCATATCGCCGAGCACACGCGCGCGCTTCTTTCGGGCGGGGAAGAGGACGGGGCGTACAAGGAAAGACTTCTTTTGCACCTCGCTATGCACCGCTCTTTGTCGGGGGAAAAGCCGACGGAAAATAAAAAATCGGAGGAATAGACTGAATGGAGGAGAACGAACTCAAAAATTCCAAAGAGGAAACGGCGGGGGAGACCGTTCCCGATTTGGGGAAATTTAAAAGCGTGGACGCCCTCTTGCGCGCTTACGGAGAGCTGGAAGCGGAATTTACCCGCCGCAGTCAAAAGCTGAAAGCGCTCGAAGACGCTTCCACGGAAAAGAGCGCGGAGGCGGGCGCGGTGCGGGAGGAAGATTTATACCGCATGGTCAACGAAAACGAGGGGGTGCGCGCACGCGTTTTAAGCGATTACCTCGCGTCGCTCAAAGGCGTGCCTCTTCTCACGAATTCGGGGGTCGGGGTCACGGCGAAGAACGTCGTCCCCAAAACCTTTCAAGAGGCGGGGAGCGTTGCTCTCGGCTATCTCAAAAAAAGCAAAGGATAAGGAGAAAATTTTTATATGGTAACAACGCAGACGGCAGATAAGGTATTAAAATCCTATTATCTCAGCGCAGTCACGGATCAGCTCAACAAGAGCGTGAATCCCTTTCTCGCGCAAATCAAACAGACCGCTTCGGACGTGTGGGGCAGAGACGTAAGAAAGGCGGTCAGAGTGGGACTCAACGGCGGCGTCGGCGCGGGCACGGAGACGGGAGCGCTTCCCACGGCTTCGGGCAACCGCTACGAACAGTTCGTCTCCACCTTGAAAAACCTTTACGGCACGATCGAAATTTCCGATAAGGCGATCCGCGCCTCTTCGAGCAACGAGGGCGCGTTCGTCGATCTTTTGAACGACGAAATGCAGTCGCTTGTCGAGAGCGCTTCCTACAACTTCGGCAGAATGCTCTTCGGCGACGGCACGGGCGCGATCGCCAAGGTGACGGGGGCGGCGGGTCCCATCTACACCTGTGAAGACGCAGACGGACTTGCCGAGGGCATGATCGTCGATATGTGGAAGGGCACGACGCAGGTTATAGACGGCAAAAAGATTCTGAGCGTAGACAGAAAGAATAAAAAAGTAAAGATCGAGGGCGGCCCGGTCGCGTTTACCGCAGGCGAAAGCGCGAACCTCTACGTGCACGGCTCCAAGAATTTGGAGATCACGGGGCTCAAAGCGATCTTCGACAGCGACACGCTCTACGGCGTTACCCGCAGCGGCAACGAGTGGCTCGAACCCTATAAGGAGGATGACGTGGGCGCGCTGACGGAAGCAGCGTTGCAAAAGGCGATCGACACCGTCGAGGAGCGTTCGGGAAGCAAGGTGAACTTTATCGTCACTTCCCCCGGCGTGCGCCGCGCCTTCTTCAACACGCTCTCTCAGTACCGCCAGATCGATACGGTGGAGCTCGAAGGAGGCTTCCGCGCGATTTCCTTTAACGGTATTCCCATCGTCACGGACAGATTCTGCCAGAAGAACACGATGTATCTTTTGAACACCGAGGACTTCGGGCTTCATCAGCTCTGCGACTGGCAGTGGCTCGAAGGGGAGGACGGCAAGGTTTTAAAACAGCTTGCCGATAAACCCGTATTCCGCGCAACGCTCGTGAAGTACGCCGAGCTCATGTGCTACCGTCCCGCGGGACAGGCGCGTCTTTCGGGAATCACCGAGGCGTAGGCGAGCTGTTACAAAGTCTGAACAACCTTAGCGGCGTCTTTTCTCCGTTTTGCGTGCGCGGCTCCGTTCGGTGTATGTCCAATACGCCTCAGTCGCCGCGCGCGCAAATCAACTGAAAATACACTCGCTAAGGCGCGAAGCGGTTTTAACGGAGAAAATTTTCCGTTTAGACAAGGAAAAGCCCGCAGACAATCCACGGACGGATTATCAAGGGCTTTGACGCAGTAAAAAC
>JAAUYT010000035.1 GCA_014804975.1 Clostridia bacterium
GACTAACGCCATAAATTACTCCTTATCCGCAGCCTTCTTCGTCGTCTTCTTTGCCGCGGGCTTCTTTGCAGGAGCGGGCTTTTCAGCGGGAGCTTCCTCAGCCTTAGGAGCCTCTTCGACCTTCGCTTCTTCTGCGGGAGCTTCTTCCTTAGGCGCTTCCTCGACAGGAGCGGGAGCGGGTTCTTCCGCGGGAGCCTCGGCCTTAGGTGCCTCTTCAACAGGAGCGGGAGTCTCTTCAACCTTCGCTTCTTCTACGGGCGCCTCTTCCTTGGGAGCTTCGACGGGAGCAGGAGCGGGCGCTTCTTCTACGGGAGCGGTCTTGCCCTCTTCCGCCTGTTTCTTCGCCGCCATCTTCGCGTCGCGCTTCATCTGCTTCTTCATTTCCTTGGTAATAACGCGAGCCGCATCGATCTGCGCCTTCATTTCCTGAGGCGTAGGAGGTACGAACGCCGCGCCTTCCGCATTTTCGGGAACCACGTCGTAGTGCTCGTCGCGCTCCAACATGGTCGCTTCGGTGTAGCCGTCGAAGAGGTGAATGTGCATTGCATCGAACGCAAGCTCCACGATCTCGCCGAGTTCTACGGTCGCACGGGAAGAAATCTTAGCGATCATCTGCGAAGCGCTGTCGACGACGGAGTTCTTGTCGCTTTCATAATCGACGTCGCAGTAGATCTGCGTCTCGGCACCGAGCTTTTCGATAACTTCGATCTTCGCTTTAATAACCGTATCGGGCGATTTGGAGATGAACGCCTCGTCCTGATGGATATCCTCGGGACGAACGCCGAGCGTTACGAGCTTGCCCGTGTTTGCATATTCTTCGAGGTTCTTAATACGGTTTACAACCGTCTTGGGAAGGAGAATCTTGTTTCCGCCGATGAAGTTGACGTAAACCTTTCCGCCCTCTTCGGTAATGGTGGAATTCTTGAAGAAGTTCATTTGAGGGGTTCCGATGAAGCCTGCAACGAAGAGGTTGATCGGGTAATCGTAGAGGTTCTGAGGGGTATCGACCTGCTGCATGAAACCGTCTTTCATAACGACGATACGCGTACCCATCGTCATAGCCTCGATCTGGTCATGCGTAACGTAAATGAACGTAGTAGCAAGACGAACGTGGAGCTTACTAATTTCCGTACGCATCTGTGCACGGAGCTTTGCGTCCAAGTTGGACAGAGGCTCGTCGAGAAGGAATACTTTGGGTTCACGCACGATCGTGCGTCCGAGTGCAACACGCTGACGCTGACCACCAGAAAGAGCCTTGGGCTTACGGGAGAGGTAATCTCTGATACCGAGAATGTCTGCCGCAGCTTTGACCTTTTCGTCGATAACGTCCTTGGGAACTTTTCTGAGTTTCAAGCCGAACGCCATGTTGTCGTAAACGGACATGTGGGGATAGAGCGCGTAGTTCTGGAATACCATCGCGATATCTCTGTCCTTGGGAACGACGTCGTTGACGAGTTTGCCGTCGATATAAAGTTCGCCCGAAGAAATTTCTTCGAGACCTGCGATCATACGCAGCGTCGTGGACTTACCGCAGCCGGAAGGTCCGACGAATACGATGAACTCTTTATCCCGAATGTCGAGGCAGAAGTTGAACACTGCCTGGTTGCCGCCGGGATAAACTTTGTTAATGCCTTTGAGTAAAAGACCTGACATAATTTTCCTCCGAATTTTCGTTGTTTCTATTATATATTGTTTTTCTGAAAAAATCAATAGACAAACCTAACAAATATCACCTATGTTTTTGTGCAGTTTGCACAAATTTTAAGAAATATTGCCTTTTATTTTAAGACATACTGCACAAAAACAAGCTTATTATTATCATTTTAGCAGTTTTAGCATACTTTTAAAAATCGCTTGATAATTTATTTTAAATATGATATACTGATTTCACCACACAAGATAAGAACGTTCGAGAAAAGGTCACAAGCAATCGGCATTGTGTATCTCTTTATACCTTTTTTCGAATATTCGGTATCATTTGTGTGGTGACAAATCGGAGATGCAGTGCAGTGTGTTTCCGGTTTGGAAACACACTTTATTTTTTTAGGAGAGATAACAAAATGAAAAAAAGATTTGTCACCACACTTCTTGCGCTCATCGCTGCGATCGCGTGCCTTATCGGGCTCGTCGCCTGCGGAGATAACGCTGACCCCGTTGCGGGAAAGACCTACACTTTCGAGAAAGTGCAAATTACCAAAGGCGCCTCCGGCGACGAAAAAGCTGCGGCAGAGACTATGCTTAATGCTTTAATGGCGGGATCGACCATTTCGTTTGACGAAGAAACGTTCACGATCACGAACCAGGGAGCGTCCCAAAGCGGAACTTATAAGCAGAGCGGCAGCACCATTACGGCAACGCTCTCCGGTGAAGATCAGAAGATAAAAGTTTCCGGAGATACCGTTACGATGAGCGGCACGCAGAACGGTTTGGGTCTTAAAATAATCTACAAACTGGTTGCGGCAGAGTAAACCGATACGCAAAAACATCTGCGCTGCACCGCAAACAAAAAGAAAAGCACCCGAACGGGTGCTTTTTTATTATTTCAATTTACGCCGTTTTCTTATGCACGAGCTTGGGTTTTTCACCCTTGTCTACGCCGTCCTTTGTGATAATGACTTCCTCGACGTCAATCACGTGGCTTTCAATGATTATCCTCAGTCCCCTCGCACCTGTTAGCAGTTTTAACGTACTTTTAAAATTGCTTGATAATTCATTTTAAATATGATATACTAATCGCACCACACAAGATAAGAATGTTCGAGAAAGGGTCACAAGCAATCGGCATTGTGTATCTCTTTATACCTTTTTTCGAATATTCGGTATCATTTGTGTGGTGACAAATCGGAGATGCGGTGCAGTGTGTTTCCGGTTTGAAAGCACACTTTTTTTATTATATTAAGGAGAAAGAAAATGAAAAAAAGATTTGTCACCACACTTCTTGCACTCATCGCCGCGATTGCATGCCTTATCGGGCTCGTCGCCTGCGGAGATAACGCCGACCCCGTTGCGGGAAAGACCTACGTTTTCGAGAAAGCACAAATTACCAAAGGCGCCTCCGGCGAAGAAAAAGCTTTGGCGGAAGCATGGCTTAATAACTTATATGCGGAATCTACTCTTTCGTTCGACGATGAAACGACCTACACCATGACGATGATGGGAGCTTCCAATAGCAGTACTTATACGCAGAGCGGCAACAAGCTGACTATGAACATGGCCGGCGAAGACCTGACGGCAAAGGTTACGAGCAACAGCATTAAGATCACCATGAAGAATGAGGGCGTGGAATCTACACTCACCTACAAAGCAGTTGTAGAAGATATAGGTCACATTACGAGCCCCGTAGACGACGTTGCAGGAAAAACTTACGTATATGACGACGCCGTGCTTCAGTTTGACGACACGGTTGGATACGAAGAAAGAATGCAGGCAGAAGAGGCGCTCCAATCGATGAAAGCCGCATATCAGGGCGCAACGATCGTATTCGACAATAACGGCGGATTTACGATGACCGTCGGAAACTCTGCATCTGGAACTTATACGCAAAACGGCGCTACGCTTACGCTTACCGCGAACGGTACTACCTTGACGTATAAGGTAACCGGCGGCGCAATCCTAAGCGAAACGAAAGCCGCAGGCATCAAGACAACGACTTACTTCCTGTTACAGGAAGACTAACGTAAATTTTGCTCTGCACGGCAAGAGAAAAAGCACCCGAAGGGGTGCTTTTTTATTATTTTAATTTACGCCGTTTTCTTGTGCACGAGCTTGGGTTTTTCTCCCTTGTCTACGCAGTCCTTGGTGATAATGACTTCCTCGACGTCCTTCACCGAAGGAATGTCGTACATGACGTCCGTCATAAGACTTTCGATAATCGTCCTCAGTCCCCTCGCGCCCGTCTTTAAGCGGATCGCGGTATTTGCGATTTCGCGCACCGCGTCCTCCTCGACCGTAAGCTTTACGCCGTCAAGCCCTACGAGCTTCTGATACTGCTTGATAATGGCGTTTCTCGGGCGCGTGAGAATATTCACGAGCGCCTCTTCGTCGAGCGCCTGCAAGCTCACCGTAATGGGAATACGACCTACGAATTCGGGAATGAGACCAAATTTCGTCAGATCCTGCGGCTTCACGTCGTCAAGGAGCGTATAGTCCACTTCGTTCGAGCCGAGCTTCACCGTTCCGCCGAAGCCTAAGCCCGAATCGTCCTTTCTTGCGCTGACGATCTTATCAAGTCCTACGAACGCCCCGCCGCAAATAAAGAGAATGTTCGTCGTGTCGATGCGCATACAATCCTGCTGAGGGTGCTTTCTGCCGCCCTGCGGAGGCACGTTTGCCGTCGTGCTCTCGATGATCTTCAAAAGCGCCTGCTGAACGCCCTCGCCCGATACGTCGCGGGTAATCGAAACGTTCTCGCCCTTTCTTGCAATTTTGTCGATTTCGTCGATATAGATAATGCCACGCTGCGCCTTTTCGATATCGTAGTCGGCGTTCTGAATGAGTTTGAGTAAGATATTCTCGACGTCCTCGCCGACGTAGCCCGCCTCGGTCAAGGTCGTCGCGTCGCTCGTTGCGAACGGTACGTTCAGAATTTTAGCGAGCGTACGCGCAAGCAACGTTTTACCGCTTCCCGTAGGTCCCAAGAGCAGAATGTTGCTCTTCTCGATTTCCACGTCGTCTTTGTCGGAACCGCCCGCCGCAAGCGCGTTGATACGCTTGTAGTGGTTATACACCGCCACGGAGAGAACCTTTTTCGCCTTATCCTGCCCGATAATATACTGATCGAGCTCCGCCTTGATTTCGGCAGGCTTTTTGAGCTCGACGGGCTCTACCGACTCGGTCGAGGGCATTTTCTGCAACATATCGTTACAGAGCCCTACGCACTCGTCACAGATAAAAATTCCGTCGGGACCCGCAATCAGTTTTTTGGTTTTTGCCTTCTCTTTTCCGCAGAAGGAACAGTATTGTTCGTATTTTGCCATAAGGTTATTCAATCTCCTAACTAATCAAGCGGTTTCAAAAATTATCTCTTATCGTATACTTTATCGATCAGTCCGTATTCCTGCGCTTCGTCGGCAGAGAGATAGTTATCTCTGTCCGTGTCGCGTTCCACGACCTCGACGGGTTTTCCCGTGTTCGCGGCTAAAATTTTATTCATCTTCGACTTGATTCTTAAAATGTGCTCCGCCTGAATCTTAATGTCGCTCGCCTGACCCTGCGCGCCGCCCAAGGGCTGGTGGATCATGATCTCGCTGTTTTTAAGCGCGTAACGCTTCCCCTTCGCGCCTGCCGCCAAGAGGAACGCGCCCATCGAAGCCGCAAGTCCTACGCAGATCGTAGAAACGTCGCACTTGATATAATTCATGGTATCGTAGATCGCCATGCCCGCAGAGACAGAGCCGCCGGGGCTGTTGATGTAGAGGCTGATATCCTTTCCGGGGTCTTTGCCTTCGAGGTAGATGAGCTGCGCCACGACGGTATTTGCAACCGCGTCGTCGATTTCACCGCTCAAAAATATGATTCTGTCCTCCAAGAGACGGGAGTAAAGGTCGTAGCTTCTCTCTCCGCCCGAAGTCCTTTCAACGACGTAAGGAATCAGAACGTTCTTTTCATTCATTTTCAGTTCTCCTTCTTTTTGGCGGTCGTCTTGGGCGCCGCCGCTTTCTTTGCAGTCGTCTTAGGTTTTTCAGCGGTCTCTTTCTTTGCCGCAGCAGGCTTCTCTTCGGAAGTCTTCTTTGCAGTCGTCTTCTTTTCCGCAGCGGGCTTCTCTTCGGTCGTTTTCTTTGCCGTCGTCTTTTTAGCCGCCGCAGGTTTCTCGGCGGATTCGGTATACATTTCGTTGTTCTTCTCTAAGAACTCGAACGCCTTGGTGACCTTGATATCGTTTTCGATATAATCTCTCTGACGGGGATCGATCGTCTTTTTGTATTCCTCTGCGCTCTTGCCCACGCTCTTTGCCTGCTCTTCAATCTTCGCGTCGATTTCCTTTTCCGTCGCGGTGATCTTTTCAAGCTCGATAATTTTTTCAAGCACGAGCTGTTGAAGGACGGTGCTCTTCGCTTCTTCCTCGAAGTTCTTTTTGTACTCTTCGCGGGTGGAGCCGATATAGCTCAAATAGTCGTCGAGCTTCACGCCCTGATACATGAGGTTGTATTCCATGTTGCGCATAGAATAATCTTCCTGCGCGTCGATCATTGCTTCGGGAATTTCCGCCGTAGCGCCCTTTGCGATCTCGGAAAGAATGGAATATTCCGTCTCGTTGCGGCTCTTGGACTTCGCACTCGTTTCAAGGCGCTCCTTGACCTTTGCGCGGTAAGCCTCTACGCTGTCGCTTCCCATCTTCTTTGCGAACTCTTCGTTGAGCTCGGGAAGCTTTTTGCCCGTGATCTTATGAAGGGTCACGGTGAACACCGCAGGCTTGCCTTTGAGGCTCTCCGCCTGATAGTCCTGGGGGAAAGTGACGTTGATGTCCTTCGTTTCGCCGATCTTCATGCCGACGACCTGCTCCTCGAAGCTCGCAATGAACGCGCCCGAGCCGAGCGTTAAATCGTACTTCTCGGCAGAGCCGCCTTCGAACTCTTTTCCGTCCGCCTTGCCTACGAAGTCGATGTTGACGGTATCGCCGTTTTGAGCCGCCCTGTCGGTGACGTCTACCTTCTCCGCAAGACGGGTTCTCGAATTCTCGATTTCCTTTTCGACGTCGGCGTCCGTAACAGTATACTCAACCTTCTTGATTTTTATACCCTTATACTTCTCGATCTTGACTTCGGGTTTTACGGGAATCGTCGCAACGAGCACGACTTTCTCGTCCGTGATATCGTCCACCGCAAGCGAAGGATCGCCCACTGCGGTAAATTTATCCTTCTCCTTTTCGAGCACCTCGCCGTAATGCTGCGCATAGAGCAAATTGAGCGCGTCCTCATAGAACAGTCCCTTGCCATAGAAGGTTTCGAGAACGTGCTTGGGCACCTTTCCCTTTCTGAATCCGTTGACGGCGTACTTCTTTCTGTTTTTGAGGTAAGCCTGGTTGTTCGCTTCCGCCCATTCTGCGGCGTCGAACGTCATGGTCACTTTGACCGTGCTTTTTTCTGCGGGTGCTGTTTGGTACTTCATAAAATATCTCCTGAAATTTGTTTCTTTTTTCTATGAGGATATAATCCTGCAACTTTTATTTTAACATAAAGCAATTCAAAAGGAAAGCGTTTTTATTTACAAATTGATTTTTTTCGGTTATAATTAATTCGTGCGGTGGAATTTATCGCCGTACAATTAAATTTTTTCCCAAAAGGTGTCGTATGCCGCAGGACGCATTTACCCTTCGCCTCAATGCGCGGGAGCTTAATTCCACGCTCGTCGGGGGCAAGATCAATAAAATCAACCAGCCCGAACGCGAGGAGATCACTTTCCTTATATACACGGGCAAGCAGGTTTTAAAACTTACACTCAACGTAAACGCTTCGGACTGCGGCGTTTACTTTTCGGAAGCAGTCAAGGAGAACCCCGCCGTAGCGCCTAACTTTTGTATGCTGCTCAGAAAGCACCTTCTGAATGCGGAGCTCAAAGAGGTTTCGCTCGTGGGCTTCGAACGTATTCTCGCTTTCCGCTTCTTCTGCGTTTCCGACTTTTCGTCTACCGAAAAAATTCTATACGCCGAAATCATGGGCAAGTATTCGAACTTGGTTTTAACGGAAAACGGCGTTATCCTGGGTGCGCTCAAAACGACCACGATCGGCGAAAACTGCAAGCGGCTCATCTTTTCGGGCGCGAAATACGAGTTCCCCGAACCGCAGGACAAAGTCGATCCCACAGACTATCCCGCACTCTTTACTCTTTTAAAGGACGCTCCGCGGGATAATCTTGCCGAATTCCTCTTCAAACACGTGCGCGGAATCGCACCCGTTACGGCGGAGAATATCGTAAAGTGGTACGACGGAGAGGGAATTTTTGCAAAACACGTCTACGACTATCTCTTTTCAAACGAAATCACCGCCTGCGTGAACGAGCGGGACTTCTTTGCCCGCTTTGAGGACGGCGCGACCCTCTTCCCCACTTTGAGCGCGGCGCAGGCGTATTTCTACGGAAGAAAAGGCAAAGAAAAGGAAATCGCCGCAATCAAAAGAAAGCTGAGCGCCGCCGTGCATTCGGGAGTCAAAAAACAGGAAAAGCGGCTTGCGCAGATTTTACAAAAACAGAGCGACTGCAAGGATGCGGAGCTTGACCGCATCAAGGGCGAGCTTTTAACTGCAAATCTTTGGAAAATCGAAAAGGGCTCGCGCGGCGTGGAAATAGAAAACTTCTACGAGGGCGGCACGGTCAAAATCGCACTCGACCCCACGAAAACGCCTTCCGAGAACGCGCAGAGCTATTTCAAAAAATACCGCAAGGAAAAGCGCACGCTCGAAGTACTTGCCCCGCAGGAGGAGGAGACGAAGAGCGAGCTTCAATACCTCGAATCGCTTTCCGCCGCCGCGGAATTTGCAAAGGATAAAGAAGATTTGACCGCCCTCGAAGAGGAACTTATTTCGGCGGGACTTCTCAAAGTGCAGAACACTAAAAAGAAAAAAGAGACGAACACCCCCTTCCGCAGCTTCGAAAAGGGCGACTTCCGAATCTTAGCGGGCAGGAACAATATGGAGAACGACAAGCTCGTACGCTCCTCGAAACCCGACGATATCTGGCTGCACGCAAAGGCATACCACTCCTGCCACGTCGTCATTAAGACGGAAGGGAAAAAGGTTCCCGACGAAGTGCTCCTGTTTGCCGCAGAGATCTGCGCGCAGTACTCGGACGGCAAGGGTGACAAAGTCCCCGTCGATTACTGCGAAATCAAGTTCGTTAAAAAGCCCCCGAAGTCCAAACCGGGGTTTGTGGTTTACACCGATTACAAGACGATTTTAACTTCAAAACCCAATTAAATGCCTTCGAATAACGGCGTAGAAAAATAACGTTCGGCAGTATCGGGAAGGACGGTGACCACCCGCTTCCCTCTGCCGAGTTTTTTTGCAAGGGAACGCGCGGCGGCAACGTTCGTTCCGCCCGTAATTCCGCACAAGAGCCCCTCTTTACGGGCAAGCTCCCGCGTCGTGGAGATCGCCTCTTCGTCAGAAATGATACAGATATCGTCGTAAATATTTTTGTTGAGAACGGGCGGAACGAGTCCGTCGCCGATTCCCATTTGGATATGCGCGCCCACCGTGCCGCCCGCAAGGATCGCCGCATTTTCGGGTTCTACCGCCCAAACCGTCATATCGGGATATTTCTCTTTGAGTGCTTCGCCGATTCCCGTGATCGTGCCGCCCGTGCCGATCCCGCTCACAAACCCGTCGATACGCCCGTCAATATCGTTCAAAATTTCCTGCGCGGTCTCTTGCCTGTGAACGAGCGGATTATTCTCGTTTTCAAACTGCTGGGGCATGAACGCGCCCTTCGTGCTCCTTGCGATCTCTTCCGCCTTTTGAATGCACTTTTCGATACACTCGCCGATATTCCCCTTATCGTGCACGAGCACTACTTTTGCGCCGTACGCTTTAATCAGCTTTCTGCGTTCCACGCTTACGGAATCGGGCATGACGATAACCGTCTTATACCCTTTTACAGCGCCTACGAGAGCAAGACCGATTCCCTGATTTCCGCTCGTGGGCTCCACAATGAGAGACCCTTCTTGAATAAGCCCCTCTCTTTCCGCCGCTTGAAGCATGGCGTAAGCCGTTCTCGTCTTGATCGAACCGCCCACGTTGAGCCCCTCGAACTTGACGAGAATTTCCGCGTCCTCTTCGCCCGTCATGCGATTAAGTCGAATCAAGGGCGTACCGCCGATTGCTTGAAGAATATTATCGTTAATCAAAATAGACCTCCGTTTTTTGGTAAAGCAAAACGCCGCGTTCTATGAACGAGCAAGACAAGGAGAACGAGCATTTTCGAGGGGGAGTTTACTAAGACGTAAATGACCCGAGAAAAGCGGAGTTCGGTCACCTTACTATTGCCCACCTTGGGTGATTACGAGCGTAGCGAAGTAACACAGTATAGCGAAGTTCAGAGGACGCGGAAAAAAAAGACCCGCCAAAGCGGGTCTTTTTTTGTCGTTACTTTTTACTGCAATTCCTGCCCTGAGGATACAAGGGAAGTTCGAAGAAACCCGAACATACTTCCTGCGAGTATTCCTGTGCGGGCGGGATCGCGCTGTAACCGTAGCTGGGAATGAGAAGCTCGACCTGCATAGCGACTTTGAGAATGACGGTTACGCACGCGCTCAAAGAGAACGTAGACGTATCCGCATTCCAAACGCCCTCGGGCGAAATGCTCGATACCGACGCCGTGACCGTGTAGGGCATGACGGAAGCGCAAGGAACGAAGAGAAGAACGTCCTCGTTCATGACGATGCTGCTCGTCGCCTTCCCCTCTACGCCGTTCGCGTCGACGTAGACGATTTCAATGGGAATCGTAACGGTTGCCTGCACGCGCGCGCAAGGGCCGTCCGCCTGACGCTCTACGTTGAGGTTCGAAACGACCCCTTCCGAAGAGAGTGAACGCGCACTGATAAAGGTAAGCGGATATGTAGGATTTTCCGGTACGGCGTTTTCGATCGCCGCGCTGTAATTTTCGAGACGCGTTTGAATGATGCCCGCGTCAAAAATCTTTTCCGCCTGAATGCAAACCTTTTCGCAGAGCCCGCTCAACGGATTGCCCGAAATCGTCCCCGGACAACGATCCGAAGAAAAATTGGAAAAAAATGACATTTGTTACCTCCGTAAAAGAACGCTTATTGTTCTTATTAAATAATATGATATAGCTTTGAACTTTGTTCCAGAATGTGCTTTGCGCGGCATTATAAAATAATTTTCTGCGTGGGGTAAAGGCAATTCGTGCCGTTCTTTTTTGTGAACGCTTCCCCGCTTCCGCACAAAAGCGTTTTGCTCTCGCCGCCGCGCACGGTATAAAGATTTCCTTGCCGTTCGGGAATAAAAAGGACTTCCCCTTCCCGCACCTCCTCCGTTAAACCGTTAAAGGTCGCTATTAAGCGACAGGGAAGCGAAAACGCTTCGGCAACGTCTTTGAGGGTCTGCCCCTTTTTCACGCGGTAAGTTACGCTGTCTTTTAACAAAAGTTTCACACGCCATGCTATGCGCACGCACATAAAAAGGTGACCTCTCCGAATAAAATACCTTATGCAGAATTTGTACAAGACTACCGCTCTCGTCACCGTATTTACGGCGTTCGAACATTTCTTGGGCTTTTTATACCGAATTATCCTCTCGCGCACGCTCGGCGCGGAGGGCTTGGGCGTATATCAGGTTGCGCTTACCGTCTATTCGGTATTTTTAACGATCTCGGCAAGCGGACTACCCGTAACCCTCTCGCGCACCATTTCAAAGCACCGCGCCGCTAATACGCCGAAGAAGGGGCACGCCGCGACCTCCGCCGCCGTTCTGATCGCCTTAATGTTCAGCTTGCCCATCACCATTCTTCTCTTTGCTATCCGCGATCCCTTCTCGCAGATATTTGCAGATCCGAGAAGCGCAGACCTCTTTTATATTCTCCTATTCGGGCTGTCGTTCACCGCGCTCTACACGGTCATTCGCGGGAGCTTTTGGGGCAACCGCCGTTTCTTCGCTTATTCCACCGTGGAACTCTTCGAAGAAATCAGCATGATCACGATCGGTATCATTTTGATTCTCGTCGTGCCCTCCTCCATTCCGAACGTAAACAAAGCGGCGATTGCCGTATTCGTTTCCCACTTCCTCTCCTTCGTGGTCGCACTCGTCTATTATTTTATCAAGGGCGGGAAATTCACCTCTCCGAAGAAGGAATTCGTGCCTATGCTAAAATCTTCCCTGCCCGTCACCTCTATGCGGGCAACCTCGTCGCTTATCACCTCGCTCATCTCCGTGCTCTTCCCCATGCGTTTGATTGCCTCAGGCGTGTCCCAAGCCCGCGCCATGAGCGAATACGGCGTCGTGTTCGGCATGGTCATGCCCGTTTTAATGCTCCCCTCCACCCTGATCGGTTCGATTGCCCTCGTGCTTGTTCCCGAGCTTGCGGAAAACTACTATAAGAAGGAAAAAGAAAAGGTCGCTTCTCTCGTCAAAAAGTCGATGAATATTACGCTTTTGACTGCATCTATGTTGATTCCGCTCTTCCTCGTCTGCGGGGAGAGCGTGGGAATTTTCCTCTTCTCGGACGCAGAGAGCGGAAAGCTGATTGCTTACAGCGCGTTTATTTTGATCCCCATGAGCATTTCCATGATTACGACGAGTATGCTCAATTCGATCGGCTGCGAAAAACAGACGCTCTGCTTCTTTTTGGCGGGCTCCGCCGTTATGCTCCTCTCGGTGTGGTTCCTGCCCAAATATTTGGGTAGCGGCGCACTCGTCTTAGGCATGGCGCTCGATTATCTCCTCGTCTCCGTATGCTCTTTAATTCTTTTGAGAAAACGCACGGGAAAGCTCGGTTCGGTAAAGTATTGCTTCAAGCTTATCCTTGCCGCCGTCCCCGTTGCGGCGGCGGGCTACGGACTCAAATACCTTTTAATGCCCGTCATGAGCTACGTCCCCGCCACGGTCATCATCTTGATCGTTATGTTCGGTTTGGAAGCGCTGCTTATGTGGGCATTGAAGCTCTTTGACTTTAAGGCATTCTTCAAGCGGTTTCTCCCCAAAAAGCTTCCGTTTCGAAAAAAAGCGCGGGCGCATAAGTAAATTTTTATAGACGAACTGTTGCACTTCTCTTTGAATTGTGATAAAATAATGCTAATCATTTCCATTCGGAGGAATTAGTTTTATGAATCTTAACGACGAACTCAAAAAAGCTCTGCGCCTTCGCGTAGACTACACCAACGCGACGGACAAATATCTCGGCAAAAAGGGCTATTCCGCAAAACAGCTCGATAAGCTGAAACCGCTTGCCGAAAAGGCTCACGCCTACGTTGCCGAAAACCGCGGCAAAGACGAGCTCTTTATGGGTTGGACGGAGCTCCCCTATAATCAGGACGAAATCGTAGCGGATATCCTTGAAACCGCAAAGAACGTGCGCGAGAAGTTCGAAAACTTCGTCGTGCTCGGAATCGGCGGCAGCGCGTTGGGTCCCACGATGGCGTTCAACGCTCTTTGCCACCTTCGCTATAACGACCTTCCCAAAGAAAAGAGAAACGGCCCCCGCTTCTTCGTAGAGGACAACGTAGACCCCGTAAGAATGCAGGCGCTTTTAGACGTGATCGACGTAAAGACGACCTGCTTCAACGTAATCTCCAAATCGGGCGCGACGAGCGAAACGATGACGCAGTATCTTGTGATTTCGGATTTGCTCAAAAAGGCGGGCGCAGACTTAAAGGAACACCTCATCTTTACGACGGACGCGGCGCGCGGAAATCTCGTTAAAATCTCGAACGAGCTCGGCGGAGTCAAATCTTATATCCTTCCCGACGGCGTAGGCGGAAGATTTTCCGAGCTCTGCCCCGTGGGACTTCTTCCCGCAGCGGTGCTCGGCGTCGATATCAAGGCAATGCTCGAAGGCGCCGCTTACATGGACGAACTTTGCAAGTCGAACGATTTCAGAGCGAACCCCGCACTTCTTTCCGCAGTGCTTCAATACGCGGCAATGAAGGACGGCAAGAACGTAGGCGTTATGATGCCCTATTCCGATAACCTCCGCTACGTTTCCGATTGGTACGCACAGCTTTGGGCGGAATCCCTCGGCAAGAACGTGACCTTAAAGGGCAAGCCTTGCAACGTGGGTCAGACCCCCGTCAAGGCGCTCGGCGTTACCGACCAGCACTCGCAGGTGCAGCTGTATACCGAAGGTCCTTACGACAAAATCGTAACCTTCCTCTCGGTGGATAAGTACGCGACCCCCTACCCCATTCCCGAAGGCTGCGAGAACATTCCCGACGTAGGCTTCCTCGGCGGGCACACCATGGAAGAGCTCATTCAGGCGGAGAACAAGGCGACCGCCTACGCGCTCACGAAGGCGGGAAGACTTAACTATACGATCTCCCTTCCCGAAGTCAACGAATTCACTTTGGGTCAGCTCCTCTACTTCTTCGAATTGCAGACGGCTTATGCGGGCGCAATGCTCGACGTAGACACCTACAACCAACCCGGCGTGGAAGCGGGCAAAAAAGCGACCTTCGCTCTGTTGGGTAAGAACGGCTACGAAAAACAGAAAAAGGAACTCGACGGCGCCGCAAGCGATCCTAAATACGTAATTTAAATACAATACAGAAAAAAGCGGACTTCAAAAGAAGTCCGCCTTTTTTATTTTAAATTATTCCGCGCTTTTTTCCTTGATCTCTACGTTATACTTCTTAGAGCCGGCGGGGGTGGCGTTGCGCACGATCGTGCGGAGCGCCTTTGCGATTTTACCCTGCTTTCCGATGACTTTGCCCATATCCGAATCGGCAAGAAGAACGGTTACGGTGATTGCGTCGTCCGTCTCTTCCGTCTTGTATTCGATACTCGCTTTGTCCTCGGCGAATTGTTCGACGATATACTTAATTAAATCAAGCACAATGATACCTCCTCAAAAAGAACAAAGAATTACTTCTTTTTCTTTTTGCCTTTGGTCTTGGGCGCGCTGAGCTTGGTGGGCTTTTCGATAACGCCCGCCTGCACCAAGAGGCTCTTCACCGTCTCGGTGGGTTGAACGCCCTTTGCAAGCCAATCTTTCGCCTTGTCAGCGTCGATTGTAAGGGTTACGGGCGTGCTCTTGGGATCGTAGTAACCGACTTTCTCGATATACTCACCCGTTGCTGCTTTGCGTGCGTCTACGACGACGATACGGTAGACAGGGGACTTTTTGTCGCCGAGTCTAACAAGTCTCATTTTTACCATTTTTTTATCCTCCGAAAAAAATATTTACGTTTGCGGCTTTGCCGCGAATTACTTAATTAAAAGGGCAGTCTCATTTTTCCCTTGCCGCTCTTCATGCGCTTCATAAGCTCCTTCGTATCGGAAAACTGCTTTAAGAGCTTATTGATTTCCTGCACGTTGGCGCCCGAGCCGAGGGCGATCCTGCGCTTTCTCGACGAGTTGATGATCTGCGGGTTTTCCCTTTCCTTGGGAGTCATGGAGAGAATGATCGCCTTCATGCGTTCGATCCTCTTTTCGTCGATATCCGCTTCGTTGATTTTCATTTTGCCCATGCCGGGGAGCATGGAAGCGAGCGCACCCGCGCCGCCCATTTTTTTGAGCGCCTCGAACTGATCGAGGTAATCGGTTAAGGTAAAGCTTGCGTCGCGCATTTTGCGTTCGAGTTCCTTCGCCTGCTTTTCGCTGACCGCTTCCTGCGCCTTCTCGATGAGCGACAGCACGTCCCCCATGCCAAGGATTCGCGAAGCCATACGGTCGGGATAGAAGGGTTCGAGGTCGGTAAGCTTTTCCCCCACGCCGATAAACTTAATGGGTTTGCCCGTGACAGCCTTTATCGAAAGGCACGCGCCGCCGCGCGTATCGCCGTCGAGCTTGGTTAAAATCACGCCCGTGATATCGAGCCGTTCGTTGAAGGTGCGCGCAACCGTTACGGCGTCCTGACCCGTCATTGCGTCGACAGTCAAAAGAATTTCGGTGACTTCGACTTCCTTCTTGATTTCTTCGAGCTCTTTCATGAGCGCGTCGTCGATATGAAGCCGCCCCGCCGTATCGATGACGACGGTGTCGTAACCCATCTTCTTTGCATACTCAACCGCCTGTTTTGCGGTCTTAGGAGGTGCCTGCGTGCCCTTGTCGAATACTTCGGTATCCGCTTTGCCGCCGACGACTTTGAGCTGTTCGATTGCCGCGGGACGGTAGATATCGCACGCAACGAGCAAAGGCTTCTTTCCCTGCTTTTTGAGCTGTAAGGCAAGCTTTCCGCAAAGAGTCGTCTTGCCTGCGCCTTGAAGCCCGCACATCATAATGACCGTGGGAGGCTTGGGGGAAACTTCAAGCTTTGCATTTCCCGAACCCATGAGCGCGATCAATTCTTCGTTGACGACTTTAATGACCTGTTGCGCGGGGTTGAGCGATTCGAGAATCTTTTCACCCACCGCCTTTTCGGAAACCTCGGCAATGAACTGCTTTGCAACGCCGATATTGACGTCGGCTTCCAAGAGCGCAATGCGGACTTCGCGCATAGCCGTGCGAATTTCGAGCTCGGTCAATTTTCCGCGCTTCGTGAGCTTGCTGAATATGTGGTTGAGCCGCTCCGAGAGCGATGAAAACAACGCCATGGCTTACTCTCCTTGATTTCCGTTTTTCAAGAGCCGAACGATTTTTTCGATTTCCGCTTCGTGTTCGGGATACTTTTTTCCGAACCCTTCAAGCGCTTCCATAGCGCCCGCAATCGATTCTTCCGCGTGAAGTTTTTCTTCGTACCATTCTATCTTTTTGCGGCACTTTGCAAGGCAGTCCGAAACGCTCTGACGGGAGCACCCCTTTTCTTCTGCAATTTCCGCAAGCGATAAATCGTAGTTGTAATAGAGGTCGGTGATTTCCCGCTGAATGTCGGTCAATAACGGACTGTATCTGTCCAACAACCGTCTGAAACGTAAATCAGCCATAACCTCCTCCGTGCTCTCTATTATAACGATAAAAAAACAGCCTGTCAAGTATTTTTACTCGACAGGCAAAAAATTATTTTCTTCTTCGGATATCGCAATATACCCTATTAAATAAAGCCTTCTACAAAATCTTCTGCGTTGAATAGTTCTAAGTCATCTATTTTTTCGCCCACACCTGCGAATACGACGGGGATTTGCAATTCCTTGCAAAGCGAGAACACGAAACCGCCCTTTGCCGTACCGTCGAGCTTGGTCAAAACGATTCCGTCAAGCTCTACCGCTTCGTCGAATACGCGCGCCTGATTGACGGCGTTCTGTCCCGTAGTCGCGTCGAGCACCAAAAACTTCAAGAACTGCGCTTCAGGATATTCCCTTGTCACGACTCTGTCCATCTTCTTCAACTCGTTCATGAGGTTTTCTTTTACGTGCAGTCTGCCCGCGGTATCGACGAGAACCACGTCCGTCTTTTTCGCCTTTGCGGAAGAGACCGCGTCATAAATGACTGCTGCGGGATCGCTCCCCTCTTCGTGCTTGACGATTCTGACCTTTGCCCGATCCGCCCAAATATTTAACTGATCGCCCGCCGCCGCGCGGAAGGTATCCGCTGCCGCGACCGTTACGCTCTTCTTCTGCTTTACGAACCAATTTGCAACTTTTCCGATCGTCGTCGTCTTACCAACGCCGTTCACGCCTACGAACATGATGACCGTAGGATATTGAAATTCGGGAAGCTCCGCCTCGTTGAGCGTGTCCTCCAAAATATCTTTTAGAAGGTCGGTCACGTACTGTTCGTCCTTGATTTTGTTGCCGATCGCCTCTTCCTTGACCTCTTCTACGACGTCCTCCGCCGTTCTCACGGAGACGTCCGCCGAAATCAAAATCTCTTCGAGCTCGTCGTAAAACTCGTTGCCGATTTTATTCTTCAAAAAGAGTTGGCGCATTTTGTGCGCGACGTTTGCTTTCGTCTTTTTTAACGCTTCTTTGATTTTAGAGAAAAAACCCATAATGCTCCTTTTTACAAAAGCGCGTTCTAAAAACGCGCTTTTCAATTAAATAACGGTGTCGCCGCCCAAGCGCTCTTCCACTTCGGAGAGACGCACGGATACGAGCTTGCTCACACCCTTTTCTTCCATCGTAATACCGAAGAGGGTATCCGCCTGATTCATCGTAGGCTTTCTGTGCGTGATCACAATGAACTGCGTATCCTGCGAGAACTTCTTTAAATATTTTGCAAAACGGTCTACGTTCGCTTCGTCGAGCGCCGCCTCGATCTCGTCGAGAATACAGAACGGCATGGGACGGCTCTTCAAAATCGCAAACAGAATGGCGATTGCGGTGAACGCGCGTTCGCCGCCCGAAAGCAGGGAAATCTTCGTGAGCTTTTTGCCGGGAGGACACGCCTCGATTTCGATACCCGCGTCCAAGGGGTCGGTGCAGTCGGTATAGTCGAGCCGCATTTCCGCTCTTCCGCCGCCGAAGAGCTCGCGGAAGGTGTGCGTAAAGTTATCGTTGATTTGCTCGAAGCCCTCGTTGAACTGTTTGAGCATCGTCTCTTTGAGCTGTTCGAGCGCCGTTTCGGTATCGCTGAGCGCCTTCTCGACGTCCTCGCGCTGCGCCTTCATGTCGTTGTAGTGCTCTAACAAATCTTCGTAGTCCTTTTCCGCGTTCTGGTTGACGGGACCGAGCGCCGCGATCTTGTGCCTTAAACTCGTAATATTCGTCTGCGATTCTTTGATATTGTAATTCTCGTCGCGGAGCTCCTTCGCGCTCTCGTAGGAGAGTCCGTAAGCCTCGTCGATGCGCAGGCGCATATTTTCGAGCGTGGTTTCCGATTTGGAAATTTCGAGCTCGCAGGCGTGCCTGTCCTCGCCGAGCGTGATCTGACGGGCAAGCAATACGCGCTTTTCCTCCTGGAACTGCGCCTGACGTGCGTTCTCCGTTTTCTTCTCCTCTTCGATCACGGCAATGCGGTCGCGGAGCGCACCCACGGTGAGCTGTTCCTCTTCCGTAAGAGCGACCTTTTCCTGTTCCCGCTTCAACTGCTCGATGATGACGTCCGTTTGTAAAATCGCCGCGCGGCTCTCCTCGATCTTTTTGAGAAGCTGTACCTTTTCCTGCTCCAAACGGCGCGACGTTTCGCTGTCCGCCTGACGGGAAGAGACGAGCGCCGCCTTCTCCACTTGCAGGGCGTTGTATTCCCTTTGAAGGGCGTCGCGCTCCTGACGGAGCTTGGAAATTTCCGCCTCGCGCGCGCTTGCTTCCGCCGCCGCCTCTTCGCGAATCTTATTGAGCAAATCTTCGTTCTCGGCAGTCGAGGCAACCTCGCTCTGCAAATCGTCCACGCGTTGCGTAAGCCGTGAAAGAAGCGCTTCGTACTCGTTCTTATCGCGCTCCGCCTCTTGCAAGAGAGACGTGAGCGAATTTTCTTTTTGGGAGAGCGCCGCGAACTCCGCCGCATTCTCCTGCACGCTCAAACGCAGTCTTTCGCGCTCTGCACGTGCGCTCTCCAATTCGTTCCTGCAATCGGAAAGCGAAGCCTGAAATTTGACGATCGCCGCCTCTTTACGTGCGATACCCTCTTCGCATTCCTTGATATGGCGCTCGCCCGCAAGCAGATTTCCGCTCTCCTTGCGCCGCGAACCGCCCGTCATGGCGCCGCTCGTCGCGATCGTATCGCCGTCAAGCGTTACGATCTTGAACATACGGGGATACTTTTTCGAAATCTGCGTCGCGCTCCATATCGTATCCGCCACGAGCGTGTTGCCCAAAAGGTTTTTGATAACGTTTTCGTAATAGGGATCGTATTCTACGAGATCCTCCGCAAGCCCCAGTGCGCCCGATTCATTGAGCGCTTCTTTGATCTCGCGGGCATTGCCGTGAGGACGCATTACCTCGACGGGAAGGAAGGTCACGATACCGCCGTTGTTCTTCTTTAAGTATTCGATCAAATACCGCGCGTCGTCCGCCGTAGCCGTCACAAGGTTCTGCATTGCCGCGCCGAACGCCGTTTCGATTGCGACCTCGTACTTTCTGTCGCAGCGGATAATATCCGCGATTGCGCCCTTGATACGCTTGCCGATTTCGGGATCGTCCTTGCCCGCAAGCTGTAACTTTCTGACCGATTCGCGGTAGCCCTCGAAACGGTTTTTGAGGTTGGTGAAAAATTCAAGGTTGTTTTTATAGTTGGCAATCGAAGTGTTGCAGTTAACGATCTCCTCCGTCACCTTTTGTTCGGAGCGGGTCAGATCTGCAATCTCTTCGGTGATCGCCTTTTCCTTTTCGTCCTTGCTGTCGAGGAAGGCAACAACCTCCCCCTTCTTCTCCAAGCAGGCTTGAAGCTCGGTTTCGAACTCCTCCTTGCGCAGGGTCGCCTTTTGAATGGCGGCTTTCACCTCTTCGATACGCTCGCTCGCCGCGTCGCGCTGTGCGGAGAGGCTTCCCGCGTTCATACGGATATTTGCAAGGTTCTCGACGGAGCTCAACTCGCTCGCGCGCTTTTCGTCGGTCACGCGCTCGTATGCAACGACGTGCGCGTCCGCCTCGCGAAGCCGTTCGCTCAAACGAAGGCATCTCTCTTCGATCTCCTGAGCGCGCTTCTCGTTTTCCGCCGACTTCTTCTCGTTTTCGAGGGTGATCCTCTCGATCTCGCCCGTACGGCGAAGGGAATATTCGATATCGTCGGAAGCGGCGCGGCTTGCACGGCGGTAGGAATTTATCCTTTCGTTGATGACCCTCGTCTCCCCGCTCTTGTGCTCTACCTCGACTTCGAAGAGGCGCAGCTTTTCGTTGAGGTTTTTAAGCTGTGCGTCCGCACCCAAAATTTTGTCTCTACTCTCCGTCTCGGTGGCGTCTATCTGAGAAAGGCGGTTTTCGACCTCTTTGAGCTTTTCCTCCGCCTCGCGGATCTTCTCGCGCTGCTTGTCCGTCTCCTGTGCGAAGGAATCGGAGCGCACGAGGAAGGCGTTCACTTCTTCGTATTTTAACTGTTCGGAATATTCGCGGTACTTGATCGCCGTGCCCGCCTGTTTTTCAAGGGGACGGAGCTGACCTTCCGCCTCGTCCATTCTCTGCGATTGAATGGAGAGATTTTCTTTGATATTTGCAAGCTTTCTCTCGATTTCGCCGCGCTGCGCTTTGAACTTCATAACGCCCGTCGCTTCTTCGAAGATGGCGCGCCTGTCCTCGGGCTTGGCGTTCATGATCTGTTCGACCTTGCCCTGTCCGATAATGGAATAGCCCTCTTTACCGATACCCGCGCTATGTAATACGTTGACGATATCCCTCAACCTGCATTCTTCGCGGTTGATAAGGTATTGGCTGTCGCCCGAACGGTACAGCCGACGCGTGATTTCGATTTCGGTAAATTCGGAATCGAAAATCTTTGCGGTATTGTCAAATACGAGCGTGACCTCGCAATAGGAGAGAGAGCGGCGGGACTCCGTTCCGCCGAAGATTACGTCCTGCATACTCGAACCGCGCAGGGTCTTTGCCGACTGCTCGCCGAGCACCCATCTGACCGCGTCCGCGACGTTACTCTTTCCGCAGCCGTTCGGCCCTACGATACAGGTAACGCCGTCGTCAAGTTTTACGCTCGTCTTATCCGCAAAGGATTTGAAGCCGACGAGCCTTATTTCCTTAAAGTTCATTCCGTCCTCTCATTGAATAGTTTCAGTAATTTTTCTGCGGCGGAAACTTCCGCAAGTTTTTTGCTTTTTCCGAACCCTTCCGCCTCTTTTCCGAGCGCACGCACCGTGCACCCGTATCCGTCCTCCGTTTCGCGAATCGCGTATTCGGGCGGGCGCTTTGCCCGCTCCTGTACGTACTCCTGCAACAGAGATTTATAATTGCAAAATTCACTCTCTTCGAGATAGCGTTTCAAAAATGCGCGTGCGGCGTTCATTCCCCCATCAAGGTAAATTCCCGCAACGACCGCCTCGAAGAGGTTCGAAGGCGTCTTGCCCCCGATCGTATCTTCTCCGCCCGCGTAGCGCAGAAATTTCAAGATTCCCGCCTTTTCCGCCGCCTGCGTCAACGCCTCGCGCGAAACGTAGCGCTTGCGCGTCTCCGTCATGCTCCCTTCGTCCGTGTCCTCTTTGAGATACAGCGATTCGCTCACGGCAAGCTGTAACACTGCGTCGCCCAAAAATTCCAACCGCTCGTTGTCGGGCTCGTGATTGTTGTCTGCAAACGACTTGTGCGTAAAGCACTGCTTTAAGAGCGATTTATTTTGAAAGGTATAGCCGAGCGCTTTCTCCGCAAGGGAAGGCGTTTGCTCGTTCCAATCTTCGGAAGGCTTCATAGGAAACGCTCCTTATTCTTCAATAGAACCGAACAGCATTTGCGTAATGTGTTCGACCGTTCTCCCTTCCACCGCGTCTACGGCTTGTAAAACGGTCGCCGTGACCGTGGACGCCTTCGAGGAGCCGTGCGCCTTAACGACCGTCTTTTTCAGTCCCAAAAGAATCGCGCCTCCGTGGCGGTTATAGTCGAGAATATTTTTAACTTCGTTGATTTGCTTTCTTGCGATAAGATACCGAATTTTCGCTTTGGTAAATTCCTGTTTAAGAATTGCCCCAACCGTCTTGCCGCACCCTTCTACGGATTTGAGCGCAACGTTTCCGGAGAATCCGTCCGCGACAAGGATATCGCAGTCGCCGAACATTAAATCACGTCCCTCGACGTTGCCGACGAAGTTGATTCCCCTCGTCTCCTTTAAGAGCGCGAACGCCTCCTGATGCATGATATCGCCCTTGTGATCCTCCGTCCCGTTGTTGAGAAGTCCCACCTTAGGGTTGTCCATACGGTAAGCCGCCTTTGCGTAAGCCGTCGCCATTACCGCAAACTGCGCAAGAAATTCGCTCTTGCAGTCTGCATTCGCACCCGCGTCGCACAGGAGCGTAATACCGCCGTGCACGTTGGGAATCGCGGGGCAAAGCGCGGGGCGCTTCACGCCCGAAATGCGCCCGATATACATAATACCGCCCGTAAGCAAGGCGCCCGTAGAGCCCGCCGAAATGAACGCGCCCGCCTCCGTATCCTCTTTCAAGGTCTTCAACCCAACCACGAGAGAGCTGTCGCGTTTTGCACGGACGGCAGAAGTCGGAGCTTCGTCGTTCGTAATCACTTCGGAGGCGTGCCTTACTTGCACGCGCGATTTATCGTAGGAATACAGAGAGAGCTCTTTTGCGATAACCGCCTCGTTGCCCGTAAAGACGAGCGAAAAGCCCTTTCTTTTTTTAAGCGCTGCGATTGCGCCCTTTATGATTTCCCGCGGGGCGTTGTCGCCACCCATTGCGTCTATGACGATTTTCATATTCGTTCTCCTGCGTGCACAAAAACACGACCCACAAATTTCATTATAACATATTCTCGTTCAAATTACAAGCATTTATAAGGTATTGGACGGCTATTCCCTTTCAACCGTGACGACCGCTTCGGCTTCGCCCAAGAGCCTCACGGCGGAAAGAATCGCAGATTCCACCTCTTCGTCCTTCGCTTTGAGCGCGAAGGGAACGCCCACCTCGAAGACGATTTTCTTTTTCTCTCCCCGAATGAGGCGGAAGTCGTGAATATCCATACCCTCGTACATACCCTCCACCGCCGCGCGGATACGCTCTTCGAGCTCCTTCGCTTCCTCGTCCGAAGGGTCTACGGGGTCGAAGTGCGCCGTAAGCTCCACCTGCGTTTCCGATAGAACCTTGCGTTCGAGAAAATCGATTCGCGCGTGCGTGATATCGGAAGGAAGCTTTGCGTCCATTTCGATATGCGCCGTCGCAAAGAATTTTTGAGAGCCGTAACCGAACAGCTTTAAATCGTGCACGCCGAGCACCCCTTCGCCGCCGAGCAGAATCTCTTTAACCTTGCTTACAAGCTCGGGATCGGGTGCCTGACCCAAGAGGCGTGAGCTCGCTTTTTTTATAATTCCGATTCCCTCGAACAGGATAAACGCGACCACGATAAGCCCCGCGATCCCGTCGAAGGGAACGCCCGCATAGCGGGAGATAAGCATTCCCACGATGACCGCAGTCGTTGCAATGCAGTCCGAAAGACTGTCAACGGCGGAGGCCGAAAGCACGTCGGATTGGGTTTTCTTTGCCGCAACGCGGTAGATAATAAACATGATGGCTTTTACGCCGACGGAGACGGCAAGCAACACGAACGCCCAAAGCGATACGTCGCCGATTTGCCACGCGATAATTTTTTCGATCGATTCCCGAACGAGCTCGAAGGCAATCAAAAGCACCAAAAAGCCGATCAGCATCGACGCGATATATTCCGCGCGCTGGTGCCCGTAGGGGTGTTCCTTGTCCGCGGGCTTTGCGGCAATGCGAAAGGAGACGATTGAAACGATACCGCTTCCCATATCGCTTAGATTGTTCACGCCGTCCGCGATAATCGAAACGAATCCGAAAAGCGCGCCGAAAATAATTTTCGCCGCTGCAAGTAAAAAATTCAAACATATTCCGACCGCGCTCACCGCGTTGCCGATACGCTTGCTTTCGTTCATATCTTCATTATACACGAAATCGAAGGGAATGTCACTTAATCTTTCCAAATTTTTCCGATCGGTTGCATAATAAATACTGATTTTGTCAATCACTTGCATGAGCAAAAAACTCCCCCGATACATACGATAGAAAGGAGGGAGTTTGCTCACAAAGGAGAAGCCATGGAAGTCAAGCGCGGAGAACTTTACTATGCCGATTTAAGCCCCGTCGTGGGGAGCGAGCAGGGCGGAATACGCCCCGTTCTCGTCGTGCAGAACGATACGGGCAATAAGTATTCACCCACCGTGATTGCGGCGGCCGTCACGAGTAAGATTCATAAGGCAAGGCTGCCCACGCATATCGAACTCCCCTTGGGCTACGGACTTCAAAAGGATTCGGTCATTCTTTTGGAACAGATACGCACGATCGATAAAAGACGGCTGATGTCGCGGATCGGCGAGCTTCCGCCCGCCACCATGTCGCGCGTAAACAGAGCGATTTTGATAAGCCTCGGCTTTGACGGCAATACTTACAGAGCATAAATATTAGCGCCCGCGGACAAATGTCCGTGGGCGCATTTCTATACGAAATTACAATAATATGCACGATTACGCAATCAATTTCTTGATCCAATTCTTTTCCTTTAACGATACTTTACCGTCAACGGCGCAGATAAGCAGACAGATGAAAATTAAATCGTCTTTCAGCTCCTCGTCGAACAGTCCGAACAAGTCCACCATGTCGTCCAACGCCTTTTTCAGCTCTCTGCTTTCGGGTCTTAAAAACCGTACAGCCGCTTTGCAAGCGCGGTAATCAAGCTCGTCCCCGAAGAACGTATGCAACAGCGGATAGACGATCAAATACTCCTCTTCCGAAAGTCTTCCGTCCGCCGCGATCGCACCTAAAATGAACTGCGCAAAGATAGCTGCACCGTCTATCTTACTTCCGCCGATCTCGTTGAGCACAGGCAACACCTTTGCCGACTTCGCCGCAAGAATCGCACCGTATTCGATTACGTTCAGATTCTCGACCTCTTTGCAGAGCATATTAAATTCTTTCATTTTTTTATCTCCTTGTGTTTTGTTATATTCGTATTATACCACGCAAAAGATAAATTGAAAACGATTTTTGTAAAGTTCTTATCAATTTCACACAATTTTAACGAAAAAAAAACCGCGCTGACTGCGCGGCTCTTAATATGTCTTTTACTGCACTTTTTCAAGAAGCTTGAAATCGATACCCTTTTCGCCGATTTTAATAATCTCAACCTTTACCATATCGCCGATTTGGAGCACGTCCTCTACGCTCTCGATGCGCTTATCGCTCATCTTGGAAATGTGGATCATACCGTCCTTCTTGGGAGCGAACTCTACGAACGCGCCCACTTTGGGAAGAATGCGAACGACCGTTCCCAGGAATCTGTCGCCCACTTCGGGATCGTGTACGATGCTCTCGATGATTGCCTTTGCGCGTTCCGCCGCCTCGTAGTCGCCGAAGGAAGCGATGCAGACGGTGCCGTCTTCTTCGATATCGATTTTCGCGCCCGTCTCCGCAATGATCGAGTTGATGACCTTGCCCTGCTTGCCGACGACGTCGCCGATCTTTTCGGGATCAATCTTAATGGAGATAATGCGGGGCGCGTACTTAGAAAGCGTAGGCGCAACCTCGGGCACGCATTCGAGCATCTTGTTCAGAATGAACTGTCTGCCCTCGTTTGCCTGATTGATCGCGGTGTGCATGATTTCTTCGGAAATGCCCTTGATCTTGATATCCATCTGGATTGCGGTAATGCCCTTTTGCGTTCCCGCAACCTTGAAGTCCATATCGCCGAGGAAGTCTTCGAGACCCTGAATATCCGTCAACACGCGGAATTCACCCGTTTCCTGATTCTTGATAAGTCCCATTGCAACGCCCGCGACGGGTGCCTTAATGGGCACGCCTGCGTCCATGAGCGCCATGGTCGAGCCGCAGACCGAAGCCATCGACGAGGAACCGTTCGACGAGAGAATATCGTTTACGACGCGGATCGCGTAAGGGAAGTCCTCTTCGGAGGGGATAACGGGAATGAGAGCGCGCTCTGCAAGTGCGCCGTGACCGATTTCGCGTCTGCCGGCGCCGCGGATCGCCTTCGCCTCGCCCGTGCAGTAGCCGGGGAAGTTGTATTGGTGCATATAGCGCTTTGCCGTCTCTTCGTCAAGTCCTTCTAATTTTTGCGCCGCCGCAAGCATATCGAGCGTGCAGGTGGTCAGCGTTTGGGTTTGTCCGCGCGTGAACACTGCAGAGCCGTGTACGCGGGGAAGAACGCCTCTCTCGCACCAGATAGGACGAACGTCTTTCAGTCCTCTTCCGTCGGGACGAATGCCCTTATTGAAAATCTTATCGCGGATCTTCTCTTTGTTCAGATAGTAGATACTGTCTTTGATTTCGCGCTTGTTTTCGGGATATTTTTCAGCAAAATATTCGAGCGCTTCCTTCTCGACCTGATCGTAACGAACCTCGCGTTCCTTTCTGTCGGTCGTGTCGATTGCCCACTCGATTTTCTTTTCTGCGAACGCGCGAACGTCCTTGTCGAGTTCTTCGGGAACGTGATAGAGCTCGATTTCCTTCTTCGGCTTGCCGATTGCGGGAACGATCTCCTTCTCGATAAATTCGCAGATTTTGCTGATTTCCTTGTGACCGAACATGATGGCGCCGACCATTTCGTCGTTCGTCACTTCGTCCGCGCCCGCCTCGATCATGAGGATCGCGTCCTTCGTGCCTGCAAGATTCAAATGAATCGTGCTCTTCTCGCGCTCCTCCGCGTTGGGGTTGATGACGTAGTTGCCGTCAACGAGCCCTACGACGACCGAGCCCGTGGGTCCTGCCCAGGGGATATCGGAAATGGAAAGCGCGATCGACGAACCGATCATAGCAAGAGGTTCGGGGCTTACGTCGGGCTCAACCGAGATTGCGGTTGCGATTACCACGACGTCGTTGAAAAGTCCCTTGGGAAACAGCGGGCGCAGGGGTCTGTCGATGAGGCGGGAAGTTAAAATCGCCTTGTCGCTTGCTCTGCCCTCTCTGCGTTTGAAGCCGCCGGGAATCTTACCGACGGAATACATTTTCTCTTCATAGTCCACTTGAAGGGGGAAGAAGTCCATGCCCTCTCTGGGGGTTGCCGACATACAAACCGTAACGAGGACGGCGGTCTCGCCGCAGCGCACTACGCACGCACCGTTCGCCTGTTCCGCGTACTTGCCGGTTTCGATGATTACTTCTTTTCCGCCGACGGTTGTTCTGAATTCTCTGTAATTGGGTGTCATTTTTTTCTACTTACTCCTTGTTCTATATTCTTTGCCGCTGCACCCCTTGATGCAACAGCGATAAACCGATTTCACAAAAAAGAGCGGTCGAAAAAACCGCTCTTTCAAGTTTCTTACTTTCTGAGTTCCAATGCCGCAACGATAGCTCTGTAACGCTCGATGTCTTTCGCTTTGAGATAGTCGAGAAGACCGCGGCGTTTACCGACCATTTTCAAAAGTCCGCGGCGCGAATGGTTGTCGTGCTTGTGGGCTTTGAGGTGCTCGTTGAGGTGGTTGATGCGCTCGGTCAAAAGTGCGATCTGAACTTCGGGAGAACCCGTGTCCCCTTCGTGCTGAGCGTACTTTTGAATGATTTCCTGCTTTTCCATTTCTTTATCCTCCTATGGAATGAATTCGCGGTAAGCCGTGAACAGCGAGGAGAACCGTCTGCCTCAGCCAACCGTACCTTGTAAGCATATCACAATTTTAATAGCTTGTCAAAGATTTTCGCTTGTCCCGCACAAAAAATTTTTTTGAAAA
>JAAUYT010000036.1 GCA_014804975.1 Clostridia bacterium
TAAAGGATATTATTTATGGTGGAACAATGGATGAATGGAGAGCAATTACTAAGGGAACCACTTGGGATGCATACACGGGCGAATATACCGTGCATTGCTCCGACGGTGACCTTGATGAAGACGGAAACGAGATAGAATCTGCATAAACAAACCCGCCGTGCGAAAGCACGGCGGGTTTGTTTATGCGGGTTCGGCGCAAATCCTTGACAGAAAACTTTCGTTCGGATATAATAACTTTATGATAATATTAGGGCTTGACCCCGGTATCGGTACAATGGGCTGGGGCGTTATCGATAAGGACGCGCGCGGGAACTGTACGCCCGTCGATTACGGCGTCGTCAAAACGCCGAAGGACGAAAATCTTGCGGTGCGGCTCTGCATTCTCGAAGAGGGCGTCAATCAGCTCTTCGATAAGTTCAAGCCCGAAGAGGCGGCGTTTGAGGAATTATTCTTCTCCAAAAATATTACGACGGGTATCGCCGTCGCGCACGCGCGCGGAGTCATGTTACTCACCGCGAACAAGCGCTGCGGAAGAATTTTCGAATACACGCCCAACCAAATCAAGCAGGCGCTTACGGGCTACGGCAAGGCGGACAAGGGACAGATGCAGCGGGTAGTCGCTTCGCATTTGCGCTTAAAGTCCATTCCCCGTCCCGACGACGCGGCGGACGCTCTTGGCGTTGCGCTCTGTCACGCCTTTACGAGCAGATTTGCAAATCTGTTTGGTATATAATGAGTCCACAAAATAAAATTAAGGAATAGCAGAATGATTGGTTATTTAAGAGGAAAGGTCGCCTATCTTTCGCCCGATTACGTTTTGTTGGACGTGAACGGCGTAGGTTACGAGGTCGTCTGTTCGGGGGCGGCGTTTTCCCGTCTTTCGGGTGTGAAAAAGGGAGAGGAAGGGGAGGTCTACACCTATCTTCAAGTCAAAGAGGACGGCGTTGCCCTCTACGGCTTTTGCGACCCCAAGGAGAAGGCGCTCTTTTTGCGCTTGACTTCCGTACAGGGCGTGGGGGCGAAGAGCGCGATCGGCGTTCTGTCGTCGCTCCGTCCCGAAGAGCTTATGGAAGCAATCGCAACGGCGGATATCAAACGCTTGTGTGCCGTAAAGGGCTTGGGCAAGAAGACTGCCGAGCGTATCGTATTGGAGCTTCACGGCAAAATCTCCGTGGACGAAATTTTAGAGGGCTCGACCGAGCCCGCGCCCAAGAGCGCAAAGCCCGTTTCCCGCGAGGACGAGGACGCGGTCGTGGCGCTTATGGGGCTTGGCTTTACGCGGCAGGAGAGCGCGCGCGCCGTGGAGCGCGCAAAGGAAGCGGGCGCAAAGTCGGTCGAAGAAATTCTTTCGATTGCACTCAGAGGAATGTAAGGAGTAACGTATGTTTGACGACGAATACGGCGAAGATAGGCTCTTGACGAGCACGAAGAGCGACTTTGACGCAGAGGAAAATATTCTCCGTCCCAAGTCCATGAAGGACTACGTGGGACAGGACAAGGTCAAAGAGTTGCTTACTGTCTACATGGAAGCGGCAAAGAGCAGGGGAGAAGCGCTCGACCACGTTCTTTTATACGGACCTCCCGGTTTGGGTAAAACCACGCTTGCTCATATTATCGCAAATACCATGGGCACGCAGATAAAGCTCACTTCGGGGCCTGCAATCGAACGCTCGGGTGATTTGGCTGCAATACTTACCAACCTCAACGAAGGGGACGTTCTCTTTATCGACGAGATTCACCGCCTCAATCATACGGTGGAGGAAATTCTCTATTCCGCTATGGAGGACTACGCGCTCGATATTATCGTGGGCAAGGGGCCGAGTGCGCGGAATATCCGTTTTGCGCTCAAAAAGTTTACCCTCATCGGCGCGACGACGCGTGCGGGACTTTTGTCGTCGCCCCTTCGCGACCGCTTCGGAATCTTATGCCGCCTCGATATGTACACGCCCGTGGAGCTTCAAAAAATCGTCGAGCGCTCGGCGAATACGCTCGGCATTGCAATCGAGAAGGAGGGCGCTTACGAGATTGCCCGCCGTTCCCGCGGAACGCCGCGTATTGCGAACAGGCTTTTAAAACGCGTGGCGGATTTCTCCCTCGTAGCGGGGAGCAAGGCGATCACCAAAGAGGACGCGCGCCGCGCCCTTCATAAAATGGAAATCGACGAACTCGGGCTTGACGAGACCGACCGCAATCTTCTGCGTGCGCTCATTGAAAAATTCAACGGCGGACCTGCGGGGCTCGATACCTTAGCCGCGACCATCAACGAGGACGTGAACACAATCGAAGACGTTTACGAGCCCTATTTATTACAGCTCGGCTTTATCGCGCGTACCCCGCGCGGGCGCGTGTGTCTGAAAGGCGCGTACGAACACATGGGTATCAAGATGAGCGATAGCGCTAAAAAGCAGATGTCCTTATTCGGGGGCGACGAATGAGCCTCAAAACGAGCGACTTTTATTACGATCTGCCCGAGGAGCTGATCGCGCAGACTCCTGCCGAGCCGCGCGATTCCTCGCGGCTCTTGGTTTATCATAGGGACGAAAAGAAGATCGAGCATAAGATTTTCCGCGATATTTCAGAGTATCTCAAAGCGGGAGATTTGCTCGTCGTCAACCGCACGAAGGTGCTTCCCGCCCGTCTGTTCGCGCATACCGCAAACGGCGGAAGGGTGGAAGTGCTTCTATTAAAGCGGTTACAGCTCGACGAATGGGAGGTGCTCGTCCGCCCCGGTAAAAAGTGCAAGATCGGAACGAGGCTCGTCGTGAACGAAGAGCTTTCTTTGGAAGTTACGGGTATCACCGATTCGGGAGAGAGGCACGTAAAGTTTTTCTACGAGGGCGCGTTCGAGGACGTTTTATCCCGCGCAGGCACGATGCCGCTCCCACCCTACATTCACGAAAAGCTCAAAGACCAAACGCGTTACCAAACGGTGTACTGCAAGGAGAACGGCTCGGCGGCGGCGCCTACGGCGGGCTTGCACTTCACGACGGAGCTTTTGGATTCTTTGAAGGCTAAGGGCGTGGAGATCGCGGAAGTACTTCTGCACGTCGGCTTGGGCACCTTCCGCCCCGTCAAGGTCGAAAACGTACTCGAACACAAAATGCATTCCGAATATTACGAAATCGGCGAAGAGGCGGCGGAGAAGATCAACCGAGCAAAGCGGGAGGGACGGCGCGTCATTGCCGTAGGCACGACCTCGGTGCGCACCTTGGAGACGGTTGCGGACGAAAAGGGCTTCGTTGCGCCCTGCAAGGGAAATACGGAAATCTTTATTTACCCGCCCTACAAGTTCAAATGCGTGGACGCGCTTATAACGAATTTTCACTTGCCCGAAAGCACACTTTTAATGCTTGTGTCGAGTTTATGCTCGCGGGAAGAGATTTTACAAGTGTACGAAACCGCAGTTGAGGAAAAATATAGGTTTTTCTCGTTTGGAGACGCAATGTTGATATTATGAATAATCAATTTTTTTCTTTTGAACTTCAAAAAGTCGATCCCGAAACGGGAGCGCGGGCGGGGGTTTTGCATACTCCGCACGGCGATATTTTAACGCCCGTCTATATGCCCGTCGGCACGCAGGCGACGGTCAAGGGAATGCTTCCCAAAGACCTTGAAGAGATCGGCTCGCAAATCATTCTTTCGAATACCTATCATTTATATATGCGCCCCGGCGACGAGCTCATCAAAGAGGCGGGCGGACTGCACAAGTTCATGAATTGGCATAAGCCCATTCTTACGGACAGCGGCGGCTTTCAGGTGTTCTCGCTCTCTTCCTTAAATAATATCACGGACGAGGGGGTAAAGTTCTCTTCGCACGTAGACGGAAGCAAGCATTTATTCACGCCCGAAAAGGCGATGGAAATTCAGCACAATCTGGGCTCGGATATCATCATGGCGTTCGACGAATGCTCGGAATACGGCTACACGCACGAGCAGGCGGAAAAGGCTATGGAGCGCACGGCAAAGTGGTTGGAGCGGTGCTACAAGGTGCACGACAATCCTAAGCAGGCGCTCTTTCCCATCGTGCAGGGGAATATGTACAAAGACTTACGGGCGGAGAGTCTGAACCGCTCCCTGCCCTTCGTAAAGCACGGGATCGCGATCGGCGGGCTTTCGGTAGGGGAGCCCAAACCGCTCATGTACGAAATGCTCGATTTTCTTAAAGACAAGCTTCCGACGGACGTTCCGCGCTATTTAATGGGGGTCGGCTCGCCCGACTGTTTAATAGAGGGAACGCTCCGCGGCGTGGATATGTTTGACTGCGTTTTGGCAACGCGGGTCGCGCGGAACGGCACCGCGCTCACTTCCCGCGGGAAGGTCGTCGTGCGGAACGGAAAATACAGAGAGGACTTTACGCCCCTCGATCCCGATTGCAACTGCTATTGCTGCAAAAATTACACTAAGGCGTATTTACGGCACCTTGTGAACGTGGGTGAAATGACGGGCGCGATGCTTTTATCGCTTCATAATATCGCCTATCTGCATTCGCTCATGCGGGGCTTGCGCGAGAGCATTTTGGGCGGGTACGTAAAAGATTACGTGAAAGAATTTTATAGATTGAACGGCGAAAATTGTTGAAAACCGTGATAGAAACTTTCCCCCGAAGTATGAAAACTGCATGAAAGGGAAAAAATCGACTTAAAATTACTTGCCAAATTTTGTAAATTAAGTTATCATAGAACGGTAAAAGGAGATTAAAAGGTATGAATCAGTTACTTTTAAGCGCGCTGAGCCTTTTGGCGGACGAAGCCGCAAACGATGGAAACAAAGGCAGCGGCGGAATGCCGGGCTGGGTCATGTGGGTCGTCCTCGGCGTTATCGTGGTATTGCTCTTTGCGTGGTTCTTCTTCTCGGGAAGAAAGAATAAGCAGAAACAGAAAGAGTACGTGGAACAGCTCGAAGCGATCGCTCCCGGTCATAAGGTAAAGACGGCGGGCGGTATCTGCGGTATCGTTACGGAAGTCTGCGACGACAACACGGTCATCATCAAGACGGGCAGCGACGAATCTGGATATTCCTTCATTAAAATGGAAAAAGAGCTGATTGCTCAGACGGACGCGAAGGGACCTACGCAGCTCGCACGCGAAGAGGCGGAAGAGAGAAAGCGTCTTGAAAAGGAAGAAGCGGAAGCACGCAAGAAAGTGTCGTTGGAACCCGACGATAAGAAGGAAGAGCCCGCGGCGGAAGAAAAGAAGGAAGAGACTCCTACGGAAGAACCTGCGAAAGAGGAACCCGCGAAAGAGGAGTCCAAAGAAGCTCCCGCAGAAAAGGACGCTGAATAATTTAAAGCATAATTCGGACAATCTCCGCATAGTGTATTGTGACTATGCGGAGGTTTTTTTATGGACAAAACTTTTTGGAAACGCGCGGCTTGGGAACTTACTAAAACCGTGCTTCTGACTGCGGTATTCTGTCTGTTTTTCGAGGCAATATTTGCGGTCATCATTCGCGCCGCGACACCCTCGGAAATCGTGATCACGGCAATCAATTGGGTCGTAAAGTGTTTGGCGGTGTTCGTGTTTTCCCTTATCTGTATCAAAAAAGAACGCGCCTTTTTTAAGGGCTTGGCGGCGGGGCTAATTTCGGTATTTTTGACGATGTTCCTCTTTGCCGCGATCGGCGGGGGCTTTCATTTAAATATTTTGTTCCTTCCCGAACTCGTTCTCTCCACGCTTTGCGGGGGCTTGGGAGCACTTCTCGGAGCAAAATTGAGAAAAGATTAAAAAAACTCTTGCAAAAATTCCGCGTTCGTATTATAATAGTGGAAAAATCATAGGAGCACTATTATGATCAAAACGATTGCAAAACCTCAGGAAAAGAAAGTAACGGGCTGCGGCGAATGCAGAAGCACCTGCCAGTCCGCTTGCAAAACGAGCTGCACCGTAGGCAACCAGTCCTGCGAACGCGTAACGAGAGAAGCTAAGATCGAAGAGAACAAATAAGCGGATTTTTGACTTTCGGGGAGCAACTTCGTTGCTCCCTTATTCCGTTAAGAGGAATTTTCAACAACATGGTTCACGTTTTTACTTATCACGATCATTATTACATATACGATACGGGAAGCGCGTCCCTGCACGAGTGTGACGAGAAGACTGCGAAGGTTCTAAAAGGGGAGACGACTAAGGTCACCGACGAGGAGCTTAAAGCCGCGTTGCAGGATATCGAGGGGTTAAAGAAAGAGGGGCTTTTATATAAAGAGGAGCCGAAAGCCTATCCCATGAAGAGCAGCGAGGTGAAGGCGCTCTGTCTGCATATTTCCCACGACTGCAATTTGCGCTGCCGCTACTGCTTTGCGGACGAGGGGGCTTATCACTCGGTGCGCGAGACGATGAGCTTCGAGACGGCGAAGGCGGCGATCGATTTTCTTTTGAAGGAGAGCGGAAGCCGAAAGGTGCTCGAAGTCGACTTCTTCGGCGGCGAACCCTTGATGAATTTCGAAACGGTCAAAAAGACCGTATACTACGCCAAGGAAGAGGGCGCAAAGCTCGGCAAAAAATTTCTGTTCACGACTACGACGAACGGACTTTTATTAGACGACGAGATTATTAAATTCTTCAACGAGGAAATGGAGAACGTCGTTCTCTCCCTCGACGGAAGACGCGAAATTCACGACGCAGTCAGAAAGACCGTAAACGGCAAGGGCAGCTTCGACGTCGTGATCGATAAAATCAAGAAGTTCGTAAAGGCGCGCGGGGACAAGCACTATTACGTGCGCGGCACCTTTACGGCGAAGAACCCCGATTTTTCCAAGGACGTTTTGTTCCTTGCGGACAACGGGTTCGACTCCATTTCGATGGAGCCCGTCGTCACGGATATTCCCGATTTGCAGATCACGGAAGAACTTCTTCCCCGAATCGAGAAAGAATACGAAACGCTTGCCGAGGAATATATCAAGCGCGAAGAGGAAGGGAAGGGCTTTTTATTCTTCCACTTCAATATCGATATCGAGGGCGGACCCTGTCTTTCCAAGCGCGTTTCGGCGTGCGGAGCGGGGAACGAATATTTTTCCGTCGTGCCCAACGGGGATATTTATCCTTGCCATCAGTTTGCGGGCGACAAAGATTTTATCATGGGCAACGTGTTCGAGGGCAAGCTTAATGCGGATATCCGCAAGAAATTTGCCGAAAGCTGTCTGTTTACGCGCAAGAAGTGCGACGGGTGTTTTGCAAAATTCATCTGTTCGGGCGGGTGCAACGCGAATAACTATCACTATAACGGCGATATCAACGACCCCTACGAGATGACCTGCGCAATGATGAAAAAGCGTATCGAATGCGCCATGCATATCCTTGCAAGGCGGAAATTGCGGGAAAATTAAAATAAAAAAGATTAGAATGTGTTGCGTTTCGGCTTGACGGACGCGCACATTTGCTATATAATGGAAAGAGTGAAATTTTCCTCTTTTCCGAAAATTGCGGAAGAGAGCGCGTTTTAGATATTTAGGAGGGTTCCATGGGGAAGGTAAAATCGGCAATTTGCATCGTATTGACTACGCTTCTCATTGCCGTGATGTGTTTTTTCTGTACGGTGTCGTTTAAGCTAAACGATATCGAAACCTTTCATTCCACGGTCAGCTTAACGGGGAAAGATATTACGCTCGGTAACGAGATCGACGAGGATAACTATATCGGCGGCGGTTACGTTACGACATACTATCCCGAAGGCGTGATTTCCGCAAAGGAATACGAGGACAACCTTGCCGCTTACGAGACGGCTTATAAAGAGGCGGATTCCGCTACGGACAACAGGGACGCGGATAAGGTAGCGGAACTGTTGAAGCGGGTAAACGATTACAAAGCAAAATATCCCGAAGCGTTGAAACGGGGCAGCCTTTATCTTGAAAAAGAAATCGCTTCCGAGGACGAAGGAAAGACTATTTCCGATTCCTTCAAAACAAAAATCGAAAAGACGTTCAAGATTGCAAAAGAACGTTACGAGGCGCTGCATATCGACGGAATGAAAATTGAAGTTCTCTCCGATTATGCGCTTCGCGTGACCCTTCCCCAAATCTATTCGGCAAGTAGCTATGCGTTCCAGAACATGGCTTACATGGGTGAGCTCACCGTTGCAGTCGGCTCGGACGCGAGCACCGCTACGACCATATTCCCCGAAAAGAAAAAGGACGCCGTCATCGGCGATTATTTGAAGAGCTTCTCTACGCGTACATCGGCGGACGGTACGCACTACGTCGGAATCTCCTTTACCTCTCTCGGACGGGAAGTTATTAAAGAGCAGACGGCAAGTGCCGAAAGCTCTTCCACGACGCTTTTCATCAAAGTGGGAGACAACGTTCCCGTTCAGTTCTCCGTTTCCTCTCAGATCGATCAATCGACGACTTATATCAGCGGTAGCTTTACGGGCGAAAGCGCAAAGGCAACTTCCGTGCTTTTGAACAGTGCGCTCAAATACGGCGACGCGGAAGATTTGACCGTAAGCTACGGAGATACGATCCTCATTCCCGCAACCTACGGTGGGAATGCGCTCATGTTGGTCTACATCGCATTTGCGGTTACGATCGTTGCAATGGCGGTATTCTTCTTTGTAAGATACGGGCTCTTGGGCTTTGCGTATCTCTTCACCTATCTGCTGTTCTTATTCTCCATGCTCCTGTGCATCTGGGCGATCCCGTTCCTGTATATCAGCGTGGGTTCGGTGTTGGGACTTTTGCTTGCCTCCGTGGTGCTCGGCATTTCGTCGGCGCTTCCTTATGAGTATGCAAGAAAGGAATACGCCCTCGGAAGAACGATGACTGCTTCGGTGAAGTCCGCTTACAAAAAGACCTTCTGGCACGTATTCGATCTGCACGTCGTTTTGGCGGCGCTCGCATTTATTATCTACGGAATTTCTTTGACGGGGCTTTCGACCTTTGCCTTCACCTTCGGCTTAGGAATCGGCTTCTCCGCGATCTGCTCGTTGCTCGTGGGAAGATTGCAATGGGCGTCTATGATGTCGTTTACTTCGAAGAAGGGCAACTTCTGCCGCTTCAAGAGAGAGGAGGTAGAAGATGATGACTAAGCGTCTTAAATCTTTGAAATTATGGCCGCTGTTCGTTGCGGTCTCGGCAGTCGTGATTCTTGCGGGAATCATACTCTTCGCCCTGTTCGGTTTTAATACCTCGCCGGAGAAGCCCAATTATAAAACGTTCGAAGTGCAGTACAACGTCGTCGTCGAACTCAACGACAAAGAAGAGGACGTAAAAAATATCTGCAAGGACGCGTTTAAGGAGAACGGCTTATCCTACGACAGCGAAAACGTTTTCGAAGAAGTTGAGGGCAGCTCAAAACGCCTCGTCTACGAATTTAAGGCTTCCGCTTCCAACGTAGCTCTTGAAAAGGCAAAGGCTACCGTGGAAGAGAAGCTCGCGTTCACGAATACCGAGGGGGAATCTCTTGGCGTTGAAAAGACGGTGACCGTGAATACAATCAAGGGTGAAAGCTTTAAAGAAGCTGCTTGGCGCGCCGCGGTTGCGATTGCGGTAGGCGCGGTGGTCGTGCTCGTGTATATGGGCTTCCGTTTCGGTTGGGCAAGCGTTCTTTCAGGGCTTGTGGGAATGGTGAACGCCGTCTTCTTCACGCTCGGCTTCTTTGCAATTACGCGCATTCCCGTGTTTGCGGTGGCTCCGCTTCTCTATGCGGCGATTGCGGCAATTTCGTTCATGCTCCTTTGGCTGTTGCATTGCATGAAGATGCGCGACAACTTCAAGGATCCCGAATTTGCAAGGTTCGATGCGGGCGAGGCGGTTGCGGCTTCTTTGAATACTTCGGATAAATTCGTCTACTTCACGGCAGGCGCTTTGGGTATCGCAGTCGTGCTCGTCGGCGTGATTGCCGCCGCAGGCGTAAGATTGTTGGTACTTCCCGCGATCGTCGCCGTTGCCGCAAGCCTTTACTCTGCGTCGCTTTTGGCTCCGTCCGTGCACGTCTACTGTAAGCGCGCATTCGACAAAATCAAAAAGAATAAGACGCCTAAATACAACGGCAAGAAGAAGTCGAAAGGGGAAACCGAGGAACAGGTAAAAGACTGATTCCCAAAAATTGAACTGACGGACGGCGGGGCTAACCCCGCCGTTTTAATCAAAATTACGGCTATGAAAAAGATAATTCCCGAATTTAATTTTTCGTCCGAGGAAAAGGAGAAAGTAATAAGGTGCGCCTCTCGGCTCCAAGTGAGCGAGACGACGGCGGGCATTCTCTTTGCGCGCGGCTTGAACACCGAAGAGAAGATGCGCTCCTTCCTCAACCCCACGGCGAAGAATTTTCTTTCGCCCTTCCTCATGAAGGGAATGAAGGAGGCGAAGGAGCTCATTACGCGCGCCCGCGACGAGGAGTGGCGGGTCGCTATTTTCGGGGATTACGACGCGGACGGGATCGGCGCGCTCACCATTCTTTCGCGCGCCTTAAAGGAGTTCGGGATCGAGCCCTATCTGCACGTGCCCGAACGCACGGACGGCTACGGACTTTCCATTGCTGCGATCGATAAGATTTTCGACGAGTTTTTGCCCGATCTCTTTATTACGGTGGACTGCGGCATTTCGTGCGCGGAAGAGGTTGAATATATCAAGGAACAGGGCGCGTACGTGATCGTGACCGATCACCACGAGCTTCCCAAAACTTTGCCCGACTGCGTAGTCGTCAACCCCAAACTCAGAGACGATTATCCTTACGATAATCTTGCGGGTGCGGGCGTTGCGTTTAAGCTTGCCACGGCGCTCATCGGCGAAAAGGCTTACGGGCTCTTGGACTTTTGCGCGCTCTCCACGGTTGCGGACAGCGTGCCGCTTTTGGGGGAGAACCGTGATATCGTTTCGGAAGGGGTAAAGCTGATCGAAAAGTCTCCCCGTCCCGCGTTCTCCGCGCTTTTGGGGAACAATACGGAAGTGAGCGCGCAGACGCTTGCCTTCACCATTGCGCCCCGCCTGAACGCGGCGGGCAGAATGGGGGACGCGGCTTCTGCGCTCCGCCTCTTTACTTCGGAGGACGAAGAGGAGGTCTACGCCCTTGCCGCTAAGCTCAACGCCTACAACGCGGAACGGCAGAAGTACTGTGAAGAGCTCCACACCGAGGCGGATACGCTCGTGCGCGAAAAGGGCGCGTTCAGGCGTATCGTGATGGCGTGCGGCGAGCATTGGAACGCGGGCTTCGTGGGAATCGTGGCGGCGCGGCTTGCCGAGGAATATTCCCGTCCCTGTTTGCTTTTCGTCAAAAACGGGAATATGTATCGCGGAAGCGCGCGGAGCGTGGAGGGCGTGAATATATTCGAGGCGCTTACGGCTTGTTCGGAATATATCGAGGAATTCGGCGGGCACGCGCAGGCGGCGGGCGTAAATATCAAGGAGGAGAACTTCCCTCTTTTGGAGGAGGCGCTCGATAACTTCCTTGCTTCCCGCTATACCGAAGAGGACTTCATTCCCAAAATTCCCGTCGTGGGCGAGCTTACGGAGAACCCTTTAAAGGTCGCAAGAGAGCTCGATAAATTGGAACCCTTCGGGGTGGGCAACCGCCGCCCTATGTTCGTGTACCGCGCGGGGGAGATGAACGTGGCGCTCATGAAGGCGCAGTCTTCGCATCTGTTTGTAAACGACGGTGAAATGGAGTTTACGTATTTTAACGGACTTAAAAACAAACCGCTCTTAGAGAGCGCGATCGAAAAGGATCTCGTCTACGAATTGAATTTATCGAAGTTCCGCGGCAAGGAGCGGGCAAGGGGCTTTATCCGTGCCGTCTCCTACGACTCGCGCGAATGCGCCGAGGCGGACGGGGAAATCTTCGAGAACAATCTTCTTTCGCTCTCCCGCCGCTCGCTGAATAAAGAGAAGCCCGTCTATTTGAGTGAAGAGGAAACGCATACGCTCATCAAAGAGCTGCTTGAAAAAAGCGCATACGGCACCTGTTTTGTGGCGCTCAACCGTGAGAGGGTAAAGACGTTCCCCGAACTCGAAATGGCGGGTGAAGTGTTCCGCCCCGCCTCGGGCGGGCTGAATACCCTGCTCTTTTCTCCTGCGGAGGACGCTGACCTCGGCGGGTACTCGAATATCGTATATCTTGAAAAACCGCTCTTCTTCCCTTTAACGGGCAAGGGGCAGACGATATATTGCAACAGTGACCGCAACGGCTACGAGGGCATGAAGCGGCTGAAAGCGAACCGCGAGACCCTCTCCGAAATCTTCGTTGCTATTCGCTCCCGCGCTTTCGAGGTGCGCGGAGAGACTCCTTTAAAAGCGACTTTAAGCTGTAACGCGCTCGGATTCGACAGGGCGGAATTCACTTTCGCGCTTGCCGTTTTTGAGGAACTCGGGCTTGTGAAACTTACGAAAGAGGGGCTGTTTATTCAAAAGGGCGTAAAGAGAGAGCTGACGGAGTCGGCAATCTTCGGCGCGGTTTTGGGACTTACGGAGGCGTGAAGTGGATACGGTTTTAATGAAAATTTACGAATCTTACACGGGTGAAAACCGTGATATGATCCTGCACGCATACGATTACGCGAAGGAGGCGCACCGCAATCAGAAGCGCGCTTCGGGCGAGCCGTACTTTATCCATCCCTGCGCGGTGGCGGAAATTCTCGTAGAGCTCGGGCTTGACGCGGAGACGGTCGCGGCGGCGCTTTTGCACGACGTGATAGAGGATACTTCCTCTACGGAAGAGGACATTCGCCGTGAATTCGGCGAAGGGGTTCTGACCCTTGTTTCGGGGGTTACAAAGCTCGATAAGATCGTTTTCAAATCGCAGGAAGAGGAAGAAGCGGAGAACTTCCGCAAAATCTTCCTTGCGATGGCGCAGGACATTCGCGTCATCATTATAAAGCTTGCCGACCGTCTTCACAATATGCGCTCTTTGAATTATCTTTCGCAGGAGCGGCAAAAGAAGATGGCGCGGGAGACCTTGGATATTTATGCGCCGATCGCGGGAAGACTGGGTATTTCGCAAATCAAGTGCGAGCTTGAAGATCTGTGCCTCAAATATTTGGAGCCCGCTTCGTTTGAATATCTCGTCGAGAATATTCACCAAAAGTTGGAGGAGCGCAACCGCTTCGTCGATTTCGTGGTGGAGGAGATCAGGGGCATTCTCAAAGAGAGCCAAATTAACGGCGAAGTGTTCGGCAGACCCAAACACTTCTATTCGATTTATAAAAAGATGAAGACGAAGGGCAAAACGCTCGATCAAATCTACGACTTAACGGCGGTGCGCGTGATCGTGGGCTCGATCGACGAATGCTACGAGGTGTTCGGCAAAATTCACAAAAAGTGGAAGCCCGTTCCGGGGCGTATTAAGGACTATATCGCGACCCCGAAGCCCAACCTCTATCAGTCTCTCCATACGACGGTCGTTACGAACTTCGGTCAACCCTTCGAAATTCAAATCAGAACGGAAGAGATGCACCGCACCGCAGAATTCGGTATCGCGGCGCACTGGAAGTATAAAGAGAACCGCGACGAGGAATCTACGCTCGATCAAAGAATCAGCTGGATCCGCGAGGTCATGGAAGTGCAGGGGGGACTGCGCGACAGCAAAGAGTTTTTGGATACCGTCAAGGGCGCGCTTATCAGTAAGGAACTGCTTGTTTTCACGCCGCAGGGGAAAGTGATATCGCTCCCGAGCGGGGCGACCCCCGTGGACTTTGCCTACGCTATTCACTCGGAAGTGGGGAACCACTGCACGGGCGCAAAGGTCAACGGCAAGATCGTGCCTTTAAGCTCCACGCTCGAAATCGGCGACGTCGTGGAAATTATCACTTCGCCCAGCAGTAAGGGACCTTCCCGCGACTGGCTCAAATTCGTGCAGTCCTCTTCGGCAAAGGCGAAGATCAAGTCCTTCTACCGCAAGCAGATGAAGGACGACAATATCCGCATGGGTAAGACCATGTTCGAAGAGGCGGCAAAGCGCAAGGGCTATACGGTGGCGCAGCTCCTAACGCCCGAAGGCTTTAAAATCGTTTCGGATAAATACCTCTTCGATACGCAGGACGAAATGTTCGCTTCCATCGGGTGCGGCTCGATGTCGGCAAATCAAATCATCGTAAAATTAGGCGACTATTTAAGAAAAATCATGCCGCCTACGGTGGAGGTTCGTCCCTTCCGTAAGAGTGACAAGGGCTCCGTGCGTATCGAGAATATGGAGGGGCTTCTCGTCTCGTTTGCAGGCTGCTGTTCCCCCGTGCCGGGCGACGATATCGTAGGCTTCGTAACAAGGGGAAGAGGGGTCGTCGTGCACAGACGGGACTGCTCGAATATGCGGGGTGCCGAGCCCGAACGCTTGCAGCCCGCGGAGTGGATCCAAAGCGGCGAGGGCGGCAGATTCAAAGCCGCAATCGTGGTGCTTGCGGACGATCAGAAGTCTGCAATCAATGCAATCGTCGGAAGCGTTGCCGAAATGAAGCTCGAAATTACCTCCATTAACGGCAGATACGATAAGAATAACAGCGCAGTCGTAGACGTAAGTGTTTCGCTTACGAATCGAAACGACGTAGACGTGCTCATCAAAAAAATCAAATCTCAACCGAAAATTTTGGACGTGAGAAGGTCGGCAAACTAAGAAATATGCAAGTCTATAAAATTTACCCTTTGGGGTTTGCGGCGAATAGTTATCTTGTGACTGCGGACCAAAAAAACGCCGTCTGTATCGACCCTGCGCAGCCGCGCATTTTAGACGAGGCGAAAAAGCGGGGGCTGACTATTTCGCACGTTCTTTTAACGCACGGGCACTTCGACCATATCGGCGGGGTCGCTTTGTTACAAAAGGCGGGCGCAAAGGTGGGCTGTCTTGCAGGGGAAGAGCGTATTGCGCTTCACGATAATCTTGCCGATTTCTTCGGCGAAGAGGAAGTCGAACCATTCAAAATCGACTTTACCGTAAGGGACGGAGAAGAATTGACCCTTGCGGGAATCAAGATAAAAGTCATTGCTGCTGCGGGGCACACTGCGGGCGGGGCTTGCTATTTGATTGAAAACAGTCTTTTCACGGGCGATACCCTGTTCGAGGGGAGCGTAGGAAGAAGCGACCTTCCCACGGGGAGCGGCGCGGAACTTACAAAGAGCGTAAAAAGGCTCTACGCCCTTGACGGCGATTACACGGTTTACGCGGGGCACGGAGAAGATACGACCCTCGATTACGAAAGAAAATACAACGGAGTGATACGCGCATGATCCGCTCGAATCTACCCTATTTAGAACCCGAACTCATGGATATTATCCGGCTCTTCCCCGAAGCGGAAGAGCTTGAAATTTTTCATGAATTTATTTCGGCGGAGAATAAAAATATTTTCCGTATCGGTGAAGAGGAACACGCTCTTAAAACAACGCCCGTGCGCGAGGGCGAAGAAAGGGACTACGACGAAAAGTCGCGTATCAAGCGTTATTCTAAACTTGCGCTCTACCGCATATTATCAAAAAAGTATCAAAAACAACTTCCGTGGGGTGCGCTTACGGGCATACGACCCACCAAGCTTGCCTACCGTGAACAGGAATTGGGGCATGACTATTTGCCTTTGTTAAAGGCAATGGAGGTTTCCAAGGAGAATATTTCGCTTTTAAGCAGCGTTCTGAAAACGCAGGAGGGGATCTACGAAAAGAGGGCGGGCAACTGCGATTTGTACGTTTCGCTTCCCTTCTGTCCCACAAGGTGCAGCTACTGTTCGTTCATTACCGCGCCGATTGCTTCAACCAAGAAATATATGCGCGAATACCTCAATTGTCTGAAAAGGGAACTTGAAAGCGCAAAACCGCTCATTCAAAATCTGCGTTCGGTGTACGCAGGCGGCGGCACGCCCTTCGTGTTGGAGGCGGACGAGCTCGAAGAGGTGTTTCGCATGATTGCGCCTCTTCGCACGAACGGGTGCGAATACACGGTGGAGGCGGGGCGCGCGGACGTGTTTACGACGGAAAAACTCGACCTTTGCAAGAAATATGGGGTCACGCGCATCTGTATCAACGCGCAGAGCTTTTGCGATCAGACCTTAGAGAGAATCGGAAGAAAGCATACGGGGCGGGACGTGGAGCTTGCCTTCGAAATGGCGAAGCCCTACGGCTTTATCGTGAACTGCGATCTGATCGCAGGGCTCACGGGGGAGAGCGTAGAGGAGTTTGCAGAGAGCGTTGACAGGGCAATCGCGCTGAATCCCGAAAATATCACGGTGCACACGCTGTGCTTAAAGAAGGGCGCAAGACTCAAAGAGGAAACGGCGGCGCTCAGTGACGAGGGGCTTGAAGAGATGATTTCCCTCTCCCGTAAAAAGCTGATAAAAGCGGGCTACGAGCCCTATTATCTTTACCGCCAAAAGTATATGGCGGGCGCACACGAAAACGTGGGCTGGACGAAAAAGGGCTATGCTTCCGTGTATAATATCGACGTCATGGAAGAGACGGCGGATAATATCGCGGTGGGGGCGAATGCGATTACAAAGCGGGTCGTGCTTGGGGAAGGCCGAATCGAAAGATTGGGAAGTCCCAAGGATATTCCGACCTATCTGAATAAGGTAGAGCAGTTGATCGAAGAAAAAAACAAATTGTTTTCATAAAAAAACGGCGCACCCGCTTTTCACAATGAATAAATTTTTATTCCATAAAGTCGAAAAATTTATAATTTGAAAGAATATTCAAGATTTTTTCACATTTGTGGGATAATCTACTTGCTCAATGTGATAGTTTTGTGATATAATGCATATAAAATTATAACAAGGAGAAAAATTATGGAACAAAACAACTCCGTACAGAATGAAGAGTTCTCTGCGGAACAACCCGTGGCAGAAAACTCTGCGGCGCCTACCGCAGCTCCTGCCGAGAAACCTTCTAACACGAAGAAGACGCTGAATTTGGTAACCGCCTGCCTTTCTCTTGGCGCAATCGTATTCGCGTTCATCTTCACCTTCCTCATCGGTATAGGCTTTAAAGGATTAGGTGGACTCGCTAGTGGAATGGTTATCGATTTGCTGAAAGGGCTCACTGGTATCTTCAAATCGCTTACGAGCGGCGGTACTGCTGCCACGATGGTCGCAATCATATTCAGCGAACTCTTCCCGATTATTATTCTCATCGCATTCATTATTGTTGAGCTTGTGTATCTCATCCTCGGCGTTCTCAGATTCATCAACGTCATAAAGGGTAAGGAAACCAAGAGCATGGAAAAGCTTGCTATATCCTCTTACATTTTCTATGCAACGGCCGCGTCGCTTATCCTCGCGCTTATGGGAAGCGTAGGAATTGTATTCAATCCCGCTACGTACGCAGGTCTTATCATCTGCGGTCTGTTGGTTTCGGCAATCATCATCATCAAAGTTATTCTGCGCGGCAAAGATATGCTGAAATCCGCTAACCTCGTTCCCGCAATTCTTGCTGCGGCAGCAGTCGTCTTGTCCGCAGTCGTCGTAGGTCTTTGCGCCGGCCCGATTGCAAGCGGCGCATTCCCCATTAGTATTATTGTGACCGCTGTGGCAATACCCGGTAAAGAGACCGTTGCCGCCGTTGCGGGAGTCGTTGCACTCGGTGCAATTGCAGGCTTCCTCGAACTCATCGGAAAGCTCCTTAAATATCTCATCGACGGAAAAATGGATAAGAGAGCGTTCATGTCCAGCATCTCCATGTTCGTGTTAATGCTGCTCGGCGTTATCTTCCTCTACGTCGGTTTGCCGAACGTAGACGGCGCGCGCCTTATCGTTGCGGCAGTATTCGCTTTGCTCGTTATGGGTTGCATGATTGCTTACAAGGTACTCAGCAAGGAATTGGCTGAGGAGCCCAAAGCGGACGCCAACACGAATGCAAACACGGAAGCAAATACCAACGTAAACACGGACGAGAATAACTAATCGAACGTATGAAATCTCAAAAAACTCTTTCCTTCGGGAAAGAGTTTTTTCTTTACGGAAATAAAAAACGTGTGCCCGCAGACGTTTGTCTGCGGGCACGTTGATTTACTTTTCGATTGATTCGGGGTCGTCCGTTACGGCGGTTTCCGCTTCGGGTTCGGGCTCGGTTTCGGGTACGGCGGGCTCTTCCGTAGGTTTTTTATGAATCACGTACTTGATTAACGGATACAAGAGAACGAGGTCGGCAAGCATCCATGCGCCCGCGTCGCCGAAGCCCATCCAAAAGAAAGCGGCAGTCGAAGCGGTTGCGTCGATCGGTGCGCCGTTGACGAGGGCGGGCAGGAACAGACAGATCACGATTCGTCCGACGAGCTCGGCAATTCCCGCAAGAAAGGGGAAGAGGGGTTTTTCAAGTCCCTGCACGACGTTCCGCATCAAAATAAGCGCGCCCAAAACGGTAAAGAAAGGGACGGCGGAACACAGGTAAGTGTTTCCGTAACGGATCGTATCCGCCGTGATTTTGTCACCCGCAAGAAAGATATGCTGATACGCGCCGTTGATACTCAACAGAAATTCCGCAACGGCTGCAAAGGCGGCAAGAATGAGCATCATGTAAAAGCATTGTAACGTTCCTTTCCGGATCCTCGTATGGTCGCCCGCGCCGTGGTTCTGCGCGGTAAAGGAAATCATAGCAGTTCCCAGCGCATTGAACGGAGTCATAAATAAGTTATCCAATTTGCAAGCCGCGCCGTAGCCGATTTGGGCGGGCGTGCCCTCCACCATTTCGCCCATATATTTATCAAACGAGATAACGCCGTTCTGCATGGTAATGAGACCGAACGCCAAAACGGAGAATTGCAGTCCGAGCGGAACGCCCTGCCAAAGAGTTTTCATTGCCGTGCGGAATTTGATCGCTTTAAAATCGCTTGGCCTTAAACGCAGCTCTTTATATCTTATGACCGCGTAGACAAAGCAGGCGATCGCGGAGAGGGACTGCGAAATCACGGTCGCCGCGGCGGCTCCCGCTACGCCCCAATGAAAAGCCATAATAAAGAGTAGGTCGAGCAGGATATTCAGTGCGGACGAAATCGCAAGAAAGACGAGCGGCGTTACGGAATCGCCAAGACTTCTTAGAATACAGCAGATCACGTTGTAAAAATACTGCCCCGCCATGCAGCCGCAAATGATGATAAGATAGGTGTACGCCGCCTTATATACTTCGTTGTTTACGGCGTTATCCGAGGGGGCAATGCCGAGCAGCTTTAAAAGGGGTTTTATCGTAAACACGCTGATGAGCGTTACAACGACGACGATGCACACGCTTAAAACGATCTGCGTTGCGAACGCCTTTTTCACGCCCTCCGGATCCTTTTTGCCTACGCGGTCGGCAATCAATACGCTCATGCCCGCCGTACAGCCGAACGCGAATTGCATGAAGATAAAGGTGATAGGCGAAGTATCGCCAACGCCCGCAACCTCGCTAGGGCTCAACGTGTGTCCGCAGATCGCCGCGTCCGTCATTCCGTAGAAGGTTTGCAAGAGATAGGAAAATAAAATAGGCAGGCTGAACGAAAGAATATTCTTCCAGATAGAGCCCTTCGTTAAGTCGATTTGCCTGAAAAATTTGCGGCGCGGGCGCGCCTTTTCGCCTGACATAACAGTCGTCCTTTTTCGCACTTTTTCGTGCGCGTCCCATTATAAAAGCATTTCATCAAAAAGTAAATTAAATGAACGCGCTTTTCGAAAAAATTTTTTATGCGGGATA
>JAAUYT010000037.1 GCA_014804975.1 Clostridia bacterium
CGGGGTATCTTATAAAGGCGCGCGAATTCTTTTCGCAGTACGAGTGGAAGAGCGCGGAAGAGATTTCGGAAAAATACGCCCTGCCTTCGGCGTTTAAGGCTTTTATGGAATGGATTAAATAATAAAAAAGTCGCACGCAAGCGTGCGACTTTTATTTATCTTTTTTAGATTCCATACAAAAAATATCATCGTATTCCACATTTAGAATTTGTTTGAGTAAAATAATTTCGTCGGGATAGAGGTGCCTTTGTCCGACTTCGATTTTTGCAAAAGCGCTTCTTGTTATATCGCAGCCGTTGATTTGCAGCTTGGTTGCGACGTATTCCTGCGTATATCCCGCCTTCTCCCGAAGCCGTCTTATATTGTTCCCGATTTGTTTTTCAATATTCGAATTCATAAAATTTCCGCCAAATATCTGCACTTAATTCGGTGCAAACGCTTGACATTATTATAATTTCCCTTTATAATCATTTTGCACCCATATAAGTGCAATACATTCAAAGGAGAAGAAAAAAATGAAAAAAGGAATTGCAGCGATTTCCGCGGTTACAATGGCGGCGGTAATGTGTGTGGGCTTAGTTGCTTGCGGAGATTCGAAGTCGGAGGCGGAAAAGATCGTTTCCGAAGAGGTTACCCAAGCGGAGTGGGAGGCGGCATTCGCAGAAGAAAATTTTGCAAATTGCAAATTGGTGCTTACTACAATATATGCATACAAGGGAACAATAACGGAAGCTCGTGAGAGTTCGTCGGGAGGCACCATTATAAATGGTCAAGTTAGCGAGGCGAAACAAACAATTACGAGTACTTACATTCAAGACGGGGCAATGGTGCACTGTAATCTGAAAGCAGTAAGCAAGGGCGGAGCCGATCTTATGATTCCGGATGGTGAATCCGAGTACTATTGGGCGGACGGCAACAGATACACTGTGACAAAAAAAGGCGTGACGGTGGAAGAGGGCGTAGAAATGGTAACTATTTATAGTATGGTTCCTAATATTAGTGATAAATATCAATATTTTGAATACAGCAAAGAAGCAAAGGGATACGTTTATAAACAGGGCGCTCCAAATTCTAACGAATATTTTGGAAGCGGAATTTTCAAATTTCAAAACGGAAAACTCGCCGCTTGTATTTTCTCGGATACGGAAACGTATGATGAGGGCATGGAAAGCGTAACGGAAACGTTTGTATTCACTTACGGCGGGCAGACGATTACGTTGCCGAAGGTTTAAGAAAAACCTTTCAAAATTCACAAATCAACCGCGTTGACAAGAACGCGGTTTTTTGTTATAATGGACGCATTATGAACGAGAATACGAAAAGAGGAAAATTTATCGTTTTCGAGGGGCTTGACGGAAGCGGGAAAACGACGCAGATGAAACTGCTTTCCAAATTTTTGGAGAGCAAAGGCGAGCCGTGCTATTCTACGCACGAGCCGACCGATTCGCCCTTCGGCGGACTACTCAAAAGCTGTCTTACGGGCAGAATCGATACGGACGAGCGGGCGATCGCCGCGCTCTTTGCGGCGGACAGGCTCGACCATATTACGAATAGCGTAAACGGGATAAAAAAGAAACTCGACGAGGGCGTGAACGTCTTCTGCGACAGATACTACTTTTCGTCCTTTGCCTACAACGGGGAGTTCGTACCCTTCGAGTGGGTCGTCGAACTCAACCGCCCCGCAAGGGAAATTCTGCGCCCCGATTTGACGGTGTTCATCGATCTTCCTTCGGACGAGAGCATGAAGCGGGTCGCGCGCCGTAGAGAGGTGGAACGCTACGAAACGACGGACAAGCAGAAAAAAATCCGCGAACGGTTCTATTCGGCGTTCAAGCGTTTCCCCGATGAAAAGATCGCGATCGTTACGAGCGAAGAGGATAAAGAGAGAACGCAGGCGAAGATTCGCGAGGCGGTTTTACCGCTGTTCGGTTTGTAAGGGGCTTTTATGGACTTAGTCATCGGCAAAATTTTAAAACCGCAGGGGATACGCGGCGAAGTGAAGGTGCTGCCCTACACGGACGGCGCGGAGGTTTTCTGCGATCTCAAACGCGTGTTTATTGACGGCGTTGAATATAAAATCTTAGGCGCGCGCGTTGGGGACGGTACGGCGTATCTTGCCCTTCGCGGCGTGCCCGACAGGAACGCAGCCGAGCTCTTGCGCGACAAGGAATTGACCCTTCCCCGCGAAGAGGCGCCCGAGCCCGAAGAGGGGAGCTATTACATTGCCGACGTCTTGGGAAGCGAGATCGTGACGGATACGGGAAAGGTTTTGGGAACGCTCAAAGATATCCGTCAGGCGGCGACGGATATTTACACGCTCGAAACGGAGAGCGGAGAAATTCTCTTCCCCGCGGCGAAGGGCGTTGTTCTTTCCATTGATATTGAAAACAAAAAAATGACCGTTTCGGAGAAGCGGTTCAAGGAAGTGGCGGTACTGTGAAAATTACCATTCTGACCCTCTTCCCCGAAATGTTTACGCCGCTTGAAAAGAGTATTATCGGCAGAGCGCAAAACGACGGGAAGGTGCAAATACAAACCGTGAATATCCGCGACTATACCGAGGACAAGCATTTGAAGTGCGACGATTATCCCTTCGGCGGCGGCGCGGGCATGGTGATGACGGTTCAGCCCATCGGCAGCGCGGTCGAAGCCCTAGATCCCGACCATAAGGCGCGGCGCATCTATCTTTCCCCCAAGGGGAAACGGTTTTGTCAGGAGAAGGTGTTCGAGCTCTCTGCGCTCGAACATATTCTGCTTTTATGCGGGCACTACGAGGGCGTCGATCAACGCGCGATCGATTTGTTTTTCGACGAGGAGCTCTCGATCGGGGACTACGTTTTAACGGGGGGCGAGCTTCCCGCAATGGTGGTTGCGGACGCGGTTGCCCGCTATGCGGAGGGGGTGCTCTCTCCCGAATCGCTCGTGGACGAGAGCTTTTCGGAAAATCTTTTGGAATATCCGCAGTACACCCGCCCCGTCGAGTATCGGGGACAGAGGGTGCCCGAAATTCTTCTTTCGGGCGATCACGCAAAAATCGATTCTTGGAGAAGGGAACAGGCTCTTAAAATCACGAAAAAGAACCGTCCCGATTTGCTGAAATGAAGACGGTGCAATGGTACCCCGGGCACATGGCAAAAGCCATGCGTATGCTCGAAGAAAATCTTAACTTAGTCGACGCCGTGCTGTTGGTGCTTGACGCGCGCGCGCCGCTCTCTTCCTATAATCCCCGCCTTGAAAAGCTCGTCAAGAACAAACCCGTTTTATTCGTGTTCAATAAGCGCGATCTTGCAGACTTCAAGTCGGAGGAAATCGGCGAAGCGTTTAGGGCAAAGGGAAAAGAGGTCGTCTTTATCTCCGCAGTCAAGGGACAGCCCCGTCCGCTTTTGAACGCCATGTCGGCCGTTACCAAAGAGAAAGCGGAGCTGCTTAAAAATAAAAATTCCTCCCGCCCCCTGCGCTTTATGGTGGCGGGCGTTCCGAACACGGGCAAGAGCTCGCTTATCAATCTTCTTTCGGGCGGCAAGAAAGCAGTTACGGGCGACAAGGCGGGCGTGACGCGCTCTAAGCAGTGGGTCAAGTGCGGGGAAGTGGAGCTTTTAGATTCACCGGGGCTCATGCCGCCCGCGCTCGAAAATCAGACCTTTGCAAGACGGCTTGCGGCGCTTGGCTCCGTCAACGACGATATTTTGGAGTTTGACGAAATCGCGCTCTTCGTTTTGGAAGAGCTCGCATCTTCCTACCCCGACCGTTTGAAAGAACGGTACGGGATCGAGGGCGGAACGCCTCTTGAAATGCTCGAAGCGCTGTGTAAGAACCGCGGTTTTTTGTTAAAGGGGAACGACTTTGATTACGAGCGCGGCGAACGCGCACTTATCGACGATTTGAGAAAGGGACGATTAGGCGCTCTTACTTTTGATAGTAAAGAGGAAATAAATTCGCTGTTTTAATTATGGACGAGCTTACCTACGAAAGAGAATTTTTCAATAACGGCTATTCGCTCGTTGCGGGCGTTGACGAGGTCGGCAGAGGCCCGCTCGCGGGTCCCGTGGTCGCGGCGGCGGTGATTCTTCCGCTCGAAGAGGAGAAGCGCATTTTAGGGATAGACGATTCCAAAAAGCTCTCCAAAAAGAAGCGGGAATGCTTGGCGGAGAAAATCAAGGAAGCGGCGGTTGCCTACGCAATCGAAGAGGTCGACGAAGAGACGATCGACGAAATCAATATTTTACAGGCGACCCGCCTTGCCATGAAGCGGGCGATAGAAAAACTTTCGCCCCGTCCCGACTTCGTTTTAACGGACGGGAATATGACGCTCGATATTAGTGTGCCGCAAAGAAGTATCGTCAAAGGGGACGCGAAGGTCGCTTCGATCGGGGCGGCAAGCATACTTGCAAAGGTGTACCGCGATACGCTCATGGAAAAGTACGCTACGGCGTTTCCCTATTACGGGTTCGAACGCAACGCGGGCTACGGCACGAAAGCGCATATCGAAGCGATTCGGGAGATTGGAATATGTACGATTCACCGCAAGACTTTCATAAAAAAGTTTTGGGACGGAAAGCGGAAGATCAAACCGCAAAATACTTAAAAAAACACGGTTATAAAATTATCGAACGCAATTTTAAAACGCCCTTCGGCGAGGCGGATATCATCGCTTTCAAAGACGGCTGGTATTGCTTCGTAGAGGTCAAGGCAAGGGAGAGCGACGCGTTCGGGCTTCCCGCCGAGGCGGTGGATAACCGCAAAAGGGAGCGCTACCGCAAAATTGCTTGGTATTTCTGTAATATGAAACGGCAGGAAGTGCCGTGTAGATTTGATATCGCATCAATTTATGAAGGCGAGTTGGAATATTTTGAGAACGCATATATTTAATTGATTTTCGTCCCGTGCGCTTTTGCGCACGGGACTTTTTATATGATTAAAAAATTTTCTTTCTGTCAAAAATTCTCATTTGTATAGGAGAGTTTATGACGGAGCTTACGGAAAAAGAAAAAGGTAAAATATCCTTTCATACGGCAATCCCGCGGTACGCGGGTTATTGCGATTGCTTTTTGAGCACGAAAATACAATTTCGCTTGGAAAACCAAAACGACAGAAGCGTGCTTCTCAAAGTCAGGGGCGGGGAGAGCGAGCTCTTTCTTCCCTTTGAAAAAGAGGCGGAAGTGGGCTTCGAGAGCGCGGTATCCTTGAACGCGGACAAAGTATTCTCGCCCCGCTTTTTGGCGGAAAACGAAACGATCAGAAATTTCACTTTCCACGCCGATCTTTTTTGCGGTGACGAAAAGATAACCTCGAAAGAGGCGGAAATCACCGCGCTTCCCTTCGACTATTGGGAAGGGCTTTTCGGCGTTCCCGAAAAGGTCTCCTGCTTCGTGCGCCCGCGGGCGTTTCAGACGGCGCGCGTCGTAAAGGAAGTGAAGCACCGTCTTTTAAGGTGCGGCGTAAGAGATTTTTGCGGCTACGAAAACGCGGATAAGAGCGAAGTTAAGAAGGCGGTCGCGGCATTCTTTTCCGCCGTCAAGGAGATGGGGTTCACCAAATCGGGCGGCTTCGATCTATCCTATCCGTCGCTTGCCTCTCCGCCTGCGGTGACCTCCGCACGCAAGACGGACGCCTTCCGCCTTGCCCTCTTTACGGCGGCGTGTATGGAGCGGGCGGGGCTTCACGCCGTGCTTGCGCTCTCGAAAAATAAAGTCGGCGTGGGGGCGTGGCTCTTCGACAGCTGTTTTTTGGAGAGCTCCTTCGACGACTTGAAAACGGTGGAACGCTATCTTAGGGACGATCACCTTGCGTTCTTTAATGCGGAAGACCTGTTCACGGAGAGCGTAGCGGAAGCGTCAGATTCCGAAGAGCGCTTTTTGCGCGAGCTCAAAGCGGATGCATTCGATTGCTTTGTCGATATTGCCCGTTGCCGCACTGCGGGCTTTGTGCCCTGTCCCGCGCGCGGGGAAGTCGGCTGCGGACTGTACGGAGAGAGCGAAGAGAACACGCCGAAGGTGGGCAAGGCGTTTGCGCGGCAGGGCAAGGAAAAGCTTTGGGAGAGGGGACTTTTGGACTTCTCCTCGCGCAATCCGCTTCTCGATTTTAAGGGAAAGAACGCCCTGCAAGTGCTTGCGCCCGATGCGGATATTCTTATGAAATATCTTTCAAAAGACGGGTTAAAGCTCACGGGCGGCGGAAAGGTCGACTGCGGGCGCGAACTGCTTGACGAGGTGAAGGACGGCGTTTTGAGAACGGCGCTCTCCCCGCGCGAGACGGAAGCGGTTGCGGGCAAATTAAGGCGCAGGAACCGCGAGGCGGTCGAGGAGACGGGCGCGAAGATTTTATTTCTTGCGTGCGGGTTCTTGAAGTTCGGCGCGAGGGAAGAGCGCAAATGCGCCCCCGTCGTTCTGCTGCCCGTAGAGCTCAGCCGTGCAAAGGGGAAGGAGGGATATGCGCTCACCTCTTCGGGGGAGTACTTCGTCAACCTGACCCTCGTCGAATATTTGAAACAGGAATACGAAATCAATTTAAGGGGGATCGAAAATTCCGCGCTTTCCGTCAAGGAAATTTTAAACGTTTTCAGGAAGGAGACCTCCTCTATGGCGGGGTGGGAAGTGAGCGGGGAGCTCTATCTTTCGACCTTCTTCTTTCAGCGTTTTTTAATGTGGAACGACTTGAAGGAGCACTTTCAGGAGTTCAACAAGAACCGCGCCGTGCGTGCGCTCTACTTCGGAAAGTCGCAGGAGCTGTCCGCACAGGAGAGCGAGCCCGAAGCGGAGGATATGTCGCTGCCCCTTCCCTCGGACGCGTCGCAGCGAAAGGCGCTCGCTCTTTCTAAAAGCGGCAAAAGCTTCGTTCTGCACGGTCCCCCCGGCACGGGCAAGAGCCAGACCATTACGAACATGATCGCGCTTGCGCTCGAAAAAGGGAAAACCGTCTTATTCGTCGCGGAGAAGAAGGCGGCGATCGACGTCGTAAAGCGGCGGCTCGACGAGATCGGGATCGGTGATTTCTGCTTGGAGCTCGGCTCCAAAACGGACTGCGGAGAAGCGTTTAAACAGCTCGACAAAACCCTGCGTTTAAAAGGGAAGTCGAATGAAGAGGACTTTGCAATTACGGAAGAATATAAAAGGGCGCAGAAGGAGCTTGCCGCCATGCAAAACGCCCTGCACGAAAAGCGCAAACTGTCCCTCTCCGTGCACGAGGCGATCACGAAGTTTTTCGAACGCAAGAGCTATCCCGATATTTTGAAGATGGGCGGTGATTTTTACGAGTCGCTCGATGAGGTGAAATTTATAAAGGCGCGGGAGCTCATCCTTTCCGCCGCTGCCGCCGCAAAGGAGTGCGGGGGCGTGTTCAATTCCCCCTTCGAGAACTTCAATTTGAAAGAGTACTCTCCCGCCGTGCGCGACAGAGCGGTGTTTGCGGGGCGGGCGCTTTTAGGGGAAGCCGCGCACTTTAAGTGTTTTCTCTCCCTCGTGCTCGACTTTTTCAAGCAGAAAATTTCCTCGTTCACCGAGGAGAGAGCGAACGCGCTTGCAAAGGTTTTAAGCGGACTTCTTTCGGGAAAATACCGCGCCTATTTTGAGGGCGTGACCGCAGAAGAATTTTCCGCGTTCAGAAGCGCGAATCTTCGGCTTGATTCCTGTCTTGCCTTTTATGAAAAGCATTTCAAAATTCTCTTGAATCTCGAAGAAGAGTTCACTGCGCTCGAAGAGTTTTTAAAGTCGGGCGGGGACTATAAATTGAACCGCACCGCGCTTTCGCTCAGAAAACGGTTGGAGCGCGTTGCTCTTCGTCCGCTTTCGGAAAAGGATATTCCGAAGTATATCGAGGCGGCGGTCGGCGTGTTCAGCGCGCGCAAACAAATTGCGGCAAGTCCGCTTGCAAAGAGCTTTATTGACCGCGGCGGGCGCATTTCGGAGAAGAAGCGGACGGAGTTTCTTGCCCCCTTAAAGGAACTCTCAGCTGCCTGCGCCTTTGTATTCACCGAGTGGGCGCCCGAGCTCTTTTTCGACGGCTGCGTCCGCGCTGTAAGCGGCTGTGCGGAGCCTCTGTTTTCGGGTTATCTCTCGGCAATGGAGGAATTTTTCAAAGCGGAGGAGAGCTATCTCGTTGCCACGGGAGCGAAGCGCGACCGCTTCAAAGGCGAGGATATTTTGGGGTACTTTTCCGCAAAGGCCGCCGCGCTCTTGGAGAACGCCGACCTACTCAGCGGGCGGTGCGCCTATAAAGCGGCGGAAGAGGAGCTTATAAACGGCGGAATGAAGTTTATCGGCGACGCGCTCGAAAGCGGCTCTCTCTCCCCCGACGACGCTCTGGGCGGGTTTGAAAAGAGTTTGATGGAGCATTTCCTCTCCGTGAATATTCCGCGCGATCTCTTTCTTTCGCGCATGACGAGTGCAAGCGTGGAGAGCGAAAAGGAAAAGTTTGCCCTTCTCTACGAAAAGCAAACGGCGTATGCAAGGCGGCGCTTGCGCGAAACCTTGATAAGCCGCCTGCCCGAGCGGGGAGAATTTCAGGAGGAGCTTTCCCTCCTGTTCCGTCTCGAAAAGGGGGCGCGGCGGGGGCGGCTGAGGACTCTGCTTTTGGAAGCGCCCAAACTCGTCAAACGCGTGTGTCCCTGTCTGTTACTCAGCCCCGACGCGGCGGCGCAGTACCTTGCGCCCAAGGCGGACGAATACGATCTCGTGATTTTCGACGAGGCCTCGCAGATGACGACGGCGGAGGCGATCCCCGCCCTTGCGCGGGCAAAGCAGGCGGTCATAGTCGGCGACAACCGTCAGCTCCCGCCCACCTCCTTTTTCCGCACCTCCTTCTTCGGGGAGGAGGACGAGGAGGAATCTCTTGAAAGCGTTCTGGACGAGGCGATCGCGGCGGGCTTCGAAGAGCGGAGCTTGCTGTGGCACTACCGCAGCCGTCACGAAAGCCTGATCGCCTTTTCAAACGCCGCCTACTACGAGAACCGCCTCAACACCTTTCCCTCTCCCGTAGCTTCCGAGAGCAGAGTCAAGCTCAAAAAGGTCGGGGGCGTGTACGACAGGGGGAACACCAAGCGCAACAGGCGGGAAGCGGAAGCACTTGCGGAAGAGGTGATAAGAAGGCTCTTGGATCCCGTGCTTTCGCGGCAAAGCATCGGCGTCGTGACCTTTTCGAACGTACAGCGGGAGGAGATCGAAAGGATACTCACCCGCGAAATCGCGAAGCGCTCGCTTGAAGAAATTGCCTACGGCGGCAGGGAGCCCCTCTTCGTGAAGAACCTCGAAAACGTGCAGGGGGACGAGCGGGACGTCATTCTCTTTTCGGTGTGCTACGGCTTCGACAAAGAGGGAAGACTCTCCTATAACTTCGGCGCGCTCAACCGCGCGGGCGGGTGGCGGAGGCTCAACGTTGCGTGCTCCCGCGCCCGCGAAGAGATGCTCGTGTTCTCCTCGATTTCGGCGGGGGATATCGATCTCAACCGCACTTCGTCGAGGGGCGTTGCGGGGTTGAAAGCATTTTTGGAATTTGCGGAAAAGGGACGCGCGGCACCTCTTCCCTTCGACGGTGCGAAAAGGCGGGGGATCGGAAAGTATCTTGCCGAGGAGCTCTCCGCCTACGGCTACGAGTGCCGCGCGGGCGTGGGAGCGAGCAATTTCAAAATCGAGGTCGCCGTGCTCGATCCCAAGGATAAGAACCGCTATATCCTCGGCATTCTCTCGGACGGAGCGGCGGAAAGCTCCGCTGCGGACGGGGCGGCGCTCCTTCCCGCGCTTCTCAAACGCGGGGGCTGGAATCTTATGACGGTGAGCGAGGTCTCCTATTTCAATAACCCCAAGCGGGAAATCAAGCGCATTAAAGACCGTCTGGACGAATTAACGGGTGCGAATCAGGAGAGCGGGCTCACGCGCTATATAAAGCCCTACCGCCACGTTCGGGACACGGGCGGCAAGACGCTTGCGTTCGTCACGGACGGCAAGAACGATAACGAAATCAAAGAGCGGCTTTGTGAGATCGTCGCAAGGGAAGAGCCCATCTCCCGCGCCTTTTTGAAAAAGCGCTGTATGGAGAGCTTCGGGATCGTAAAGTGGGGACTTCACGCGGAGAGCCGCCTCGACGAGATCATCACCCGTTCCGCTTTCCCCTTCGAAAAGGTGGGAGGAGTAGAATACTTCTATAAGAATCCCAAATCTCTTTTGCCCGTCAAGTTCAGAATCGAGGGCAAGAACAAGCGCCGCAGTGCGGAAGAGGACTTTACCCCCTTCGAGACCGCCGCGCTCATCAAGGGCATTCTCGAAGAGAAGGTCACCCTCTACGACGACGAGCTCGCTTCCCTCGTGGCGGCGGAGTACGGGGTCAAGGAGACGGACGCGTTTTCCTCGTTCGTTTCGCGCACGCTCGCCTACGGAGAGGGGAAGGGAATGTTCCGCCGCTCCCTTTCGGGAAGAATTTCTCTTGCGTAAGAGCCGTAAAGTATTGCAAAGAGAGTGAATAAATGTTATAATAACGGCATGAAATTCACGCAGCTTTCAAAATCGTTACAACAAGCCGTCGATCCCGCATATCTTATCGAGGGGGAAGAGGCGTATTTTCGCGACGCGGCGGTAAAGGCTATCACGGAAGCGGTGAATATCACGCAGCCCCTTTTGAATAACGTAAGATACGAGGGGGAATCGCTCAAAGGCGACAGACTCTTGTCCTTCCGCGACGAGCTCTATACGATGCCCTTTTTCGACGAAAAGCGTATCGTTCGGGTGTACGGGTTTTTCCCCACCGAGCGGGAATGGGAGAGCGTGCTTGCGCCTTACTTTGAAAACCCCTGTTCTTCGACGGTGCTTTTAATCGTGAACGAGGGAAAAAAGGCGAATACCGCGGAGCTCAAAAAGAAGAAAGGTCTGACCTTCGTAGACTGTTCCCGTGAGGACGAGGAGACGCTTTCGCGCTGGCTCTTTGCGCTCATGCGCCGCAAGGGGCTCGTGCCTGACGCGGATGCCTGCGCGCTCATGGTGCGCTTCTGTGCCCGCGACGCAAGCCGCATGAAGGCGGAGACGGATAAGTTCGTCTCCCTTCTCGGCGAGGGCGGAGAGGTGACGCGGGAGCATATCGAGGAATACGTTTCGAAGGACGCGGAATATAAAATTTACGAAATGACGCAGGCGGCTTCCCGCGGGAACTTTGCAAAGTTTCAGGAGATCGCGGACGATCTCATGAAGAAGGGTTTCGACGAGCACGCACTTTTATCTTCGCTCACCTCGCACTTCGAAACGCTGACTGCGGTATCGGGCATGAAGGGGAGCGACGAGGAGATCGCAAAGGCGCTTTCGCAGAACGCCTACGCCGTGAAAAAGAACAGAGAGGCGGCGCGGCGTTTGGGAAGGGAACGCGTGAAGGAGCTTTACGAAGAGCTGTACGCTCTCTCTTCGGGTGCAAAGGGCGGCAAGTATTCCAAACAGGGAGCGCTCTTTTTAGCGGTTGCGAAAATTTTTTTCGGCGGGGCGGAAAAATAAATTGATTTTTCGGGTAAATCCGCTATAATAAGAACGAGAGGAAGAATATGTTAGATTTAACGTTGATAAAAGCAAGCGAGGTTTGGCAGAACATTGCCAAAGTGTTTACGCAGTTTCACTGGACGTTCATTTTCGAATTTCTCGTTCTGGCGTTTATGATCTACTGGGTTTTCAAGACCCTGTACGAGAGTAATTCGGGTCGGCTTATATTCGTCTACGTCTTTTTGCTCGTGTCTGTCGGGATCGTGGCGCTCTTCCAAGACGAATTTACCGCAAGCGGATTCCTGATATTCATTACGCTCGTTTCGGCGTTCTTCCTGCTGCTCTTCAATATCGAGCTCAAACGCGTTATTTATAAGGGCTCGCGCGGTCAGTCGCGTGAAAAGGTTTCGTCCGTAAAAAAATCGGGTGCGGAATTCCATGCGGACGAGTGTATTTCGGGAATCGTTAAGGCGGTACAGAATCTTTCCAAGAACAATACCGGTGCGCTGATCGTGCTCTCGAACGGTAACCTTCCCCGCGAGATCGTAGAGAGCGGCGTCGGTCTGAACGCGAAAATTTCCAACCAGCTCATCGAGGGTATCTTTATCAATAAAGCGCCCCTGCACGACGGCGCGATGATCATCTTCGGCGACAAGATACAATCGGCAGGGTGCTTTTTGCCGCTGACGCAGAAGGACTTTCCCAAGGACTTTGGCACGCGCCACCGCGCGGGCATCGGCGTTACGGAGGTCGCGGACGTTTCCACGATCATCGTATCGGAGGAGACGGGAATCGTTTCCGTCGTCCGCCGCGGAGAAATCACCCGCTACGTCGATTCGGAAACGTTAAAGAAGTTCCTGCGCGAGTACTATTGGAAAGAATTCAACACCGAGAAGAAGTAAGGAGAGCAGAGAAATGAAATTCAAAGAATTTTTGAAAAACTTATTCACGAAAAATATCGTGTTGAAGCTGTGCGCCATCGGGTTTGCGTTTATCCTTACCATAGTTCTGGGCGCGGCAATGGTATGAAGAATTGCTTTTATATCCCGCGACTTTTGATTCCTTCGAAGGAGCGGACAAATTGGAGTGTGATCGCTTGCGATCGCTTTAAGAATGAGCGCAGTTATTGGGAAAGCGAAACCGCAGCGCGCGGCGCAAACCCTTCCGCGCTCAATTTAATTCTGCCCGAAGTTCAGCTCGGCGAGAACGACGAAGAGGAATTTGCCCGTATGCGCGAAGAGGCGTACGCCGCGCTCGAAAACGATTACCTCGAAAAGCTGTTGCGCGGCTGGGTTTTAACGGAGCGGAAAACTTCTTCCTATACGCGGTACGGAATCGTAGGCGCGATCGATTTGGAATGCTTCTCCTACGGGGGCGGCGACGGGCAGGTGCGCTCTTTGCAGGGTGCGGACGACGAGCTCGTTCGCGCCTATCTGAAACAGCGGGAAAACGCTCCCATCGAGATGCCGCATATCATGATATTGTACGACGATCCCAAGGACAGAGCGGTTAGCGCTCTTTTCAAAGAGGACCTCGAAAAGCTGTACGATTATAAAATCACGGGCGGCTCTTTGAAGGGGTATTTCCTTTCCGAAGAGATTGCCGAGGAAACGGCGGAGCGCATTTTATCGCGCGTGCAGAACCTGTACGTTATAGAGGGCGTCGCTGCGGCGGAGGCAGCCAAAGTGTTCTGGCAGAAGGTCAAGGCGGGCATTACGAAAGGGGAGATGGGACGGCACCCCGCGCGCTTCCTGCTTGCGGAGTTCGTGAATCTGAGCGATGACGCAGTCGATATTCAACCGGTGCACAGGCTCGTGAAGGAGACGGAAAAAGAGGCGTTTTGCGATTTCTTCTCCAAAAAATTCAAGTGCGAAAAGAAAGGCTCTCTCCTCGTGCCGAAGATCGCTTTTTCGAAAGAGAATATTCAGGCGGTAGACGAAGCGATCGCCGAGTTTTTGAAGGCGGACGGCGGAAAGGTTGCGTGCGTTCACGGCGAGGAACGGCTTAAAAAGTTTGCGGAAGAAGAGGGCTCTGCGGGCGTTCTAATGCCCCGCCCCAAAAAAGAAAGTCTTTTAAAAGAGATAGGGGAAGGACTCCTTCCCGCCAATTCTTTGTGCGTGGGCGGCGCGGAGGGCGCGCGTTATTACGTGGAGGCAAGGGAAATCAGCTATGATTAAGGTTTGTAAGTTCGGCGGCACTTCCATGTCGGACGGTATGAATTTCCGCCGCGTTGCGGATATTATGGACAGCGATCCCGACCGTCGTTTTTTGGTGGTTTCCGCGCCCGGCAAGCGGTTCGGCAACGACAGCAAGGTGACCGATTTACTGTACGACGCGCACGCCGCACTCGAAGCGGGCGGAGATTTTCACGCGGCGTTTACGAAGGTGCGCGACCGCTTCTTGGGGATCGTGCGCGAAATCGGACTCAGTTTCGATATAAATTCCATACTCGACGAGTGCGAACGGGAGATCGAAGCGGAGAAGAGCCGCGACTTCACGGCTTCCCGCGGAGAGTATCTCTCGGCGCGCGTCATGGCGCAGCTTTTGAACGTGCCTTTTATCGACGCAAGGGACGTGGTCAGGTTTTTCGAGGACGGCAGACTGAACGATAAGGAGACCTTCGCTCTTGTAAAAGAGGCGATCAAGGGTAAGAAGCGCGCCGTCGTTTCGGGCTTTTACGGTGCGTATCCGAACGGGAAGGTCAAGACCTTTTCACGCGGCGGGAGCGACGTTTCGGGCGCGATCGTAGCGCGCGCTGCGGGCGCTGACTTATACGAGAACTGGACGGACGTGAGCGGTTTCCTTGCCTGCGATCCCAGAATCGTCGAAAATCCCGCGCGTATTCCCGCGCTCTCCTATCAGGAGCTTCGCGAGCTTTCTTACATGGGTGCGAACGTTTTACATAGCGAAGCCATTTTCCCCGTGCGCGAAGCGAATATTCCCATACGCATAAAGAATACCTTCCGTCCCGACGACGAGGGCACAGATATTCTTCCCGTAGAGAAGTATCATTTCACGGGCAAGACGGTCACGGGCATTGCGGGGAAGAGGCACTTTACCGTTATCTATCTTGAAAAGTCGCTCATGAATGCGGAAATCGGCTTTACGCAGCGCGTGCTTTCCGTGCTCTTGGAGTACGGCATTTCCTTTGAACATATTCCGTCCGGAATCGATACGATGTCGCTTATCATCGACAGCTCGCTTTTGGGCGGCGGCGTTCTGGATAAGCTCTGCGCCGATATCAAAGAGGCGGTTCAGCCCGACCATCTGCGCGTGTTCGACGATATCGCACTTCTTGCGGTCGTGGGTCACGGCATGAGCAGGAACGTGGGTACGAGCGCAAGGCTCTTTTCGGCGATCGCGGCTTCGGGCGTGAACGTGAGAATGATCGATCAGGGCTCTTCGGAGCTGAATATCATCGTAGGGGTGGACGGCGGGGACTACGAACGCACCCTCCGCGCAGTTTACCGCGAATTCTTCGAAGAATAAACAGCGTATTAAAAAAACCACCCGTGAAGGGTGGTTTTTTATTATGCTCTTTGTGCCGTGATTTTGAATTTTTGTCCGTTCGGTAAGCGGTAAAAAATTGCGCGTCCGTCGAAGGAAATTTCCCCGATAAAATATTCTTTTAAAAAGGGCAGAATTTCACAAAGCAAGCTTTCCGCTTCGATAGGGGGTTCCTCTTTTAATAACAGTTCGTCGTCAGTTCTACAAATAGTGCATTCCATAAAATTTCCTCCTAAGCGTTTTTCTATCCGCGTCGCGAATAAGTGTACTTATATTATAACTTTTGTCGAATTTTAGCGCAAGTAAATGATTTCTCTTCTAGGGGGGTTATTTTGTAGAATAAAAACTACTTTTGTCGAATTATGTCGAATGATAAAAAAGAGAGGGAAATTTTATCTAAGAAAAAATCCAAAAACCGACAAAAAAACCACCCCAACGACTGGTTGTTCATTTTGCATAAAAATGAAAATATACAAAATTTTTAACGGTTTAGCAATATTTATTCATAATAGCCGTAAAAAACAGTTGTAATATTTGTTTGGTTTATGTTAAAATGCATAAATAAAAAACGTAGCGAGGTTATGTATGAAAAAGAAGTTTTTATCGCTTGGCCTCCTTCTCGCTTGTTGCTTATGTCTGATCTTCGGACTTGCGGCGTGCAACAGGGGGGGGGTACTATTTAAGGTCTCGGTAAAAGAAGACAACGGCTATACCGTTCAGGGCATCAATGCCAACGGTTATAAAGAAGGCGACGAAGTTGCGTTTACGGTTACAGTCACCGGCGTATACAAGCAATTGAAAGAAGTTTCGGCGGACGATCAAGTTCTCACCGTTCAGGAAGACGGATCGTATAAGTTTACGATGCCGAAGAAAAACGTAGAAGTCTCCGTCGTTTTGGAAAACAAGGAGTTCGTGGTATCGCTGTCCTTGACTTCGGTTGTTCTGAATGCGAAAACCTCTGATTCCGTAAGCATTACGGCGACGGTAACGCCGGATCAAGACGGGTTGGAACTCGAATGGAAAACCGGCAACAAAGACGTAGCAACGGTTTCGGCGAACGGAAAAACTGCTGAAATCACTGCGGTTGCAAAAGGTGAAACGAATATATCCGTATCGATCAAGGGCATCGACGGCATCGTAGCGTCCAGCACCGTATCCGTTATCAACGTGAGACCGTGGACGGAAGCCGAAGAAGCGGCTATGAAAGAGCATTTGTACGGCATCGTTCTCAAACCCACGGAAAAGGACGATATGCTTGCGAAATGGGACGCAAATTACGGTCAGATTACCATAGAAGGCGATTGGGTCGAGGGCAACGAGCTTGCCGAGTATGCCGAGCAATATACCGCACAAGACGGTTGGGTAGACGTGACGCATTTGTATTCGGTTGGGGCAGGTACTGCCTACATATTCGAGAAAGCGGTCGAAGTTTCCGGGGAGACGAGATACGTTCGCGTATTCATTTACGCAATTGAGGACGAGTCAAGCGGTGAATTATCCAAAGAGGGTAGTTTCTACATCACGGCGTACGACCCGTACGTCTACGAATGGCCCGCTAATTATTTGAGGGATTGCCTGAAAGAAGTTCTTTCGACGACTGTGATTCCTTCTGTCTCCGCCCAACATTATTATCTTAATAATTACGGCGTGACGGCTTATTACGATTCTGCCGAAAAAGACGGCGGATACGGAGCTATTTTGACGGCAGCCGGCTATACGGTGGAAGAGAAAGACGGATATTACAGCGCAGTATCTCCCGACGAGCTGTTTAGCCTGGCGTATATCTATAAAGACGGCGCTTTGGAAATTTCGATAAGATATTATATGGACGGCTCTTGGCCCTCAAAAGCCGTTGCGAACGCTTTTAATTATTATAAAGCCATAGACGTGACTGCCGGGGTAACTGCTTTCGTAGTTCCCGAATTCGAAGGTGACGACGTTTCGTTTATGTTTGCTGACAATATCTATAATAAGTTCTGGATCAACGAAGGTAGAGAACGCGAGATATACGGAACGATAACCGTAACGGACTCGACTTCGGCTCTTACCGAGGCTTACTTGCAGAAACTTCTCGATAACGGTTGGGTTGCAGTCGGAACGGACGGAACTTACATTAAGCCGATTGCGGAAAGCAATCAGGTAAACAAAATCAAGGTAAACTTCGAGAATGAAAAAACGCTCATAACCATTGATTATTTCTCGATCAAAGACCCGACTAAGGGTTGGAACGACGATTTAATCAAAGAAAATAATATGTTCTATAAATACTGTACGGATATCCTTCCCGAATATACCGGTGAGATAACTGCATTCTCCGTAGATAAGGATACCGTCTATATTACCGTGCCCGAAGAAGACTTTGCCGATTTATTGGACACATACAAACAGATACTTTTGGATGCGGGTTTTGTGCTCACGGGAACTTCGACTTGGACTCAGCAGTACGTTTCCCCGAACGGACAATATGGTCTAAAACCGAGTGTTCGTTCTTCCGTACCGAATACTATTCAAATCTACTTTTCCAGCGAAATGCCTTCGGCATGGAATGATGGCAGAATAGAGGACAGCTTGCAGCTTATAGGCTCTTCTGTCAAATCCATTCCCCTGTTTGAATCGGAAACGAGCTTCTTGTGCTTATATGAGATAAAAAAAGATTATTCCACGAACAAGGATTATTTGAGGATTACGATTTCGGCGAGCGAGTCGGGTGAAACGATTTCCCAAGATGATCTTGACGCATATAAGGCAATACTCGTGGCGGATGCCGGCTGGACTCAGGATGCCGAAAACGCCAATAAATTTGTGGCAAGCGACGGAACAACGATAACGTTATCTTACTCATCATATAGCGGCAGCGTTACCATTGAAATCAAATACGTTGCGGCATAACGGCGCGAAATTACAAAAACAACCCCACGCTTAGCGTGGGGTTTATTTTATAAACGAAAAAGACCTTGCATTTGAGCAAGGTCTTTCATGTTGAATAATCTTAGTCTGCTTTGAAAGGAATCAAAGAAGCAACTCTTGCGCGTTTGATCGCGGTCGAAAGCTCTCTCTGGTGCTTTGCGCAGGTGCCCGTCATGCGGCGGGGAAGAATCTTGCCGCCCTCGGCGATAAAGCGTTTGAGCTTGTTCACGTCCTTATAGTCGATCGTGGACTTCTCCTGGCAGAACAGACAGAACTTTTTAAAAGCCTGCTTCTTATAGTTTTTCTTAGCGGGTTTTCCGTCGCGTCCTTCCTTGGGAGCTTTGAGGTCCTTCGTCTCTTCGCTCTCTTCCGCCGCTACGGGTTCCTGTTGGATATTTTCTTCCATGATGAATCTCCTTGAAAATTACTTTTGCGTCCGCTTAAAAGGGAATGTCGCCGTCGTCGTCGAACGCCTGCAACGCGGGTTTCTTGCGGGGAGACGAAGCGGGTTTGCTTTCTCCCGCGTCGTAATAATCGTCGCCCTGGTTTTGGTTCTTCGAGCTGAGGAATTCCACGTCCTGCGCAATGATATCCACAGCGGTGCGTTTCTGACCGTTGTTGTCCTCGTAGTTGCGCAGCTGAATGCTTCCCGATACAGCCACTTTACTGCCTTTTTTGCAGAAACGCGAAACGGTGTCGGCCAAGCCCCTCCATGCGGTCACGTTGAAGAAGTCCGTCTGTCTTTCTCCGTCTCCGTTCGTATAATTCCTGTTTACGGCAATCGCAAAGTGACAAACGCTCACCCCGCCCGAAGTTTCGGTAAGTTCGGGATCGCGCGTCAAATTTCCGATCAAGAACACTTTGTTCATACGTTTTTCTCCTTACTCCGCTTTTGTGATCATGCGTCTTAAAACAACGCTGGAAAGTCCCGCTACACGGTCAAGTTCCTTTACCGCGTCCGCCTCTGCCGAAAACTTCATAAGGACGTAGAACGCCTCCGATTGGAAGCGGATAGGGTAAGCCGTTTTCTTTACGCCCCACTTGTCGGTGGATTCAACGGCGCCGCCCTTCGAAGAAACGATTTCGCGGTATTTTGCAAGTTCCGCTTCGCGCGCTTCTTCTTCCATGTCGCTTTTCAGCAGCAGGAGCATTTCGTACTTTTTCATGATTTTTCACCTCCCGGTCTTTAACGGCATATCTTCGTGATATGCAAGGTATTTGGACGGGCTTTCCGTCCGTTTCTTTATTCTACACTATTTTTTAACGTAAGTCAATGCGTTTTGCCCTTCGATTGCTTGAAATTTTTTATTCCGCAACAAAAATTCAAACCCGAAGTATAAACGCCGTGCGTTTCGTCAATGATTTTGCAAGAGGTGGCGAATATGCGCGGAGCGTTTCTTACAATCAAGGCGTTTATCATAACGGCGGTTGCAATTTTTTGCGTACTCTTCGTGTATGCGCTCACTTCGGTTTCCGTGTTTCCGAAAGGTAGCCGCTACGAATATTACACGGGGACTTCCTCGGAAGAGATTATCGTCTCCCGCTCGCCTATCAAGAAGCTGTTTTTATCCAATATAAAGGGGGAGAGCGTGCGCTATACGGGGGACAGGGCGGAAGAGCTGATTGCCCGCTTCCATGCGGAAATTCTCTTTACGGAGGAAGCGGCGGGTATCGTAAATTATTACTGCTATTCTCCCTCGCTCAAAAACTCGGTGATCATCGGCGACAAGACGGTGAATCTGCATATCGCAACGAGCGGCAGCGAAACGGCGGCGGGAACGCCCATTATCTTCGGAGGATTTTGATTTTCAAATACCGAGTATAAAAAAGCGGAAAGTCGTTCATCATCTACATAACAAATTTCGGAGGATCAAAATGAAAGAGGAAAAAACAAAAAAAAGAAGGCTACTTTACTACTTGGTGCTTGTAATCAGCGTGTGTCTTTTGACGGCGGCGACGGTGCTTACGGTCTACTTCGTGACGGGCGACAAAGCGGGCTCGCTCGATAACGACCCGCCCGGACAGGTGGTCACGCCCCCGGACGGCGATAAAGACCCGGACAAAGACAAAGACCCCGACGACGACAAGCCCACGAACGGAGGGGCGGAGTCCTTCTGCGACCCCGTCGCTTATAGCGCCGCGTCGGTGTATAACGAGATCTATACGGACTCTTATAATTTCAGCACACGTCATGAGGGCGTAGACTTCGCGGCGGAAGAGGGCGCGAAGGTTGCCGCGATCGCAGACGGTACCGTGACTTCCATCAGTCTGAACGAAAATACGGGCAACATTATCACCGTCGATCACGGTGACGGACTCGTAGGCATCTACCGTTTCGTCGATCCCACCTCCACACTCAAAGTGGGCGCAAAGGTAACGAAGGGAGAGTGCATTGCAACGGTTTCGGCGGCGTGCGGTCCCGAAAAGCTGGACGGTACGCACCTGCACCTCGAATTGGAAATGAAGGGGAAGAAAGTCGACCCCGCTTCCTACCTCGATATCAAATATCAGGAAAAGTAATCAACGAAAAATCGGGCTTCTTTACGGAAGCCCGATTTTTTTTATAAATTTTAAAAAGAACGATTGATTTTTACTTCCGTTTATCGTATAATGTAATAAACTTTATAATAAAAGAGGTAACTATGGAAACTTTGAATGAAAATGCAGGTCTTATCGTTCTGATCGTTGCAGTCGTTCTCATTGCGCTTTTGGGCATTGTGATTTGGCAGATCGTCGAAATGAAAAAGAAGCTTGCGATCCAACGGCTTAAATTTATCGGTCACTTTGCCGCCGATCCCGATACGAGAAAAATGGTGGCGAACGTCACGGTCTCCAACCGTTCCCTGAACGACATTACGATCACGGAGCTTGGAATCAGAAACGGAAAAGTCAACTTCGACTTCACGGACGTATACAAAAAGCAGAACAAGCTCAATAAAGACGCGCGCATCGTCGTAGGGCAACGCGACGCTATCCGCTTTACGCTTTCGGCGGAGGACCTTGTAAAATCGCTCATTCAGAACGCAAACGGCAAAGTCGTTTTAAAGACGATTTCCGTCTACGCAATGGACTCCACGGGCATTGCCTATATCGGCAAGGTCGGCGACGTAAAGAAGCTGCTCGGAGAGCTTGCAAAGAACGGCGTCGATTACCTCGCGCCCGCATTCGAATCGCAGAGCAACAACAATACGCAGTCCGCGGCTTGAAAATAAAGTTCGGGCATAACTAAAATAAGGACGAGCATAAAATAACCTGTCGGCACGGGCGCACTTTAAGCGCCGCTGTCGGGAGGTTTTTTTATGCGTAAAATCAAGGCGATGATTTCCGTTTCCGTTGCGGTATCGCTCCCGTTCGTTTTCTTGACCGCCTGTAAGGGCGGCGGGGCGGGGGCGCGCTACGAATACGAGATACAGGCGGAATACTTTTCGGAGGAGGGACGCCTCGACGGGGATATGAAGGTCACCGTTCCGAACAACACCGAGGGCGTCATTAACGAGATTCCCTTCGCGCTCTACGGCAACGCCTTCCGCGAGGGGGCGGACCCCGAGCCCGTCTCCGAGCTCTTTTCTTCCGCCTGCTACTACGACGGGGTAAGCTACGGCGGAATGGAGATCAAAGAGGTTACGGGCGGCAAGAGTTGGAGCGTAGACGAGAGCGGAAACGTTTTAACGGTAAGCCTTAATAAGCCGCTCTATCCCGACGAGAGCGTAACGCTTAGCGTGCAATATTCTCTCACTCTTGCCAAGGCTAATCACCGTCTGGGAGTGGGAGAGCACTGCGTGAATCTCTCCTATTTCTATCCCATGCTCTTTGCGGAAAAGGAGGGCGGGTTCTATCAATATACGCCCGCACAGTACGGCGAGCCATTCGTTTTATCGTGCGCCGATTTTAAAGTTACTTTGACCGTACCCCAAGATACGAAAGTTGCGTGCGGGGGAAAGATAGAACAGGCTTCAAACGGCGGCAAAACGGTATATCGTTACAAGGCGGAAAACGTGCGCGACGCGGCGTTCGTTCTGGGTGATTTTTCGCTTGCTTCCGCGGAGCTGGACGGCGTTCAAATCGACTATTACTATTTCGCGGACGAGGCTCCCGACCAAACCTTGAAAGCGGCTTGCGATGCGCTTACGACTTACTCCGGGCTCTTCGGGGACTACGCTTATTCGCGCTACGCCTTAGCCGAGACCGACCTCTTTTTGAGCGGCATGGAGTACAGCGGCTTCACGGCGCTCTCGTCGCTGCTCAGAAAAGAGGAGCGCGCCGCGGTCGTCGCGCACGAAACGGCGCACCAATGGTGGTACGCCTCGGTGGGCAGTAATCAGGCGGAGTGCGCCTGGCAGGACGAGGGGCTTGCGGAATATTCCGTCGCGCTCTTTTACGAAAAGTGCCCCGAATACGGGAACTACCGCGACGTCGTTACGACTTCCGAGAGCGCGTACCGCAACTATTATTCGGTGGCAAGTCAGCTTTCGAAGGAGGTCGATACCAAGATGAGCCGCCCTTTAAGCGATTATTCGGGAGACTACGAATACCGCATTCTCTCCTACGATAAGGGGGTCGTGCTCTTTGATCGGCTGCGCGAGACGATAGGCAACAGACGCTTCTTTTCCGCACTCAAAGATTACGCGGAAAAGTATGCGGGAAGGGTGGCGGCGGAAGCCGATCTGATCGGCTGCTTCTCTTCGCAGGAACAGCTGATTTTGTCCTTTACGGAGGGGCGCTGCGTCATTTAAAAAAGTTTGAAAAAACAGTTGCCAAAATTCCGAAAAAAGGGTATAATGAGAATAAGGAAATAAAGGAGCGAATAATGGACGTTAGCCCATATCGAAGTAGTTTCTTCGGAACAATCGAATTTCTTTCCATGCGAAGTTAAAAACGGATAACCGCTTTCGGTTATAACGGTATTTCACGCACGGAAAGTTTTCCGTGCGTTTTGTTTTTTCAAAAAATACCAACGAGGCGGTATACTGTATGGTCAAATATTTTAAGAACGACGAACTGAATAAAATCAAGCGCCTCGATTCGTTTGAGAACCAATGTTGGGTGGACCTCGTCAACCCGACGGACGACGAAATCGAGGACGTAGCTGTCATTACGGGCATTCCCGAAGAGACGCTCAAAGCGGCGCTCGACGAGGAGGAGACGGCGCGTATCGAGCGCGACGACGGGTACTTTATGTGCCTTATCGATACGCCCACGATCACCGATACCGACGAGGGCGATACCTACGAAACGATCCCTATGTCGATCATTCAAAACGAAAAGTGCGTTGTGACGGTCTCTTTGCGCGGCAACCCCGTTTTGGGGGACTTCATCTCGAACCGCGTGAGCGTGGATACCTCGAAACCCGTTTTGTTTATGCTGACCTTTATGTTCGGCAATGCGAAAAGGTTTCTTTCGAATCTTCGCCAAATCGATAAAAAGTCCCTGCGCGTGCAGGCGGAGCTTCACCGCTCCATGAAGAATAAAGAGCTCATTCAAATGCTTGCGCTCGAAAACTCGCTCGTGTACTTTTCGACTTCTTTAAGCTCGAACATCGGCGTTTATAAGAAGATGGAGAAGCTTCCCGAAATTTCGGGCAACGAGGACTATCAAGATTTGTACGACGACGTCTTGATCGAGACCCGTCAGGCGGTGGAAATGTGTAACATTTACCGCGACATTTTATCGGGCACGATGGACGCTTACGCTTCGGTCATCTCGAATAATCTGAACGTCGTCATGAAGCTCTTGGCAGTCATTACGCTCATTCTCTCCGTGCCCACTGTGATTGCAAGTTTGTGGGGCATGAACGTGGGCGTTCCCTTCGAGGGGAAGGCGTGGGGCTTCTGGGTCGTCATCGCTATCAGTGTTGTGGTAACCGCAGTCGTCTCGATTTTCGTGATCCGTATGTCGAATTCGATCAAAATCAAGACGCCCAAGGAAATCAAACGAAAGCGCAGAAGAGGGGACTGAAATGCCCATTTTACAGTACAGATGTACGAACTGCAAAAAAGAGTTCGAAGAACTCGTAAAAAATTGTAACGAAGAGGTCGTCTGTCCCGACTGCGGAAAGAAGGCGGAACGCGACTGGTCGGGCAAGGTGTATTCCGCTACGGGGAAACCCGTTCAACATTGCAGTGGAAAATGTAGCACTTGTTCGGGGTGCCATTAAAAATAGAAACGGCGTTAAAGGGTGTGTTCCGTACGGAATTTCCCTGTGGTAAAATTAATAGTCCGCGATACTTCGCAAGCGAAGTATCGCGGACTATACTTTTTTATCGTTTTGTTATTCAAAACTATATTCAAGAGAGCCCTTTTGCAATATGTGATTTTCGGCTTTTTTGAGTAAATGTTTTTTCCTTTTACTTGCAGATAATTCCAAAGAACAATCCAATGAATATACCGTAATACGATATTTATGTGTTTTACCGTGCGGCGGCTTCGGACCTGCGTATCTGTGCATACCGTACGCCGCGCCTTGTACTGTGCCCGCTTCCAAAACGCTCTTGCCTTTTGGGACAGCCTTTTCGATTTTGCTTGCGGCAGGAATATTCCAAATGACCCAATGTGTAAAATTTTTAATCGGGTGGCTAATATCTTCCAAAGTAACGGCAAGCGTTTTTGCGTTTTCAGATAAATTCTCTATTAAAATTTCGGGCGACAGGTCTTTGCCTCTACCCGTATAATCAAGAGGAAATTTATCTCCGTTCGTAAAATCGGGTAAATTGAATTTCAACTGTTCCATAAGCGCTCTAATTTTTATATTAGGTGAATTATAACAAAATCATAGTAAAAAAGCAAGGAAGAATTATTGATTCTTCCTTGCTTTTTGTCCTAAGCACAGAGGCGGCTTGTCATAATCTTGTCCGAAAAATCATATTTTAACCGTATGAAACGGTTTGGACGAAAAAAGGAAAAACTGAAATCTGCACCCGAAACCACGAGCGGGACGGAGCCGTATATTCTTAAAAAGCAAGAGGTATTAAAAACCTTCTCAACTTCCGAAGCGGGACTTTCTTCGGAAGAAGCAAAAAAGCGGCTCGAACAAAACGGCAGAAACGCCTTGAAAGAGGGCAAAAAGAAGAGCAAGATTTTGATTTTCTTCGAGCAGTTCAAGGACCTTATGACGATCATTCTCGTTTTGGCGGCATTCCTTTCGGGCGTGCTTGCCTTCGTCACGGGAGATAAGAGCGAGCTAGCCGATACGGGGATACTTCTGTTTATCATCGTATTGAACGCGTTCGTCGGGTTCTTACAGCAGTACCGTGCGGACGCCGCGCTCGAAAAGCTGAAACAGATGTCCGTGACCGAAGCAAAGGTCGTGCGCGACGGCAAGGTGGTCGTAATTAACGCCGAAGAGGTCGTCGTGGGCGATATCGTGGAAATCGAAGAGGGGGACAGAATTCCCGCCGACTGCCGCGTGCTTCAAAGCGACGATTTCCGCACGGACGAATCTGCGCTCACGGGCGAGAGCAGACCCGTGAAAAAGTGCGACTGCATCGTAACCGTTCCCGCGCTTGCGGAGCGGAAAAACACGGCGCACTTTTCAACCTTCTGCGTGAAGGGCTCGGCGCGGTGCGTCGTCACCGCCACGGGCATGGATACCGAGATGGGCAAAATTGCGAACCTTCTCGAAAAGAGCAAGCCCGCACCCACTCCCTTGGATAAGACGATAGCAAGGCTTGGAAAGATCATATCGATTTTCGTTTTATCGGTTGCATTGATTCTCTTTATCGGCGGACTTTTATCGCACAGAGTCAGCTTTTTACAGAACATCATGAACGCGGTCGCGGTCGCGGTTGCCGCCATTCCCGAGGGCATGGGCGCAGTCGTCACCATTATACTTGCAATGGGCGTACAGCGCATGGCAAAGGCGCGCTCCGTCATGCGCAAGCTCTCTGCGGTGGAGACCCTCGGCGGGTGCACGGTCATCTGTTCGGATAAGACGGGCACCCTCACCGAAAACCGCATGACCGTGCAGGAGATCGCAACTTGCTTTTCTTCCGATTCCGCACAAGTACAAGGATACACGGGCACTGCAACGGAGAACCGTCTTTTGGAATGTATCCGCGTGTGCCATTCCTTGAAGAAGAGCGCGGCGGGGTACGTGGGCGACCATACCGAAATCGCGCTTTTAGAATACGCGGACAAGTGCGGTTTTTTATACGAGGCGAATGCGGTGGGCGGGATCGCCTTTTCCTCCGAGCGCAAGATGATGAGCGTTGCCGCCGAGCACGCGGGAGAGTCCCGCCTCTACGTGAAGGGCGGCGCGGACGTCCTCTTAAAGAAGTGCGACAAAATCTATACGGAGCGGGGTGCCGTTCCGCTCGACGAAAAAACGCGCAGAGCGATTTGGGATAAAATCAAAGAAATGTCGGGCAAAGCCATGCGGGTTTTGGCGTTTGCCGAGGGCGCTTTCATGCACGAGGTGCGCGAGGAGAATTTGACCTTCTTAGGGCTTGCCGCCATGCTCGACCCGCCCAAGGCGGGCGCGAAGGAAGCGGTTCTTGCCTGCAAGCGTGCGGGCGTGCGCACGGTCATGATCACGGGCGACAGCGCGGACAGCGCGTTCGCGATCGCAAAGCGGCTCTCTATCGCTTCTAAGATAGAAGAGGTCGTCACGGGCGACGAGATCGACGCCATGAGCGAAGAGGAATTCTTCCGCCGCGTAAGGGGCTATTCGGTCTACGCCCGCGTATCTCCCAAGCACAAGACGGAAATCGTGAAGGCGTTGCAGTCGCACGGTGAGATCGTTGCCATGACGGGGGACGGCGTGAACGACGCGCCCTCGATCAAGACGGCGGATATCGGCGTCGCGATGGGCTCGGGCACGGACGTTACGAAAAACGCCGCCGATATGGTCATCACCGACGACGACTTTAAAACCATGACGCACGCGATCGAAGAGGGGCGCAACGTCTTTTACAATATCAAAAAGACGATTGCTTTCTTCCTTGCCACGAACCTTGCGGAAGTATTAGCGGTGTTGATCGTTTCGCTCTTTTTGTGGAAGTACGAATTTTTGACTTCCACGCAGCTGCTGTTCGTGAACCTCATTACGGACTCCCTGCCCGTGCTCGCTCTGGGCGTGGAGCGCACGGAGAACGCCATGCTCCGTCCCCCCGTTTCGGAAAAGGAAATCTTCTCGAAAAAGTCCCTTCTGGAAATGGCGTTCTACGGGCTCGTGCAAACGGCGATCGTCGTAGGACTGTTCGTGTTCGCGCTCGGCGCATGGGGGAACGGCGCGGCAAGCACGGCGGCGTTCGTAGTGCTCTCGCTGTTGGAGCTCTTCCACGCGTTCAACGTGAGAAGGGACGGAAGCAGTCAGCTTAAAAAATTCTTCTCGAACAGAACGCTCCTTCTGACGGTGCTTGCGGGAATCGTCGTGAACGTGATGCTCGTCGTCTGCCCGCCTCTTCGGCTCATGTTCGGGCTGACCGAGCTCAACCTCGTGCAGTGGGTCGTCGTGTTCCTGCTCTCGGTAAGTATCGTGCCGATCGGTGCGCTTGCGGATCTCTTCTTCCGCCGCCTCGAAAGAAACACGAAAAAAGCGCGCCCGCATAAAAGCAGACGCGCGAAGAAAATCAAATCAAGTCAATAAGTTCGGAAGGTATAGCCTTGCTCTTTGTAATAGGAGATAATATCTTTGAGGGCGGCGGCGGTCGCCTTGCGGGGTGCGGAGTCGTGCATTAACAGCACGACTTTTGCTTTGCCCTTCGAAGTGTCGATCGTCGTTTTTAAAAGGGTTTCCGCGCTTGCGCTTTGTATCTCTTCGTCTCCGCACACCGCGTTCCAATCGACGATGCGGTAGCCGTGCGCTTTCACGAGCGCGCGCTTTTCTTTATTCTTAAAGCCTCCGCCGGGGAAGCGGTACACGGTGGGCGTTATGCCCGTCGTCTTTTTGATGAACGCGGCGCAGGTGTCGATGTCCTTTAAGAGCGCTTCTTCGGAAGCGTAAATTTTTTGATAGTCGTGCGAGGCGGAGTGCACGCCGAGCGTGTGTCCCTCGCTTGCCATGCGCTTTAAAATATCCTCCCGTCCGTGCGCGCGGTCGCTCACGATAAAAAAGGTCGCCTTGACGTTCTCTTCTTTAAGAGTGTCGAGAATGGGCACGGTCACCGAATTGCTTGGACCGTCGTCAAAGGTCAGATAGACTTCCTTGCCTTCCGCATAGGTAAAGGAGGCGGGTACTGCAAGCGCTCTGCCCGAAACGTGCGCAAGGATCATGAGAAGAACTACAAAAAATACCGCGATCGGAATATAGCGTTTCTGCATACAGGAAGTTTGTGCGGATACAAAATTTTTATTTACAAACGGGCAATCGTGTGATATAATCATTTCGATTAAAACCCCGCAAAGGGGACTTGGAGAAGGCTATGATCACGACGAAACAATTCGGAAAAACCGCAGACGGTAAAACGGTTACTGCGTATACTCTGCACGACGGAAATAATTCTATGACGGTGCTCGATCTGGGCGGAACCGTTCAGCAGATTTTAGTGCCCGATAAAAACGGGAATCTGACCGACGTCATTCTCGGCTATAACACCGTAGAAGAATACGAACAAAACGGCGGCTATCTCGGCGCGCTCATCGGGCGGTTCGGCAACCGTATCGGCGGGGGCAAGTTCGTAATCGACGGCAAGGAATATCAGCTCTACTTGAACGACAGAGGCAACCACCTGCACGGCGGAAAGGACGGCTTCAATAAAAAGATCTGGAATGCGGAAATTGTAGGGGATAAACTCAAACTCAGCATTCTTTCTCCCGATATGGAAGAGAACTATCCCGGCAATCTGAAAGTGGAAGTCACCTATTCGTTCGCGGGCGGGGAGTGGAAAATCGAGTACCGCGCGGTGAGCGATAAAAAGACCTGCGTAAACCTTACCAACCACGCATACTTCAACTTAGACGGCGAAGGGAAGGGGGACGCGCTCGATCACCTTCTTCAAATCGACTGCGACTATATTACCCCGACTTCTCCCACGATGATTCCCGAAGGGGGATATCGCGCCGTCAAGGGAACGCCCTTCGACTTCAACGCGCCCAAGGCAATCGGCAGGGATATCGAAGCGGACGACAACGACTTAAAGCAGGGGGGCGGGTACGATCACTGCCACGTGTTAAAGAACAAGTGCGGGGAATATATTAAGTATGCGGAAGCCGTAAGCCCTAAGACGGGTATCAAAATGGAGTGCTTTACCGATATGCCCGCCGTGCAGTTCTATGCGGGCAACTTTCTTTCGCAGAAGGGAAAGAGCGGTTTTTACGCAAAGCGCTACGGCTTCTGTTTGGAGACGCAGGCGATCCCCAACAACGTGAACGTGCCCGAGTATGCGGAAAAGGGAAGCTCTATTTTAGAGGCGGGGCAGGAATATCACTTTACCGCCGCTTACCGCTTTTCGGCAAAATAAAGAACGGAAAAAGATATGAACGCATTTTACGTGATTGCCGCGGCAATCTCGTGGGGGTGCATAGGAACCGTCTTGATCTTCGATATCGTGTTCGGCTTCCGTGCGCTCTTCCACGTTAAAAGAGAATACGTGACCGAGCTTCCCAAGGGGTTTTCTCCGCTCGATTATCAGCGCGTCATGCGGGCGAAAACGAGTCCGCATAGGCTGACGCGCGCCCTTCTCGTATGGTGGGCACAAAAGGGGTATATCCGTATCGAGGGGCGCGGCGGCTCGATGGTGCGCGTGTGGAAGCTGAAAAATATGCCCTCGCACGAAGAGGCGGAGTTTTACGATAGGGGAACCTACGTGCGCGAAAGGGAAATTTTCAACTACGTATTTTCCGAGGTGAACCTGAATACGGGTTTTAAGGATATCAATCTCCACAAACCTCTCGTGGGGCAAAAGTCCGGCGAGGCGATCAATAAGAGCTTTTCGATCGGCGAGAACGAGGGCGTGTTCGGCACGGGGCACTTTCTTTTAAAAATCATAACGCAGGTGCTGTGTATCGTGCCCTACTTCCTTGCGATCGCGTGGGCGACTTACAACACGGGAAACACGGCTGAGTACGTAGGGTTCTCTATTTTTTCGGTCATCGGCGTGCTGGCGCTCAAATATCTGACTCCCTTGCCCGCCGCGATCCGTTATCCGTTTTTTGCGATCTGGGGCGGCGCGCCCTACGGAGCGCTGGTTAGCTCTTACGTTCAGAACGTATACGACCCGTGGTATTTCGGATACGCCGCTCTTGCCCTTTACGTTGTCGGCACCTTTATATTGATTCTGTTCGCCGACTACCGCGAAAAGGAGAATCTCAAAGAATACTCCTTACTGTTTAATTACAGGAATCACCTTTTCTTTATGCCGAAAAAGGCGGTCGATCCGGAGGACTATTACAACGTTTTACCCTTCCTCTATACGATCCGTCTTGCGCCCGTTTTAAAACGTAAGTTCCGCAGTGAAAAGCTGCCCGACTGGTATCAAGGTAAGAGGGGGTCGTTGTTATGAGCGAGTTTTCGGTTTTCCTTGCTTCCATGATTCTTTTGGGACTGTTCACGATATTCTGCATTGCGGTCGACCTTGCCTCCTACGCAAGGAGGAAAAACGTCATAAAGCCCGTGGAATTCTACGCGCCCAAGGGCTTTTCGCCTATCGACGTAGCGCTCGTCTATTCGGCGCGCGGCTTGAAGGCGGGGAATATGCTCAATCCTCTTTTGCTGTACTGGGCGGATCAGGGCTACGTTAAAATCGACGACGACGGACGCGGGCTTAAAATCACCAGAGTGAAATGGCTCCCGCCCTTCGACGAGAGCGGAAGGGTCGATAAAAAGACCTACGACTGCGAGCAAAGCCTTTTCACGGCAATGTTTACGGGCAACAGCAGCAGCGACGGCAAAGTTTTCTATACGCTTGCCGCGCGCAAGTCGATGAACGATACCTACGACGAGGCAATCGGCGAGTGCAAAAAAATGTCGCGCTCCGTCGTGGGAAAGAAGGGTAAAAAGCTGTCCCTCATTATGAAATTCGGCGCGGTAGTCGTCGCGTTCCTCGTCGGCGTGCTTGCAAGCTTTCTCGTCAGTATGCCGATCGTGCTCTGTATGCTCTTTCCCGTGATAGGGGCGTTCCTCATCAAGTTCATGCCCGCGCCCTTCTATATACGCGTGCCGTTCATGCTGGTATGGGGCGGCGTGCCGCTCGTTGCGATGCTCTTTATGTTCCCGATGGGAACGCTCTTAAAAATCTCGGTCGGCATGGCGGTTCTCGTGTTGGTGTTGACGATCAGTATCTTTGCGGAAAAGGCGGACTTCCGCGAAGAAGAAGATTTGAAAATTTACGGAAAGGTGTGCTCGTTCAAGCGGTTTTTGACGGTTGCCGACAAGGCAAGACTGGAAGCGCTCGTCGAGGAGAATCCCGATTACTTCTTCGACGTACTGCCGTACTTCTACGTGTTCGGCATTACGAAGAAGATGAAGAAGAAGTTCGACAAGATCATTCCCGACGGTTCCTTCCGCTTCTTAGGCGGTATCCGTGACGTGTATATCGATTAGTCGGAAGCGTTCAAAATTCGTTGACAAAGCTAAGACGCCTCGCTATAATGAATCTAATAAAATTTTTAGGAGAGTATTATGAAAAAAGTATTTGCAGGCATTCTTTCTGCGACAGTGCTCGTCGCTTGCGCAGTAGCGGCAGTCGGCTGCGGAAACAATTACGGTGAAACCTATACGGGCGCCCTTTCCGAACAGTCGTACACGAGCTCGGCGGACGCGGTTCAGGGCTTCCTTTCCGAAGAACTGAGCGGTATGGCGGTCACGGCGGTTTACGTGGATTCCACGGTAGAGAAAACGTACACCGCGGCAGAGGCGGCTCAGCTTCTTACGCTTAGCGAAGAGGACGCGAACGGACTTCAATCGGCGGAGCAGATCGAGGTGCAGTATACCGAAACCACTTTGAATGCAGGAACCTATTCGCTGTACGCTGCGGATCAGCCCCAGACGTTCAGACGTATCGTCTACGTGCTTTGCTATACGGACGGCGGATATAAGTACTTCACGCCCGTTCTCGAAAAGGGAGAAACGCTCACGGCAAGCTATTTCGATTCCGTGTTCGATTTACATAAATACCTTAACTGCACGATGAATACGAGCGGAAAAATTCAGGTTTCCATGATGGGTCAGACCCAAAAAGCGAACGTCAGCGCAGTCACGAAGTGCACGGAAACGGCGCTCTACGGAAAATCGACTGCCCAGGGACAGACCTATGAAGTCTATCTTTTAGATTCCCCGAGCGGAATAAAGGCGGCAGTGAAAGAGAACAAAAGTCCTTGGATGATTGAAGAAGGAATGTTTGATGAGATCTTTGGCGGAGAGATCAAAACGGTAAGCGAATATCTGCTTGCGAATTTCGATATGGAGTTCGGCGGACTCGATCACACCTGCTTTAAAAAGACCGCTACGGGATATGAGCTCAGAGAGGGAATGGGCAGTTTGTACGTACAGAAGCTTTTGGATCAGTATATGCCCGGTTTCACCGAGCAATTCGGTACTTTGCCCGATTGCGATTTGACTTACGAAATCAAGATTGCAGACGGCAGAGTTTCAGATCTTAGAATGAAATTCAGTTTCACGCTTACCGCAAGCGGCATTACCGTTTCCGAAAAGATCGATGAAACGGTGAAGTTCTCGAACTTCGGCTCTACGAAGGTAACCGTTCCCGCCGAAGTACAGGCGTTGCTCGGCTAAGAAAAAATTACAACGAAAAAAGCGCACCGAAAGGTGCGCTTTTTACTTTTCAATAGCGATAGGGGAAGACAAAAGGCGCACGCAGTTTTTGACGGTTGCATAGTATGAAGTAACCGCCCTCATTGGGGCAGTTTACGGGGGTTCTTACGAATGCAATGGTTTACTTCATTAGATGCTTGGGTGCAGGCGCTCCTTGCCTCGCTCATGATGTACTTGATGACGGCGCTCGGCGCGGCGACCGTGTTCTTCTCCAAAAAAATCAATAAGACCGTTATCACGGCGCTCACCGCACTTGCGGCGGGAATCATGATCGCGGCAAGCTTCTTTTCGCTTCTTCTTCCCGCAATCGAATACGAGAGCGCAGTGCCCTCCTATATCACCGTGACCGTCGGCTTTTTGCTCGGCGGCGCGTTTATCATTTTGAGCGATTTCGCGCTCTCCCGCTCGAAGCTATCCTTTTCTGCAATCGGCGATAAAAAGAACGCGCTTTTGTTCATTGCCGTAACGCTACATAATATTCCCGAGGGAATGTCGGTAGGGGTGGCGTTTGCGGTGTCCACCGTCGCTTCGGGGAACGCCGCGCTCTCCGCTTTTCTGCTTGCGGTGGGTATCGCGGTGCAGAACCTGCCCGAGGGAATGTGCGTTGCCTTTCCGCTCCGCGCAAAGGGCATGAGCCCTTTAAGGAGCTTTCTCTTCTCGCAGGGCTCGGGCGCGATCGAAATTCCCGCCGCGATCATCGGCGCGCTTGCGGCGGGGGCAATCAGCGGACTGCTTCCGTGGGCGCTCTCCTTCTCTGCGGGCGCAATGATCGCAGTCGTCTGCTCCGAGCTCATTCCCGAATGCTTTTCGGGCAATAAGACGGTGGCGAGCGCGGGACTCGTCGCGGGGTTCTGTATCATGATGATTCTCGACGTGGCGCTGGGGTAAAAAGAATTTGCGGCTACGGGTATAAAATAACAAACGTTTGGAAAAAATCAATACGCTATGGAAAAGAACGAAAAACGGGAACAGGAGACCGCAGAAAAGACTGCGGAAAAGACCGCAAACAAAATGGTGGAAAAGGCGCCCTATAAGACGGCGGTGGTCGTAGGCGCGTCGTCGGGGATCGGCAGAGAGGCGGCGCTCATGCTTGCTTCGAAGGGCTACCGCGTGGTGAATATTTCGCGCACGCCCTGCAAGGGAGAAAAGGTCAAATCGATCTCCGCGGACGCGGCGCAGGAAGGGGAGCTTAAAAAGGCGATCGCAGACGCAGCCGAAAACGGAGGGATAGACCTTCTCATCTATTCGGCGGGCTTCTCCATGTCCGCGCCCCTCGAATACGCCAAGAGCGGCGATTATCGGTATCTGTTCGAGGTCAATTATTTCGGCGCGATCGAAGCAATCAAGGCGGCGCTTCCGTATCTCAAAAAAAGGGGCGGAAGGGCAATTTTGGTCGGGTCGCTCGCGGGGGATATTCCCGTTCCGTACGACGGCTTTTATTCCGCTTCGAAGGCGGCTCTCGTCATGCTTGCGCGCGAGGCAAACATGGAGCTTCGCGGGCGCGGCGTCAGAGTGAGCGCGCTTCTCCCCGGAGGCACTGCAACCGACTTCACCTATAACCGCATGGTGTATAAGGACGAAGCGACCGAGTACGCAGGCAGCGTAAAAAAGGCTTCGGCGGCGCTTGCGAATATGGAGCAGGGCGGTATGAGCGCTTCGCTCGTCGCGGGAGCGATCGTAAAGCTTGCCGAACGCAAAAACCCTCCGCCCGTCGTTTCGGTGGGACCTAAGAACAGCTTCGTGCGGTTTATGAACAGAGTTCTCCCCGCCGAGCTCGTCGACCGCATGGTCATGCGCAAATTCAATCAAAAGTGATATTGTAAATAAAAACAGCCGACAGAAATTATTCTGTCGGCTGTTTTTTATTTTTCTTGGGTATCGGCTCCACAACGATACGGAATTGCAGCTGTTTTTTACGAAGATAAATTTTCAGCTCGTTATCCTTGCGGTATATTCTTCCGCCGAAACATACGTGTAACATCAAGTCAAGCTCCGCGCAAAATTCCTCTAATGGCGGAAGATTCAGTTCATTTATTTTTTTAATAATGTCAAATTCTTCTTCCTCTTCGATAAACGGTTTCTGTTCTTCGTCCATAATCGTTTTCCTTTTGTAAATATATTTTTCTATCAATATGCGCAGATTAGTGTGGCTCCATTATACTGTGCGGAACTACGAAAATGCAAGCATTTTTTCGTACTTTCGCACAGAATATTTTTCGAAAGGTCTATATTTATGAGTAATCTGTCGAAATTGTCTGACACACTGAACGAAATACTTGCCATTCGCGGTCTTACGAAAAGTTCGCTTGCAGAGGGAAGCGATATTCCCGTATCGTGTATTTCGCAATATGCGAACGGAAAGCAAGCGCCTTATCTTGATACTTTAATAAAACTTGCCGATTATTTGCATTGTTCGATTGAGTATCTTTTAGGGCGTACGGACGATTGCTCCGAAAAAATTTATAAACCTTGCCCGCCCTTTGGGAAAAGACTTGAAGAATTAAGAAAGAAAAAGAATTACACTTCTCAATACATTTATAGTCAAGATGGCATTTCCAAAAGTTCCTATTATTCATGGCGGCGCGGTGAAAGTTCGCCGACGCTTGAAAATTTGGTGACATTAGCGAAAGTATTCGATTGTTCCGTAGACGAACTGCTCGGAAGAGAAGGCTAAACAGATATTTGGCATAAAACTCTTGACAAAGCGCATATTATGTAGTACAATCGTATTACAAACAGGAGGAATCAGCAATGGCTATTTCGTTGCGCGTAACCGAAAAGGAAAACGAACTCATCAAATCTTTTGCGAAACTCTACGGAGAATCCGTTTCGGAATATATCCGCCGCACCGTCATGGAGCGTATCGAGGACGAATTCGATTTACAGTGCTATCATACGGCAAAAGCCGAATACGACGAGAATCCCGAAACCGTAACCACCGAAGAGCTTGCCAAAGAGTTGGGCATTGATTTATGATAAAGTTTCGGGTCGAATGGTCTTTAAGGGCGCAAAAACAAATGCGGAAATTCGATAAATCTATTTCCGAATTGCTTTTGCGTTGGGTACATAAAAATTTAGACGGCTGTACGAATCCGCGCCAACACGGAAAAGCGTTGACCGCAAACCATGCGGGACAATGGCGCTACCGTGTGGGGGACTATCGGCTTATCGCCGAAATCGAAGACGACAAAGTTATCATTTTGATACTTTCCGTCGGGCACCGTAAAGAAATATACGAGAACTGAATCACAAAAACAAAAAACACCCTCGCGGGTGTTTTTTGTTATCCTGATAACTTTTAAAGTTTCGAGTATCCGTAGCTATTCACGACGGCGTCTACCTTGACTCCCGCCTTACAGAGGGGACATTCGTTAGGCGCGTAGGAATCGTATTTGCCGATATCCATTGCATAGAAAAGTCTTTCCACGGGAACGGAGAATTCGCCCACGTTAATTTGTTCGCCGAATTCGCCGCCGAACACGGTCGCCGCGCCTGCGGGCGTTCCGCCGTAGTAGACGATCCCTTCGAGCGCGCTTTTCAGCGTCATACCCGTCGTCGCCGTGGCAGTCAAAAGAAGCACGCTCTTATGCTGTACGTAGGGAACGAGGTTGTCCCTGAGAAAAAGTTTTTCGTTCGTGATTTCGGGCGTGATGACCGCGATATTCCGATCGACGTTGATGCCCGTTTTCGTAAGCTCCTCGGCAAGGAACGCGCCGATCATCTTCGTGCGTTCGAGCGTGATGACGGTATCGACGGGTTCGTTTTGAAAGCGGGCGGCAAACAGCTTTGCCGCGGCGCGGGCGCTCACCGATTCCGACTTGACGCGCGTCATATCGATAAAGTGGCTTACGTGCGAATGCTGCGTTGCAAAGTGTCCGTCCACGATTTTAATCGTCACTTGTCTGTTGCGCGCGGAAATGAGTTCGTAGGTATCGTTATTCATAAATATGTTTCCCCTTAACAACATTTTAATATAAAACGGCGGCGTTGTAAAGGGCGAAAGAAAATTTATTTTAAAAAAATAAGAAAATTTTTACAATTTAATTATGAAAAGTGTTTAAGTTCCTTAAAATGTAGTTATATAAATTAGTGTTATATAGGAAAATGAGGTTTAAACGTTAAGGAGAAGGCGGAGAGATATATGAAAAAATCAAAAGATCGTCTTCCCGAAAGAGGCAACGGAAATTCCTATAACGGTTACGGCTACGGGTATCCGCAGAACGGCTACGGTTATTCGCAGGACGGGCATCAACAAAACAATGCGTATCAGCCAAGTGGCGGCTACGGCGGTTATCAGCAGGAGGGTTATCCGCAGAACGGCGGATATCAGCAACAGCAGAATAACGGCTACCCCAATTACCAACAGGAAGGCTATCCGCAAAGCGCTTATCAACAGAACAACGGGTATCAGAACGGTTACGGCTACGGCTATCCCGGTTACGGTTACCCCGGTTACGGTGCGTACGGCGGTTACGGAAGCTACGGTGGTTACGGCGGCTACGGTGGCTACGGCTATGGCTATCCCGGTTACGGTTATCCCGGCTACGGCGGATACGGCGGTTACGGAGGTTATCCCCAAATGAACTATATAGCGGACAACTATCCGCAGGAAGATTACGGAAATCCGTACGCCACGAACGGGCAGGCACAACCTGAAAACGGAACGGTCGCGGCTCCGCAAAACAATGCACAGCCTGCGGCGGCGCAACAACCCGCAACGCAAGCTCCCGTGCAAACGGTTTCGCAGCCCGCTCCCGAACCTGCACCCGGGCCCGCTTCCGAGCCCGTAGAGGCGCCTGCACCTGCGGCGCAACAGTCGGCGCAAGAAGCGCAACCTGTTCAGCCTGCGCAGCCCGCACCTGATCAACCCGCACCCGCGCAGCCCGCTCCCGAGGAGACGACGGAGCCTGCTCCCGCAGAAACGCCTGGGCCGCAAGAGACACCCGCACCCGAAACTGCGACGGCGCCCGAGACGGCGGCACCGCAAGCGGACGCGGAGAGCTCGTTGAACGGGAATGAAGAGACCGCATCCGAGGAAGGTTCTTCCGAAGAGGTCGATCCTTTGAGGGCGGAGGCGGAAGATCTCAAACGCAAGTGGTACGCGGTCACTGCGGAGTACGAAAACTACCGTAAGCGTACTGCGAACGTCAGACAGGAAGCCTATCTTGAAGGAAGAGCGGATATCGTAAAGAAACTGTTCCCCATCGGGGATAACCTCGACAGAGCGGTCAAGAGCTGTCAGGACGAGACGACGAGAAAGGGTATCGAAATGGTGCTTGCCGCATTCGACAAGCTGCTCGAATCGGAAAATATCACGGTGATCGATCCTGTGGGGCAACCCTTCGATCCGAACGAATGCGAAGCAATCATGGCGAATGATCCCGTAGAGGGGCAGGAGAGCGGCATCGTAACCGAAGTGTACGTGAAGGGTTACGCACAAAACGGAAAGGTGCTCCGTTACGCGCAAGTCATCGTAACGAAGTAAGCAATAAAAAAATATAATTCAAAATAAGGTTTAAAAAAAGGAGAAAAAACAATGGGCAAAGTAATCGGTATCGACTTAGGTACTACCAACTCGTGTGTTGCTGTGATGGAGGGCGGCGAGCCTATCGTCATCACGAATGCGGAAGGAGCCCGCACGACCCCCTCCGTCGTAGCGTTCCAAAAGGACAATTCCCGTATCGTCGGTCAGGTCGCAAAGCGTCAGGCGGTTGCGAACCCCGATAAGACGGTTATTTCCATCAAACGCCACATGGGTTCCGATTTCAAGGTGAAGATCGACGATAAGAAATATTCCCCTCAGGAAATTTCCGCAATGATCCTGACCAAACTCAAAGACGACGCAGAGGCGTACCTCGGCACGACGGTTACGGACGCAGTTATTACCTGCCCCGCATACTTCACCGACTCCCAGCGTCAGGCAACCAAGGACGCGGGCAAGATCGCGGGACTTAACGTTCTTCGTATCATCAACGAGCCCACGGCGGCGGCTCTTTCCTACGGACTTGACAAGGGCAAGCAGAGCGCGAAGGTCATGATCTACGACCTTGGCGGCGGTACGTTCGACGTTTCCATTCTCGAAATTTCCGACGGCGTGTTCGAAGTTCTTGCGACCCGCGGCGACATGATGCTCGGCGGTGACGACTTCGATAAAAAGCTCATGGACTACATGATCGACGAATTCAAGAAGTCGAACAAGGTAGATTTGGGCAAAGACAAGATCGCCCTTCAACGTTTGAAGGAGGCTGCGGAAAAAGCGAAGATCGAGCTTTCGGCTTCCAACTCGACTTCCGTATCCCTTCCCTTCGTAGCACAGTCCGAAGAGGGCACGGCGCTCCACCTCGAAATGGAGATCACCCGTCAGAAGTTCGACGTCTTGACGAAAGACCTCGTAGACAGAACGGAAGAGCCCATGAAGCTTGCTATGGAAGACGCAGGCGTTTCCTACAAGGATATCGATAAAATCATTCTCGTCGGCGGTTCGACCCGTATCCCCGCAGTCGTTAAGAAGGTTAAGGACATGACGGGCAAGGAACCCTTCAAGGGAATCAACCCCGACGAATGCGTTGCAGTCGGCGCGGCAATTCAGGGCGGCGTTCTCACGGGCGAAGTCAAAGA
>JAAUYT010000038.1 GCA_014804975.1 Clostridia bacterium
GAGATTTCGTTGAATTCGATACGGATTTCCTCTTCTGCGGGAAGCCCTAAAACGCTCTGCAAATGCCACGAAATCGCCTCGCCTTCGCGGTCGGGGTCGGTTGCAAGATAGACCTTGCCCGCGTGCTTCGCCTCGTCCGCAAGCCTTTTTACGGTCTCCTCTTTCCCCGAGGAAATGACGTACCTCGGCTCGAAATTCTTATCCACCGCAATACCGATCGTCTTTTCGGGCAAATCGCGGATATGCCCGCCCGAAGCGTCTACACGGTATTTTCCGCCTAAGTATTTTGCAATGGTCTTTGCTTTTGAAGGCGATTCCACAATAATCAGATCCATAAAACTCCTTGTCGGCTACAAAATTTATAACGCCGAATATCTGTTTCCACCCGCTTTCACGGCTAAATTTTTCATTTCAAGCGAAGAGAGCGCCGCCGTCGCTTCGTATATTTTGAGCCCCGTGCGTTCGGCAATGACCGCGGTGTGCAGCTCTCCCGCCTCTTGAAGTACTTCAAGCACCTTTTGCTCTTCTTCCGATAGTTTGACTTGCGCTTTTGCCCGCTTCTCGAATCCGTAAAAAGATAAAATATCCTCGGAATCTGTCACGAGCGAAGCGCCCTTCTTTATAAGCGCGTTACAACCCGCGCCCTGCGTCACTCCCACGTTGTAGGGAAGCGCAAACACGTCCCTTCCGTAGTCGAGCGCCTTGCCCGCCGTAATGGAAGTGCCGCTCCGCTCTCCCGCAGAGACGATCAAAACCCCTTCCGAAAGTCCTGCAAGAATGCGGTTCCTCGCGTGAAAGGAATAGGTACGCGCCTTTTCCTTTAAAGGATACTCACTCAACAGAAGTCCGCTTTCCCGAATTTTCTCTTTGAGTGAAAAGTGCGAAGCGGGATAGCATTCGTCGAGCCCGCAGGGAAGCACGCTTATAAGGTTTCCGCTCTTTAAGGCGCCTTCGATTGCGGCTCTGTCGCCGCCCTCCGCAAGCCCCGTGACGATTGCAAACCGTTCGCTCAGCTCCTCTGAAATGCGCCTTGCGACTCCTTCCGCCCAGCTCGGCGTTTTGCGCGAGCCGACGATACAGAATTTCCGCTTGGAAAGAAGCTCCCTGTTCCCCGCGCCCAAGAGCACGAGCGGCGCCTCGTCTATCGCCTTCAACGCTTCCGGATAGTCGGAAGAAGCAAGCGTTACTGCAAAATAGTTTTTGCTATCGAGCAAAGCTACAAGCTTATCCGTTTCCTCTTTCTGCTGCTTTGATTCGATAAAGCCCTCTTTCACGCTCTTGCGCAAGAGCGCCACCTTTTCGCGGTAATCGAGCTGCGTGCAGAAATTCAGATAGACGATCGCCCGTTCTTCTTCGGTATAATTCATATCAGTTTAATTTATCGTTGAGCCTGTAAGACGCGGCTTCGTAGACGTGCTTTGCAAGAATCTTCTCGCTGAAATCGAGATCGGCGATCGTGCGCGCCACCTTCACGATCCTTGCTCTGGCGCGTGCGGAGAGGTGCATTTTATTAAACGCTTCCCTCAAAATTTCGTCGCCCTCTTTGGAGAGCGCGCAGAAGATTCCGATTTCCCGCTCGCCCATTTCCGCGTTGGTCACGATCCCGTAATCACCGAAGCGTTCGCGCTGAATATTACGCGCCTCGTCCACCCTTTTTTTGACTTCCGAAGAGCTCTCGGCGTGTTCCGTCGAGGTCAGCTCGTCGTAGCTTACGTTGTCCACTTCGACCTGTAAATCGATCCTGTCGAGGAGGGGCCCCGAAATCTTCTTGCGGTAGTTGCGTATTTCCGAGGGCGTGCAGGTGCACGTCTGCGTTGCCGAACCGTAATTGCCGCAGGAGCAGGGATTCATGCTCGCGCAAAGCATAAAGCGCGAGGGATACGTAAAGGAGCCGCCCGCGCGGGAGACGGTGATCTTCCCGTCTTCGAGGGGCTGGCGCAGCGCTTCGAGGGTGGAACGCTTGTATTCGGGCAGTTCGTCCAAAAAGAGCACGCCGCCGTGAGAGAGCGAAATTTCACCGGGGTGCACGACGCGGTTTCCGCCGCCGCACATGGAGACGGTCGTCGCCGTGTGGTGCGGGGTGCGGAAGGGACGAACCGTTACGATTCCCTCCTCTCCGAGCGTTCCCGCAACGGAATGTATCTTGGTAATTTCAAGCGCCTCTTCAAAAGAGAGGTCGGGCATGACGGTGGGAAGGCACCTTGCAAGCATGGTCTTACCCGTACCGGGAGGACCGGAGAGCAACAGGTTGTGCCCGCCCGCAACGGCAATCTCCAAAGCGCGCCGCGCCATGGGCTGACCCTTTACGAATTTCAAATCGGCGGAGCCGTTCCCCTTTGCCCCCGCGACGAACGCGGTCGTCTCTAAGGGCGGAATGGGCTTTAAGCCCGTAAGGTGGTTTATAACTTCTTTCAGGCTTTGAGCGGGATAAATTTCCGCACCGCCCAAGAAACTCGCTTCCCGCGCGTTGCCGACGGGAATGATAAACTTCGTATAGCCGTGCCCCTTCGCCGAAATGAGAATGGGCAGAAGTCCGTTCACGGGACGAAGGTCGCCGTTCAAGGCAAGCTCGCCCAAAAATACCGTGTCCGTAACGTTCGCGCCTACGAGCTGTTCACTCGCCTTTAACAAGCTGATTGCAATCGCAAGATCGAACGACGCGCCCTGCTTTTTTAAATCGGCGGGCGCAAAGTTGACGGTGATCTTGTTCATGGGGAACAGAAGTCCGCTGTTTTTGAGCGCGGAGCGCACGCGCTCCTTGCTCTCCTTGACCGCGGTATCGGGAAGCCCAACCATTTCGTAGGAGGGCACGCCCTTGTTGACGTCCGTCTCCACTTCAACGGGAATTCCGTCAAGCCCGTTCAGCGCATAGCAAATAATTTTAGCGATCATAATTTTCTCTTATCGTAATATCTTAGAAAATCTTCGTCATGAACGAAGCGGGCAGAGGAATAGAGAAGGTGAACACCGCCGTAAGCGCAAAGCACGCAATCAAGAGCACGAGCGAAACGATTTTAATAATGAACACCGCCTTCGCCTGCTTTGCCCCTTCTTTTATAAACAGTTCTCCGCCGCCCGAAACGAGGAAGAATGCAAACAGATTCGCAAGCAGAATAAACGCGACCGCACCGCCCGCAAACGCGCCCGTCACCAAGCTCAAAACGAGCCCTGCGAGCGGAATAATAACGCTTGCGTATTCTTTAATTTCCGCTTTATTCTTTGCAAGCGTTACGATGCGGTAGATCGCAAACGCAATTCCCACAAGTCCCAGAAGGGTCGCCGCAAAGTTCATCATGCCAAGGGTAACGGCGTATCTGTCGCCCGTGCCCGTGAAGATCGGATACAGATAATTGAAGCCGCTTATTCCGTCGCTTGCAAAGCCCGCCGCGAACAGACGGAAGGCAATCGTAAAGAGATTGCTTGCACTTGCGCTTCCCGCATATATCTTATTCACGGCAAACGATACGGGCAACGCGAACAGGACGGACAGAACGAACGCACCGAGCAGGAGACTGCAAACGAATACGCTGATTGCCGCCGCCGTGTCGTAGCGGTATTTTCTGAGTGCGTTTCTGACTTTTTTGTTCCCCACGCTCTCCTGTCCGTCCTCGGAAACCGCGGGAACGCCCGCAGCCCTCTCTTCCTCCGCATACTCGATCGCCTCGTCCAAGACGGCGCGGTCCTTTTTGCGCTGTTTGATAGCACCGACGACGAACATCGCCGCAACACCCGCTACGGGAATTGCAAACGCACCGTTCACGAGAATTGCAAGCGCACCGCAGATTCCCGCAAAGAAGAGCGGAAGCGTTTCCGACGCCGAGAGCTTTTTCATGCCATTTACAAAGTAGCGGTGGCACGCAAAGAGCGAGGATAGCAGGAAGAAGATACCGATCATAATAGGCGACGCGAGGTGCGCAAGGCTCATTGAAGCGCCGCACAGCGCGTATATGATTGCAAAGGTAAGTCCCGCCTTATCGCTTTTAAACAGATTTCTTACAAGGAAGAAGCCTATCACTAAAATTCCGAAGGAAGCGAGCATGTTAAAAAAGCGCACGCCGAAGGGACTCGTCCCGAAGATGAGCGTTCCGAGATAGGTAAGATTGAGCCCCAACGAGTTATAGGTCGTGTCGCCGTGGTAATAATCGCCCGCAACGTAGCTGTTGCCCATTCTAAGTTCCGAAAGGGTCGAAAGCATTTTTACTTCCTCTTTGCCGTAGCGGTGGAAGGTCGACTCGGAGAGTGAAGGCTTTTTCTGTGCGTCGATGAGCGCCGCCGCACGCGCGTAGCCCTCCTCTTTGGTTTCGGCGGGCACGTAGGTACGCGAATCGATTTCAACGGGAAGGACGACGTATTCCCCCGTTCCCTTGTCTCGCTCGTCGTAAACCTCGCCGATAAACACGATTTCGTTTACGAGTACGTTGACGTTCTGATTTTTGCCGTTGAGTTTGGGAATGACCAGCTTCCAACATCTGCTTATATCGCGATACGTGGAGCCTGCGTCCAGCTCGGTTACGTCAAAAGGCGCGATCCAACGGTACGACGCGTCGTAAACATAGTTGTAAGAAGTACTGGACGACTCCTCCTCTTTTGCCTCTTCCTTAGACGTCGAATAAAGCACCGCGTGCTTCATTTGGCTGATCTTCCAAAAGTCCTCCGCCTTGGTCGAGGAATAGCCGCATTGTAAATCGATCGTCGCCGATTGATTTTCGGAATAGATCGTGCCTACGTTGAGATACACGTCGTGAAGGCGGACGTTCATATCCGTCTCTTTTCCGTCCTTGTCCTTCGTCTTGGGCGCGGAGAGCTTAAAGATGACCCACGACCAGTTGCTGTCGGTCGTATATTGCAGTTCGAATGCTTTCCCCGTTGTAGCGGTAGAGCCCGAAGTTCCCAAAGCCACCCCTAAAAAGAGGATCATAATGAGAAGAAACGTAAACGGGAAGCCCACGAATTTTCTGAATTTTTGAAGAAAGTTTTTCATAGCTTTATCTTATTCCTATAATAATGTATAGACGCACCTTTTCCTATTCTAACCGATAACAATCAAATTGTAAACAGGAAATCGGCTTTTTTATAAAAATTTTTTCTGAAATATCTGTCTGTATTGCAAAAACGAATCGAAGCTTGCAGAAGCAAGCAGTTCAAGAAGCGCGCGGAAAACCCGACGGAGTTTACTAAATCGTAAATGACGGAGGGTTGCCACAGCGCGCCAAAGAAATGCGCCGCTTATCCAAGCTTCGAAAAAAAGCGGCTTGCCGATTTCGGCAAGCCGCTTTTTGATTATTTCTTTTCTTTGATCTTTGCCGCTTTTCCCGTAAGCCCTCTCAGATAATAGAGCTTTGCTCTGCGTACCTTACCCGCTCTAACGACGGTGATGTAAGCTACTTTCGGGGAATGAAGGGGGAAACAGCGTTCCACGCCGATACCGAACGAAAGTCTGCGTACCGTGAACGTCTCTCTTACGCCGCCGTTCTTCTTTGCGATAACGACGCCTTCGAAATTCTGAACTCTTTCCTTGCCGCCCTCGATAATGCGGTAGCCGACCTTAACGGTGTCGCCCACGTTGAACTGAGGAACGTTCTCCTTCATGTTTTCGGCTTCGATTGCCTCAATGAGTCCCATCTGACTTTACCTCCCATAACAGTACGTTCATTCCCGTATCGGCACAAGCCACGGCAGAGGAACGCCCGAAGTCACTGCATAATTATATAGTATCCCCGCCGAAAAATCAACTTATTTTATATGGGTTTTGAAAAATTTTTATTCCGTCTTATCAAAATTTTCGTCCTGCATTTCGGGCATTTCCTCTTCCTCTTGCTTTTTGATTTGGCGAAGTCCGCGCACGACCGCGTAATTATCGCGGCGCAGAAGCTCTCTTTTTATAAGCTTCCCGCTTTTATCGTACACTAGCAAATAGCTCTCGCTTGCAACCCCCTCTTTTTCGGCGCGGAGAACTTTGTCCTCTTCCCCTTCTACGATCTCTTCGGGAGGTGGAGCAAGGCGGTATAAAACGACGCTCTCC
>JAAUYT010000039.1 GCA_014804975.1 Clostridia bacterium
CGCTCTGCTTGGGGCTTTTTTGCGCAAACGTGCGAATACAAAGCGACAAATATGCGTCCCGCTCCAAAACGCCGTACACCGTTTTTACGGTGCGGGCGCGGTTAAGCTCCTCGATATCCGTTTCGGCGAGCGCGATTTTAAGGTGCGCTCCCTCGCCGTAAATTTTTAAAAGCACCCTGTACGGGTCATAGAACGGGTTGGTCAAACTTCATGCCCTCGCTAACCTTTCTGCCGTTACAAAAATCTTTATCGCGCATCAATTTTCCGCCCGCGGGTTGCAGCCACAAAATGCGCACCGCGCCCTTTTGGCACTTGACGACGAAGCCCGTTTTGGGGGAAGAAACGAGCACCGTACCCGCGTCCCCCTCTTCCGCTTCAACGGTTTCCGCCGAATAGAAGTTGAGCGTAAGCCCGTTTACAACCCCGAACGAAAGCGGAGCGGGCGACAGCCCGCGAATAAGAGCGCTTACCTCGTTTGCGGGGCGGGTAAAATCGATTTGCGTGCGGGAGACCTTTTTGCAGACGAAGCCCTCGCCTTGCTTTTGAAGCTCCGCCTTTCCGCTCTCGATAAGGTGCAACGCCTTTACGATAAGCTCCGCGCCGACGGGCGCAAGGCGGGTCGAAAGCGTTCCCGCAGTGTCCGTATCCTCGATTTTAACTTCCTGAGAAAGAAGCATATCCCCCGTATCGAGCCCGACGTCCGTCTTCATAATGGTGACGCCCGTCTCTTTTGCGCCGTCCATAATGGCGCGCGCAATGGGCGCCGCGCCGCGGTAGGCGGGAAGGAGCGATGCGTGCACGTTCCAAACGCCGAGCGGGAACAAATCTAAAATTTCCTGCGTTAAGATTTGTCCGTATGCGCAGGTCACCATTAAATCGGCTCGAAGCTCCTTTAATGCGGAAAAATCTTCTTTGAGTTTATTCGGCTGTAACACGGGAATGCCCAGCTCTGTCGCCGCCTGCTTTACGCTGGAAGGAGTTAAAATTCCCTTCCTGCCCTGCGGTTTATCGGGCTGGGTAAGTACTGCGGCTATTTCGAAGCCCGCCGCGTGCAACGCGCACAGCGAAGCGACCGCGAATTCGGGCGTTCCTGCAAATACGATTTTCACGCTTAATCCTCCGAATTACGAATATCCGTTGCTTTGTCCGTGTACACTACCCCGTCCAAATGGTCGAACTCGTGACAGATCGCTCTTGCAAAGAAGCCGCGGGCGACGAGTGAATATTTATCGCCCTTTCTGTCTTGGAAAATAACTTTAACCTTATCGGGGCGGCGTACCGTTCCCATCTTGCCGCGAATGGAAAGACACCCCTCGGGTCCCACCTGCTCCCCCTTCTGCCAGACGAAAACGGGATTGATAAACTCGAAGAACCCCTCTTCGACGTCCACGACCGCGACGCGCACGGGAACGCCGATTTGCGGCGCTGCAAGTCCCGCGCCCTGCTCCTTTTTTACGGTGTCCTTTAAATCGTCCAAAAGAGCCGCAAGCTCATGATCGAACCTCGTAATAGGCTTGCAGGTCTCCCTTAACACGGGATCGCCTAACTGTACGACTTCTCTTACCATTTTCGTTCTCCTTATTAACTCAGATTCGCGGGATTTTCTTCTACGTATACGAGTGCGTTTTTCGGCTTGACTTCCGAACAAACGGCGTAAATTTCTTTAAGAAGTGACGAATCCACGAGCCGCATTAAAACCTGATAGCGGTAGCTGTTCTTGATATATTTGATCGGCGCGTGCATTTTATTGAAAATTAAAAAGCTCTCCGTATGAGTTTGATAAATTGCATTGAGCCTATCGTAAACTTCTTTGAGCGCAGAAATTGCCTCTTTTTCGTTCTCCCCGCACACCATCACACGCACGATCTTTGCAAACGGCGGGAACATGGTTGCGGCGCGAATGGAAATTTCGTGCTCGTAGAACCCCTCGTAATCGTACTGAGTTGCAAAGCGGAGAATATAGTTTTCGGGATCGAAGGTCTGCAATACGACTTCACCCCTGTCCTCGGCGCGCCCGCTCCTGCCCGCAACCTGCGTGACGAGCTGAAAGGTGCGCTCTCCGCTTCTGTAATCGGAGAAGTGCAAGCTCATATCCGCGTCCAAAATTCCCACGAGCGTGACTGCGGGGAAGTCGTGCCCCTTGGCGACCATCTGCGTGCCGACGAGAATATCCGCCTTGCGCTCCGCGAACTGCTTTAAAATTTTAAAATGCCCCTCTTTGCCGTTCGTCGTGTCGTTGTCCATTCTAAGGATCCGCGCCGAAGGATACAGCGATTTTAATTCGCTTTCGATCTTCTGCGTGCCCGTGCCCACGTATCGGATATGTTTGCCGCCGCACTCGGGACAGGCGGGAAGCATTTTATATTTCGTTCCGCAGTAGTGGCACTTTAAACAGTTTTCCTCGCTGTGATAGGTAAGCGAAACGTCACAGTTCTCGCACTTGGCGACGTACCCGCAGTCGCGGCAGATGACCGTCTGCGAATATCCCCTGCGGTTTAAAAACAGAATCGCTTGATTCCCGCTTCCCAAACACTTTTCGAGCTTCTCCTTTAAAACGCTTGAAAAGGGCGAAGGGTTTCCGCGCCTCACTTCCCGCCGCATATCCACGATATTCACCTCGGGAAGCGGTCTTGCGTTGATTCTGTTCGGAAGCCTTACAAGGTTGTATTCTCCGTTCTTTGCCTTTAAATAGGTTTCGACGGAGGGTGTCGCGCTCCCCAAAATGAGCTTACAGCCGTTGTGCTTTGCTCGTAAAAAGGCAATATCCGCCGTGTTGTAGCGGGGCGAGCTCTCCGAAGAATAACTGCCGTCGTGCTCTTCGTCGATGATGATGACGCCCACGTTCTCGACGGGCGCGAACACTGCGCTTCTTGCGCCGATCGCGATTTTTGCTTCCCCCTCGCGAAGCCGCATCCACTCGTCGAAGCGTTCTCCTGCCGAAAGCCCGCTATGGAGAATTGCCGCGCTCCGCCCGAAGCGCGCGCGGAGTTGAGAAAGCATCTGCGGCGTTAAGGAGATTTCGGGAACGAGAAAAATCGCGCTCCGCCCCGCTTTCAGCTCCTCGGCAATCATTTTTAAGTATATTTCCGTCTTGCCGCTGCCCGTAACGCCGTGCAGAAGCGTGACCGTTTTTTCGGTATTTTTAATGGAAGCGACCGCCGCGCTCTGCGCAGGAGTCAACGTATGTTCCGCCCGCTCACCCGAAACCTGCTTATAGGGGTCGCGGTAACGCCGCCGCTTTTCTTCTATCAGCGCGCCCTTTTCAAGGAGCGCTTTATAAGCCGCCGCCCCGAACTCTTCGCGGAGGTAAGTGCTTTCCGCCTCGCCGTGCTCCTCTAAATATTCATACAGCATCGCCTGTTTGGGCGCGCGGGGAGATAAGGAAACTTCCTGTCCCGAAAGGCGGGCGTAGCTCTTGTAGACTTCGCTCACCTTGCCCGTCCGCATTTCCGCAGGCAAAAAGAGCCGCAGGGAAAGCGCAAGCGGACAGCGGTAGCGCTCGGAGATTTTTTTTGCTAAATTAAGGCACTCACTCGTGATTGCGGGGAAGTCCTCTTCGGCGCGGAACACTCTTTTAAGTTTTTCCGCAGGGTATTCGCTCTTCTCCTTTACGCGCACGACGAAGCCCGTCGCAACGCTCCTTCCAAAAGGAACGGCGACCCGCATACCTGCCGTAATTTCATCGCCGCAGGCGTAGTCGAATATTTTGTCCACGTCGCTGTGGGCGATATCTACGATAACTTCCGCAATCATGAAGTACCCTTTATTGAAACAGCCCCGTATCGGGGCTGTTCGTCTTTTCGGTTCGTTTATTTCTTAGTCGTGGCTGCCGTAAATTTTGCCGTTCATGACCTCGTTGCACGCAAGCACGAGCTCCTTTTGTTTACCGGGGAGCTCCGTTACGCCCGTGGACTGCATCTGCTCGATGATCTGACGGGTGCGTTTTGCAACGAGCACGCAGAGCTCGTAGCGGCTGACGGGCATATCTTCCGAGCCGAGCTTTCTTACCAATTCGTCTACCGAAGGTTCGTTTATCATATCAAAATCTCCTTTTGCTTTTTTCCGATTCAATGATTTTTTCAAGGCTTAATTTCGCCTCGTTTAAGTCGTCGTTGACGACAACGTAGTCGTATTCGTCCTTTTGCGAAAGCTCGTAATCGACCCGTTTCAACCGTTTTAAGAGCTCCTCCATCGATTCCGAATTCCGCCCCGAAAGCCGATTGATAAGCTCCTGCGAGCTTGGCGGCGTAATCATGATGAGCACGGGCTCGACTCCGCTCCCTTTGAGCGCCTCGCGAACCTGCAACGCACCCTTCACGTCGATTTCTAAGATGACCGAATGCGTTTTCAGTTGTTCGAGCACAAAGGACTTGGGCGTTCCGTAGTAATTGCCGAAGTGTTCGTCCCATTCGAGGAAACCGCCCTCTTCCTTACGTTTGAGGAATTCCTCTTTGGAGATAAAGAAGTACGACTTGCCGTTCACTTCGCCTGCGCGGGGGCTCCTCGTCGTGCATGAAACGGAGAGCACAAGCGACTTATCGTCCTGCATGAGCAAATTAACAAGCGTTCCCTTCCCAACGCCCGAGGGACCTGAAATTACGAAAAGCGTTCCCATGTTATTCGATATTCTGAATCTGCTCGCGTATTTTTTCGATTTCGTTCTTCATGGCAAGCGCCGAGCGCGTCACCTCGGAATCGTTCGACTTCGAACAGATCGTATTGCATTCGCGGTTGAATTCCTGAATGAGGAAGTCGAGCTTGCGCCCGATCAGCTTCTCTTTCGTAATGGAATGGAATTCCGTTATATGGGACGAAAGCCTTGTGAGCTCCTCGTCGATATTGCATTTATCAGAAAAGACGGCGGCTTCCGTCAAAATTCTCGTCTCGTCCGCCTCGCTTCCGACTAGCTCGCGGATACGCTCCGTCATCTTTTTGCGGTATTCCTCCGCAACAAGCGGCGCACGCTTTGCGATTTCTTCACGCAACGCGGCTATCATTTCTACGCGAGAAAGCAGGTCTGCTTTTAAACGCTCCCCTTCCGCAAGACGCATTTTCAAGAGATTTTCAAGCGCCAAGTCAAGCGCGGAAATGAGCGCGTTTTTCAGCTCTTCATCCTCGCCCTCGGCGTCCTCCTGCTTGACGACGTCGGGAAGGCGCAGATAGAAGGAAAGGGTCAGATCGTCCTTTACGCCGCCGAGCTCTTCTTTCAGCGTTTTTGCCGCCGCCTCGTACGCCTTGGCAACGCCGATATCGACGAAGAAATTTTTGACCTTCTCGCGCTTATCGGTAAAGCTCACGAACACGTCGACGTGTCCGCGCGTAATGCTCTCGCGAACGTGGGAGCGGATAAGCTCTTCATGGCAAGCGAAAATGCGGGGGCTCTTTACGGTAAGATCGAGAAAGCGGTTGTTGACCGATTTCACCTCGACCGTCAATTCGATTCCGTCTTTACGGTAGTCGCCTTTTCCGTAGCCCGTCATGCTGTACATAATCTTCGCCTCGCCCGTTTATTATAACATATCTTCCGAAAGTTTTCAAGTATTTTTATGATTCAGATAAAAGTTTCAAAAACTCCTCTTCACCGATGACGGGAATACCCGCCTTTTTCGCCTTGTCGAGCTTGCTCCCCGCGCTCTCGCCCGCAACGACGAGGGTGGTTTTGCCCGTTACGGAGCTTCCCGCAACGCCCCCTTCCTCTTCGATTTTTTTCTGCGCTTCCGAGCGCGACATCGAGGAAAGACTGCCCGTTAAAACGACGACCTGTCCCGCAAACTTTCCGCCCGTAGCTTTCTCCTTCGTAAAGGGCGCAACGCCGAGGGTGAAGAGTTTTTCGATTTCCTCTTTGTTCTCTTCGTCCTGAAAGTATTCCACGACGGCGCGCGCCGTAATTTCGCCCACGTTCTCGACTGCAATAAGCTCTTCTTCTGTAAGGGCGGCAACCTTTTCCATACTGCCGAACGCCGCAAGATCGCGCGAAGCGACCCTGCCGATCCCGTTAATGCCGAGCGCGTAAATAAAGCGGTCGAGCGGGATATTTTTACTCTTCTTGATTGCGCTTAAAAGGTTCTCCGTCTTTTTCTTACCGAAGCCCTCCAAACCCTCGAAGCTCTCTTCGCTCAAACAATATAAATCGGAAAAATTCTTGATTCCCCGCTTTTCGTTCAGAAGCGTTAAAGTCGCCTCGCTCATGCCCTCGATATCCATGGCGTTCTTCGTGCAGAAATGCGTGAGCTTTTGCACGACGCGGGGCGGACACTCCAAATTCGGACAGAAGAGATTCGCGCCTACCTCTTTGATTTCGCTCCCGCAGAAGGGACAGCTGTGCGGCTTTTCCACGGGAACGCTCCCCTCGGTGTGGGAGACCGCGCCTAAAATTTCGGGAATGACTTCGTTCGAACGGCGCACGAGCACGCGGGAATGAACCTTCACGTCCTTCTTCATGAGATCGCCGTAGTTGTTTAAAGTCGCTCTTCTTACGGTTGCGCCGGCAAGCTCTACGGGCTCGATTTCGGCAAGCGGCGTAAGCTTTCCCGTTCTTCCCACCTGCCAGAACACGCGAAGAACTTCCGACTCCGCCTCTTCCGCCTCGAACTTGAATGCAATCGCCCAGCGCGGAAATTTATCGGTATACCCCATCTTAGCGCGCACCTCTTCGCCGTTCGCTTTGATTACCGCGCCGTCCGTTAAATAGTCGATTTTTTTGCGTTCGATCTCGATTTCGTCGATCGCCGCCTTCACCTCGTCGTAGTCCTTGCAGACCTTGAAATAAGGAAAAGTCGCAAACCCCTCGCGCTTTAAAAACGCCGTCGCTTCCGTCTGCGATTTGACGGGGTTCTCGCTCATGTAGTTGATGTCGTAAAAGAGAATGTCGATCTTGCGCGAAGCGGTCGCCTTGGGGTCGAGATTGCGCACCGCTCCCGCCGCCGCGTTCCGCGCGTTTTTAAGCTGATCTTCGGGGTGCAGTTCGTTGTACTCTTTTAAGCGTGAAAGGCGCATGACCGCCTCCCCGCGCACTTCGAGCGTGCCCTTATAAGAAATCGTTAAGGGAAAGCTGTGAACGGTCAAAACCTGTTCGGTGACGTCCTCTCCCTCCACGCCGTTGCCGCGCGTCGTCGCGCGAACGAACGCGCCGTTCTCGTAAGTTAAACACACCGTCAAGCCGTCGTACTTGTATTCCACCGTAAAGTCGGTATCCCCCGCCTTTTGCACCCGCGTGAAAAATGCGGAAAGCTCGTCGTCCGTGACCGCCTTGTCGAGGCTGTAAAGCCGTGCAATATGCGCGTGCTTAGAAAACGCCTTTACGGGCTCACCGCCCACTCTGCGCGTGGGAGAATCGGGAAGAATGACGCCGCTCTCCCGTTCGAGCTCTCTAAGCTCGTCGTAAAGCTTATCGTACTCTCTGTCCTCGACGCTCGGATTGTCCAAAACGTAATATTCGTAAGCCCATTTATTGAGGATATCAACGAGCTCTTTCATTCTGTCTTTCATAGGTTACCTCATATCAGTCGAGTATTTCAAGGGGTGCAAGCGCCGCCGCCAAGTCCTTATTTCCCGCCGTATCGAAGCGGACGGTCACGATAAGGTTCCCGCCCTGTCCGCGCATAGCGACGACGACTCCCTCACCGAAGCGCGCGTGCTTGACTTTCACGCCCTCGCGGAATTTAGAGACATCACCCCGTGCCGCCGTGGGCGCAGGCTTTACGCCGCCCACGTTCCCAAACCGCACGGGCGGTTTAGAGCTTCCGCCGAAGGACGGAAAGCTGTCGCCATCGCGTGAATCGTCGTATTCGACTTCCCGCTTATATCCCCAACTACTGCTCCTACTTGCACTGTATCCGCTGTTGTAACCGCTGTAACCGCTATTGTATCCCACAAGGCGGGAAGCCTGCGGAGCGAGCTTTAATTCGTCTTTGAGCTCCTCTATAAAGCGCGAGCGCGCCGAGGGCTCTCTTCTGCCGTAAAGATAGCGGCTCTTCGAGCGCGTGAGCCAAAGCTTTTCCTTTGCGCGCGTAATCGCAACGTACATGAGCCGCCGCTCCTCTTCGAGCTCTTCACTCTTCGCGGCGCGGGAAGTGGGCATAATGTCCTCTTCAAGCCCGCAGAAGAACACGCAGCGGAATTCAAGCCCTTTCACGGCGTGCACGGTCGCAATCGTTACGTATTCGCTCTCGTCCATTTCGTCGGTATCCGAATAGAGCGTGACCTGCTGTAAATAGTCGGCAAGAGTCGCTCCCTCGTTCATGCGCGAGTACTCGTCGACGGAGTTCTGAAATTCGTCGAGGTTGGCTCTCCTTGTCACGTTCTCGTCCGAGTCTCCCTCGTACTGCGCGTAAAGCCCCGACGTATCGAGGATATACTTCACTAAATCTTTTACGCTCGCTTCCTGCGAATAGACGATAATATCTTTTAAGTAGCTTCCGAACTGTTTCAGCTTTTCCTTCGTGCCCGCGTTTACCGCAAGGTCGTTACAGTTTAGAATCGCGTCGTATAAATTCAGATCCTCGTTCGCGGCGTATTCGCGCATGACGGAGATCGTTTTATCGCCGATCCCGCGCTTGGGCACGTTGATAATGCGCTCGATCGCCTCGTCGTCGAAGGGATTCGACGCAATGCGCAGATAAGCAAGTATTTCTTTGATTTCCTTTCGCTCGAAGAACTTAAAGCCCCCGAACACCTTATACGGAATACCGTATTTTGTGAACTCCTGCTCGTACGAGCGGGTGAGCGCGTTGATGCGCATGAGTACCGCGAAGTCGGAAAACTTGTAGCCCTTTCTCAAATGCTCCGCGATCATGCGCGCCGCGTAGAGCGCCTCGCCCGCCTCCTCTTCCGATTCGTAGTAGACGGGTCTGTCTCCCTCGCCGTTCTCCGTCCACAGCTCCTTGCCCTTGCGCATACGATTGTGCGAAATGGAAGCGTTCGCAAGGGAGAGAATTGCCTTCGTCGAGCGGTAATTCTGTTGCAGTTTATAGGTCTTGGCTAAGGGGTAGCTCTTCTCAAAGCTTAAAATGTTCTCGACTTCCGCGCCGCGCCAGCCGTAAATGGACTGATCGTCGTCACCCACGACGAACAGATTTCCGTGCGTCGTCGTGAGCATTTTAATGATATCGAACTGCACCGCGTTGGTGTCCTGAAACTCGTCCACGTGGATATAGCGGAACTTGCCCGAAAGATATTCGAGCGCCTCTTTATCCTCGCTCAAAAGCGCGCGTGCCTCGGTCAAGAGGTCGTCGAAGTCGAGCGCGTTGTTCTTTTTTAAATGACTTGCATAAGCCGCATAGACGGCTGTAACCGCCTCGATATTGTTCGTTCTGCGGTTCTCTTTGTTGTAGTCCGCGGGCGCAAGCCCCAGCATTTTCGCATTCGAAATATGCCACTTGGCGGCTTTCAAAAGATCCTCGTCGTTATAGCCGAGCTCCTTGTACGCCTGCTTGATGACCGCCGAACGCTCCTGTTCCGAATAAATCGAAAAGTTCTCGTTAAGTCCCCGCTTTGCCGCAAACATTCTTAAAATCTTCACGCACATGGAGTGAATGGTCGAAACCCACATTCCGCCGATCTCCGTCATGGCGGCAAGGCGTTCCTTCATTTCGTTCGCCGCCTTGTTCGTGAAAGTGATCGCAAGAATATTTTCGGGCGGAACGCGCTTCTCCTCCACGAGGTAGGCGATACGCGCCGTTAAAACGCGGGTCTTTCCGCTTCCCGCGCCCGCAAGCACCAAAACCGCGCCCTCGGTATCGAGGACGGGTTGTCTTTGTTCTTCGTTCAATTCGGATAACACTGTCATACCCGAAAATTATATCACACTTTTTTATAAACGGCAAGTATATTATTGTTTTTCGCTATGTATTACGTCCTTTAATTTCGAACTCATATTCCCGCTTAAAGCGCTCTAATGCACGGAGATATTTTTCGGAGAGTTCCAGGGTGTAGCGCTGTTTTTCGGCGTAGGAAAGACTCATATAATATTCTTTATCGGTAAGCCGCCCGATCGCGTCGGAGACCTCTCCCTCGGAAAGGAGCATATCCCGTACCTTTAAATAGAACTCGTCGGGAGATTCGCCGCGGATCTTCGTCGTCACCTTTTCGGTAAAATATCGTTCCATCTTGCTTTCGTTGATCCCGTTTTCTTTGGCGTGCAGGCGTTCGCTCATAAGTTCCTCTTCGCATTCCTTCCAGAACCCCTTTTTCATGCGTAGCTTTGCCTCTTTTGCAAGCGTTTTTAGCGTCTTCTCCACAGCACGCCTCCTTTTTTCGACTTTTTTCGCAAAAAAAATCCGTAACTCTCGTTACGGAAATTTTTTAGCCTCTGTTTCTTTTTCTTGCAGCCTCTGCTTTCTTTCTCTTCTTGACGGAAGGCTTCTCGTAAAATTCTTTTTTACGAAGGTCGCCGATGATCCCGTCGCGCGAGCATTTTCTCTTGAAACGGCGCAGCGCGCTTTCGAGATTCTCGTTTTCTCCGACTTTGATCGTAGACATTTTATTCAACCCTCCTTCGCCAAAGCACTTAATAACGCTACTATTATAACTTTCTTGAATACGCTTGTCAAATTATTTCGGGGCGTTTCGGCAGGTTATTCTAAAAAATTTTTTCCGCCTTTTCTAAAAGATAGTCGTAGGAATCTTTCAGCTCTTTCAGTTCCCGATAATCGTCGTTATAATTTTCTATGAGAACGGCGCCGTCAAAGCCCGCCCCTTGCAGGCGTTTGAAGAGCTCCTCGAAGTCGAAGCACCCTTTCCCCGGAAGACACTTTTTGCCGTTTTCGTCGAAGTCGCTCGCGTGAACGTAGGCAAGGTTTTCGCCCATATCGTCGAGGTATTCCCCGTACGGATAGCCCGAAATGACCGCCTGTTTAATATCGAGCACCGCCCCCAAATCGGGGCAATATTTTTTGAGCTCCTTGAAAAGACCGGGGCGGTTGTAGAGCGCCCACTCTACGTTTTCAAGGCACAGCCTTACGCCCTTCTTTTTGCAGTAATCAAAAATTTCCGCTATCTTTTCGCCCGACTTTTTTAAGTTTTCTTTGAAGGTAGATTTCAGCCTTGCAAGGGCGTGAAAGGTATAATTCTTCGCGCCTAAAATGTTCGCGGAAGAGAGCACCTTATCAAGCCATAGATAGGCGTCCGCCCTGACGCGCGGGTGCTCGCTGAATAGCTGCGGCTCGAACTGCGTGTTGAGAACGTGTACGGAATTCATGCTTAAATTCCCCTTCTTTTTGAGAAGGGTTTGCGAAAATTTAGGCTCGTATTCGCTGAAAGAAGTTAAGAACACTTCTGCCGTTTTAACGCCCCATTCCGAGATGAGCGCGATCGCGTCCTCGTTATACAGCCGCATAAAAAGCGACGCCGTAGAAATTCCGATTTGCATATCCACTCCCTTACTTGCCGCGAAGTTACAAAGGTCTTTTTTAGACCTTGATTGAAGCTTAGCTTTTGATCATAAGCTTGATAATCGTTTCGTCTGTCTCGCGCATACTGTCGTGCGCAATACAGCCCACGCTGTCGATCGTGTCCTCTACGCTGTCGAAAAGAATACCGTCGCCCCCGCTGAAATTGTTTCCGCTGAGCGCCATCTCCATTCCCACAAGCCCCGCCTCCACCGCCGAAGCGATCTTTGCGGCACAGCTCGATTTTGCACCGTCGCAAATCATACCCGAATCGATTGCAATCGCGTTTGCGATCGCGTGGGAAATTTCACTCGCGTTCCCGCCGCGCAGCTTACACACGCCCGCCGCCGCACCGCACCCCGCGCTCACTGCGCCGCAGTACGCCGACAAACGTCCGATTCTCGCCTTCAAGCGAATGGTAACGAGGTTGGAAAGAACAAGCGCGCGAAGAAGCTCTTCGTGCGTAGAGCCCAAGTGCTTTGCAAAAACGATTACGGGAAGCGAAGTCGTCATACCCTGATTGCCGCTTCCCGAAACGATCACTACGGGCATCGAACAGCCGTTCATTCTTGCGTCCGAGCCCGCCGCGGCGGTCGCCTTGGCTACGTTGTGAATATCGTTCCCGAAATTTTTGATAAGCAATTTTCCGACGCGCGCGCCGTAGTCGTTTTTTAACCCCTCTTCGGAAATAGCCGTATTGTATTCGATTTGCCGCTCGATCACTTCTTTCACGTCGTCAAGGTTTACTTCGTCTGCAAATTCCAAGATATCGGAAACGTTTAAGTAAACATAATCGGGACAGCACGACTCCTCTTCGCGCTCTACGAGTTTATCAACTAAGGCCTTACCATCCTTTTCGATACGCACGACGTTGGTGTGGTGCCCGACGATGCGAGCGCCCGCGCTGTGCGCCCCTTTTTGGACGCGCACGAATATATCGAAAATACAACCCGAATCCGACTGCGAAATGGAGAATTTCGTCTTTTTCAGATATTCTTTGATTTTATCGATTTCAATGCTGCTCACGCCCGAAATACATTCGAGCTTTTTATCGGCTTTGCCCGCAACGATACCAGCGCTCGCGGCGGCGTTTACGCCCTTTAAGCCGTTCGTATGAGGGACGACCACGCCCTTCACGTTTTTGAGAATATTCCCGCTGACCGAAATCTCTACCTGATCGGGAAGCTCGCCGAGCGTATCACGCGCAAGCGCCGCAGCGTACGCAACCGCAATCGGCTCCGTACATCCAAGCGCGGGCAGAAGCTCCGTTTTAAGAATATTCACGTAACTGTCGTAAATGCGTTTTTCCATGGTATTTCCCCATAATTCCCTGCCGAGAATTTCTAAGAATATTATAACACAAATTTTTTTGAACTACAATACGTTTAACGATAAATTGAAATTTACTGTTTTATATATTTATTGCAAGGTTCAATGCAATCTGTAATTTGTCAAGATTATGATTTGCGTCAGGTAATTTGCTGTTATCATAACTGTTTTCACATAACACATCGCCCGTTACGAGAAAATTGTACAGCTCAAAATTGCAAAAATCGCAAACTGCTTGAACTCCGGCAACTTCCATATCGACTGCAATACAACCCTCACTTTTACGTAACGCAACTTGCCCGGCAGTTTCTCTTAATATTGCATCAGTAGTCCACACTCTTCCTTGCACATTAGGAATATTCCACATATCAAATAAATTCTTAATTTTGTCGCTATTTTTAACTTTAATGTAATCGTTAGGCGGCGCATAGTGATAAGACATTCCCTCATCGCGATATGCCTCCGTCGGAATCACATATTTATTTGTAGTTTTCTCGTCGTCTAAACTTCCCGCTGAACCGAACATAATAAACTTTGAAGCACCCGTCAGCCAATTTGCTTCAATCGAAAATTGTGATGCCGCAGTCGAACCGACGCACGATAAATAAAATGCTATATCTTTCCCTTGATACGTAAATTTATAAATTGTGGTGTTTCCGTTAGGAGCTTCAATTTCGGCAATTTCTTCACAACGAAAAGTCGATAAAATATAATTGAAAATATTTTTCGAAAAAGTAATCAAGCATATATCAACCAAGTGCTTACGCTCACCGTAAAAATCTTTTAAAGTTAAAATCGGTTGAGTTTTATTATCAAATGAATCCGTAATCATTTTTTTACTCCGCTGAATTACTGTTTATGGTAGATAGATTATATCATAAAAAAACAAGATTGACAATGTTTATCTTAATAGAAAAAAAGAGATACCGCAAAAGTTACTGAATAAATAGCATAGAAAAAAGACAGGTTACTATGACCTGTCTTTTTTCTATGTACACATTTTAATCTTTCACTTCAATATAATCCTGCCAATCATTATAGTCAAAAAATATACCGTTCGTGGAATTTATTTTCTCTATAAAACTTAAAAGTAAATCCTTGTTGTTCACCCATGCCAAATAAAAACAAAGCAACTGTGTTGTACTAATAAGACATTGTTCCTTCTTTATAGCATAGTCAAGCATCTGTTGTGGAAACACATCTTCTGTTCTTTGCGTTAATGGCAACTCTCTAAAAGCATTCACTATTAAAATTTGTTTAGGATGCACATCAAAATCTTCAAAAAACTCCGTTTCCCATTTCTGTAATTGATTTGCATTTTTTTCGCCAGCACTTTTAGTCAGACCTTTAATTTCACATACAAAATAATGATCACCGTACTTTAAATTTATATCGCTCCTATTGCGCCTTGACTTTAAGAGTTCAAAACCAAGTTCTTCAAATATGGACTTTACAACTTCTTCCAACTCAGTACCATATGCACACAACAATTTTTTATATTTGAAATTTTCATTAATTCTACTTTGATAAAGGCTTTTTTGTTTATTTAAAGCATCAATTTGCTCATCAATCTTTTCGATTTCAGCAAAAAAGTGACTTTCATTGGAAAGCACGTGATTTTTCAACCATGCAGGACACTCACATGAAGTACTAAAACTGTTATCTAATTCTCTTATTTCATTTAATACCAAATCAACATCATTAAGATATTGCTTCTCATGCTTTTTATCATATGAATCTTCATTAACTAATTCTGGCAAAATAATTTTAAAAGCGTTACCAAATTTTATAAGTCCTGCAATAATATTTTCTTTATTGCTTGTTGTAATTGCTGGTTTAATAAATTTACATTTAAAGTATGATTTAAAATATATTAAATTCTTAATTTTATTACTAAATTCAGTTAACTGTGTATTTGGTAAGATGTTGAAATTAAGTCCCTCCGAATGTATGATCTGCATATCATCTTCGCCTAATAAAAATTTTGCTAAATCAATCTCCTCAACATATTTAGTCGTTTTAGCATTTTTCCCAGAACCTGATACAGATTGCTTATATGTATGGTAAAAACAAATACACTCATCACCTAATATAAAATAAACATTTCTACCATTCGATAATAATGAGTTTATCTCTTCTTTCCGTCGTTTTAAGTCATCGATAAAACACCGCGTTTGGCTCTCATTTATAAGTGGATATCCCTTATAACTTTCGTCTATCCCCCAAGCAAAATACTCTTCAATTATTCCACTATTCAAGCCAATTACAGCGATGTCATAATCAAGTAGTGATCTTTTATCGGAAAACTTGATATTATCGATTTTATCTGTCGGATTCTCGTAAATGACATTGAATTGAGTTCCGACTAAAACTATACTTTTCATTTGTAACCTCAATATAATGAAAATTAAGAAAAAAATCAAACTTCTTAAATAAGTAAAAAGTTTGATTTTTTTGGAGCTACTGGCCGGACTTGAACCGGCGACCTGCTGATTACGAATCAGCTGCTCTACCGACTGAGCCACAGTAGCATTTATATTTTCGCTTGCGAGCAAGTTCATCAAGCCTTTTTATTATAAAAAAATCGGTCGTAAAAAGCAAGCGTTTTTCAACCGTTTTTTATATTTTTTTATTTTTCGGCACGAACATGGTAACGCGCCTTGAAAGAAGCTGAATTCCGATATTTCCCGAATCGCCCTTTTCCCCGTCCAAATCCCAGACGACGTCCTCTTCCGCTCTTATAGAAACGCTGTCGCCTTCAAGCCTTAAAAGGTGCTTGTTCTTACATTTTGAGCCGCGCAAGAAAAGACTGATAATTTCAAAGAACGCGCGCACTCTGCCCCAAAAGCCTAAATTCCCGCGTTCGCGCAAAATGGCAATCTCCAATTTGCCGTCCTGCATACTCGCCTTTTTATTGACGGGAAAGCCTGCGACCGACCTGCCGTTCATCACGAGAATGAGTACGGCATTCGCCTCTTCCATCCTATCGCCGCAAGTCACTTCGATCGGGAAAGAGTTGAAGCGCATATACTTTTTACAGCACTCGAAGGCGTAAGCCAACCAGCCGAACCGCTTCTTTTTCCTTTGCGGCGTAGAATAGGTGACGCTCGTAAACGCGCCCGCCGCCGCAATGTACATGGCGTAGCTCGTTTGATTTATTTGCATACAGTCGAGCTTTTCGCGCCTGCCGCCTAAGATGACTTTAAGCGCCTTTTTCACGTTTTTCGGAATACCGAGAGAGTGCGCGACGTCGTTCGCAGTCCCCGACGGAAGATACCCTAAATCGACCTCTCTCTCCCCGATTCCGCCGAGCACGAGATTGAACGTACCGTCCCCGCCCGAGAACACCACCGCGTCGTACTCAGCCGCACCTTCGGCAGCTTTCCTCTGTAAGTCTTCCGCACTCTTCGTAGCGTACAGCGTAACCTCGTCGTAGCGGGTTTTCAGCATTCGTTCAATGAGCGGGAGCTTCTTTTGAATTTTTCCCTTTCCGCTGTTTGGATTGTAAAGAAAGAGACATTTCATAAAATTATTATATCCGATTTTTTCGGATTCGACAAGCGTTCAATTAAAATAATTCGTAAGATTTACCGATTTATCGCAGAGCATCGTCTGCAAATACCGCAGATCCTTTGCAAAGAGAATTCCTCCGTTCAGCTCCGTGCCCTTCCGTTCCGCCTCTTTGAGTCCCGCGTTCCAGAGCGCGAACAGATTGCCCGCGTTACTTTCGATAAGCCCTCTCAACGAACTCACGACGCCGCTGAGCGCCGCCTTTGCTTCGCGCTGCGAAAGCTCGCTCCGCTCCAACCCGTTCGCCGTATCGTAGAGAATATGCGCGATACTGTCCACCGTCTCCAAATTGCCCTCGATCTGCGCCTTATATGCGCTCTTGCTTCCGCGAAGCACCAAATCCTTAGGTGAGCGCACGACGAGCCGCGTTTCGGTACCCTTTTCTTCGAGATTCTTCCGAACGGATTCCGCGCTCGTCTCCTTAAAGTAGCAGGCGATCGCAACGGCGTTGTCCTTTTCGAGAAAGTAGCCCGCGCCCCCTGCCGAATAGATATCTCCCGAAACTGCGGTCGCAGTCGTCTCTTCGCAGTCCTTGACCAAAAAATAATAGCTCTTTGAAAAGCTGACGCGGGCGTAGCCCTGACCTCCGACTGAAACGAACAGAACGAGCCCCGCCGTCATGCCGATAAAGAGAAAGAGCGCAACGGCGATTGCCGCAAACTTTTTTTTGTAACGCATTTTCATGCTTTTATTATATGAGAAAGCCGCTCCCGTCATGCGGCGGAGCGGCATAATCAAATGTGAAATTACCGTAAAGGAATGCTTGCCTCGGCATTTAAATCGAGTTTTGAAAAGTTGCCCGCGTTCCACTGCAACAGTCCTTCGGCGGCAATCATGGCGGCGTTATCCGTGCAGTGCCGCTTTTCGGGAAGGATCAGTTTCAGCCCCGCTTTCTCGCAAGCTGCTTTCAGCTTTTCGCGAAGATACCCGTTTGCGACGACTCCGCCGCCCGCGGTGACCGTTTTTACCCCTCTTTCGCGCGCGCCCTCCACCGTCTTTTGCACGAGGATATCGAGCGCGGCGCTCTGAAAGGACGCCGCGACGTCCGCTTTGTTCAAGTCCTCCCCGCGCTGCTCTTTCGTGTGGCAGTAATTGAGCACCGCCGTTTTAAGTCCGCTGTATGAAAAATCGTACCCGCCGTTCCCTTTCAGCATTTTAGGAAGCGGAACGGTATTTTTTCCTTCCCTTGCGAGCTGCTCGATATGCGGTCCGCCGGGGTATGGAAGGGAGAGAATGCGCGCGACCTTATCGAACGCTTCCCCCGCCGCGTCGTCCAAGGTGCCGCCGAGCACCTCGAATTCCGTCTCCGATTTGGTGTAAATGATTGCGGTGTGTCCGCCGCTTGCAAGTAAGGTGATAAAGGGCGGCGTAAGCGTTTCGTCCTCTAAATAAGCCGCCGCGAGGTGCCCGCGGATATGGTTCACGCCGATAAGAGGGATTCCCAAGCCGTAAGCAAAACCCTTTGCAAAGGAGAGCCCCACGAGGAGCGCGCCCAAGAGCCCCGCGCCGTAAGTAACCGCCACTGCATCCAGCTCCTCTTTTTGAACGCCCGCTTTTTTCAGCGCGCTTTCAACAACGCCATCTACGACGCTTAAATGCTCGCGCGATGCGATTTCGGGAACGACCCCGCCGAACTTCGCCTGCACCGAGCTTGACGAAGCGATTTCGTCGGATAAAAGCTTTCTGCCGCGAATGACTGCCGCCGCCGTTTCGTCACAAGATGATTCAATCCCCAAAATCAGGGGATTGCTTTTTCGTGTATTCGTCATCATGATTTTTTCAGATAGTCGATAATAAAGCCCTGCAAGTCGCCGTCCATGACCGCCTGCACGTCGCCCATTTCATAGCCCGTGCGGTGATCCTTGACGAGCGTATAAGGACAGAATACGTAGGAGCGGATCTGCGAGCCCCACTCGATTTTTTTCGTTTCGCCCTTTAACGCCGCCTCTGCCTGCTGACGCTCTTCGATCTGCTTTTCAATGAGTTTGGATCTGAGATATTTAAACGCCATTTCCTTGTTTTGAAGCTGGCTTCTCTCGTTCTGGCAGGTCACGACGATTCCCGTCGGGAAGTGCGTAATGCGGATCGCGGTCTCCGTCTTGTTGACCTTCTGCCCGCCCGCACCCGACGAACGGTATACGTCGATTCGGATATCCTCGTCCTTGATCTCCACCGCGTTGTCGTCGTCCACTTCGGGCATGACCTCGACGGAGGCAAAGGATGTCTGACGGCGTTTGTTCGCGTCGAACGGAGAAATCCGCACGAGGCGGTGCACGCCGATTTCCGCTTTTAAGTACCCGTAGGCGTTCTCGCCCTCCACCTTGAAATCGACTGATTTAAGCCCCGCACCGTCCCCCGCAAGGCGATCGATTTCCGTCACCTTGAAGCCGTTCGTTTCGGCGTAGCGGCAGTACATACGGTAGAGCATCTGGCACCAGTCCTGGGCCTCGGTGCCGCCGGCGCCGGC
>JAAUYT010000040.1 GCA_014804975.1 Clostridia bacterium
AGCGTTTCCCTGTTTGATCGGCACGTTTTGGATATTCTGGATGAGAGGGCTTCCCCCGAAGAGCATTTGATCGACAGCGAAGCGCGCGCGGAATTTCAAATTAAGCTCATGCGGGAGCTTTCCGATTTCGAGTATCGGGTTTTGAATATGTATCTTGAAGGAATGAGCTATTCTCAGATATGCGAAGCGACCAAAAAGCCGTTCAAGAGCGTGGATAACGCGCTCGTTCGAGCAAAGAGAAAACTTCAAAAGGCGTTTGAAAAATAATACGGAGAAAATTATGGCACATTTATCTCTCTATCGGCAGTATCGACCGGATTCGTTCGATAAAATGGTGCGGCAGGAACACGTCGTACGCATTCTCAAAAATCAAATCGAAAAGAAAACGGTGGGGCACGCGTATTTATTTACGGGACCGCGCGGGACGGGCAAAACGAGCGTTGCGCGTATCTTTGCCCGCGCCGTGAACTGTGAAAAGCCCGAGAACGGTTCGCCTTGCGGAAAATGCGCGGTTTGCCGTGCGCTTTCGGAGGGGTCTCTCGATATTTCGGAAATCGACGCGGCTTCCAACAACGGTGTGAACGAAATGCGTGATCTCAGAGAGAAGGTGCAGTATCCGCCCGTTTCGGGAAAATATAAAGTATACATTATCGACGAAGTTCATATGCTGACGGACAGCGCCTTCAACGCGCTTTTGAAAACGCTCGAAGAGCCGCCGCAGCACGCGATCTTTATTTTGGCGACGACGGAGCCGCAAAAACTTCCCGCGACGATTTTATCCCGCTGTATGCGGCTTGATTTCAAGCTGATTCCCACGGACGATCTTGTAAAGCACCTGAAAAGTATTTTGAAGGAAATGGGAACGAAATACGAGGACGAAGCGGTGGAGGCGATTGCGCGTGCGGGCGCGGGGAGCGATAGAGATATGCTTTCGATTGCCGAAATGTGCCTTGCGTATGCCGATAAGCTCACCTACGACGGAGTAACGGCGGTGCTCGGGGCGGCGGACTTTAAGGAAACCTGTACGCTTGCGGGGCAGCTCATTGCGCCCGATCTTTCTTCCGCACTTACGACTGCGGAAAAGATTTTATCGGCGGGACGGTCGGTAGGCGTATTGTGCCGCGATATTCTGCAAGCTTTGAATATGATTGCAATTGCAAAGGCGTGTTCGAATGCGGAATCCCTTTTAATGATTCCCAAAGAACATTTCCGTTTGGTCTCGAAGATCGCCGAGGTTGCCGACAGCAGGGCGATTTTGCGGGTGACGGATATTTTCGTAAGGCTCGAACCCGAACTCAGATATGCGACTTCGCCGCGAATCAGTTTTGAAACGGCGGTCATGCGTGCCGCACTTCCGAACGCCGACCTCGATCTTGACGCGCTTGCAGTGCGCGTTTCGGGAGTAGAAAAGCGGTTATCGGAAGGAGTGACTTTTTTAAATGCAGATGTGCCGCTTTCCGTGGAGCGGGAGATTGAAAGAGAAGTAACAAAACCCGTAATAAAAGACGAGGAACCGCCATTTGAAGCGGGGGATTTCCCTATGGAAGAGCCGACCTTCGATTACGAAGAACCTCCGATAGAGGAAGTGAAAAAGCCCGAGAAAGCGAAAAAAGTTGAGTTGCCTAAACCGCAGGAACCGATTTTGCCTTTGCCGAAGGACGCTTCGGCGGAAATGGTGTTCGGCAAATTTATGCGGGCTTTAAGAAAGACGGGTTCGAACGGCGTGCTTTATACCATGTGTTCGGATTTGGAGTTCTTCTTCGAAGGAGAAACGCTTATTCTGACCACGACGAGCGATACGATTTACCGTGCTTTGATTCGTGACGACCATAGCAAAACCATGAAAGATGTGTTCGGAATCCTTGGCGTTGCTTTCGAGGTAAGGCAGAAGGGCACAAAGACGGAAACCAAACACGGAATCGGCGAGCTTGAACAAAACTTTTCAGACTATACAGTACAAGTAAAGGAGAAATAATTATGGCAGGATTCAACAAAGGCGGCATGGGCGGCGCGGGAATGCAAAACCTCATGAAGCAGGCGCAGAAAATGCAGGAGGAAATGCAGGAAACGGAAAAGCTCCTCGATGATTGGGAAATCGTAGGGACTGCGGGCGGCGAGGCCGTCGTCGTGTATATGAACGCGAAAAAAATTATCGACGGAATCGAAATCGATAAATCGATCATCGACCCCGACGACGAGGAAATGCTTGAAGACCTTATCATGGCTGCCATTTTGGACGGATATAAAAAGGCAGACGAGGTCTATAAGGAAAAAATGGGCAAGTATTCCGCGGGCGGCATGGGAGGACTTTTTTAAGTGGATATCTTTATCGAGCCGATCGGTCGGCTCATGAACGAGTTTTCCAAACTCCCCGGCGTGGGTAAAAAAACGGCACAGCGCTACGCATATCGTGTCATTCGAATGTCGGAGGAGGAAGCGGAAGCGTTTGCAAAGGCGATCGTGAATATTAAAAAGCAGGTTCGCTTTTGTAAGACTTGCGGAAACTTTACGGTGAACGATGTGTGCGATATCTGCAAATCGCGCGATCATGCCGTCGTGTGCGTGGTAAAGGAGCCCAAAGACGTGATCGCACTTGAAAAACTCCGCGAATTCAAGGGCGTGTATCACGTTTTACACGGGGTGATCGACCCCATGAACGGCGTAACCCCGAACGATATCCGCATAAAGGAGCTGTTGGATCGTATCAATCAAGAGAACGTTACCGAAGTCATTATGGCGACCAACCCCGATGTAGAGGGGGAAGCGACGGCAATGTATATTGCAAAGCTGTTAAAGCCGCTCGGCGTAAAGGTAACGAGGCTTGCGCACGGCATTCCGATCGGTTCGGAGCTCGAATATGCCGACGAAGTAACGCTTGCGCGTGCACTCATAGATCGAAAAGAACTTTAAGGAGCAGATATGAAAATTTCCGTACTCGGTTGCGGCAGATGGGGGTCGTTCCTCGCATGGTATTTGTCGCGGCTCAATCACAAGGTAATTTCCTGGGGACCCGAAGACGGGGAGGCTTACCGCGTCTTAAAAGAGACGGGCAAAAACGAATACGTTGCGCTTGACGAAAAAATTTGCCTGACCTGCGATTTGGAAGAGGCGGTAACTTCTTCCGAAGTCATCATAATTTCAATCAGTGCGCAAGGGCTCAGGGGCTTTATGAAAAAAGTTACCCGCTATAACGTTTCCGATAAAATCTTCGTGCTGTGCATGAAGGGGATCGAGGATGGAACGGGAAAGCGGCTCACCCAAATTTTAACGGAGAGCGGAATTCAGTCGGATAAAATTGCCGTGTGGGTAGGACCGGGGCACATTCAGAGCTTTGTCGCGGGTATTCAAAGCTGTATGGTCATCGACTCCGAAAACGAAGAACTAAAAAAAATGCTCGTTGAGAATTTTAAAAGCGATCTCATTCGTTTTTATTACGGGAGCGACCTTCTCGGTACGGAGATAGGGGCGGCAGCAAAAAACGTTATGGGAATTGCGGCGGGCGTTCTCGACGTGGTGGCGCCTCCGTTAAAGGGACCGCTTATGACGCGCGGGGCGCGGGAAATCGCAAGGCTCATAAAGGCGCTCGGCGGGAACGAGCTTTCAGCCTACGGGCTTGCACATCTCGGCGATTACGAAACGACGCTCTTTTCTATCTATTCTCATAACCGTATGTACGGCGAAATGCTTGCGAAGGGACAGAGATTCGAAAAGCTTGCGGAAGGGGTTGCAACGAGCAAGGCGTTAAAAATATTAGGCGATAGGTGCGGTGTAGAGCTTCCCATTACCGATGCAGTATATAGTGTCTGCTACGGTTCAGGGAACGATCAAGAGCGTTGCAAAAAAGAAATCGAAAAGCTGTTTTCGCGCAGCACCAAGGCGGAATGGTATTAAAAAATGCAATTTTAAAGCATTTACAAAGTATTATGTCACACATAAATAGTAAATATTGTTAAAAATAGAAACATAAAAGCGCAGAAAGGAATTCTGCGCTTTTACTTTGGTGCGGATAACAGGATTTGAACCTGCACGGTATTCCACTGGATTCTAAGTCCAGCGCGTCTGCCAATTCCGCCATATCCGCATAAAACAAAACCCCATATATCGGCGTAAAAAAGGAGAAGCACAATATACAGGGTTTCCTGGTGGGGACGACAGAACTCGAATCTGTGACCTCTTGCATGTCAAGCAAGCGCTCTAACCAACTGAGCTACGCCCCCGTGGACAACGCTAATATGATATTCCAAAACAAAAGTAATGTCAAGTAATCTGAATGGGTTTTGCAAAAAAATTTATTTTGGCGTTTAAAAAGAAAAAGTAAAGGGAATCATATAAAAACCCTTTTTAGCGCGCAAAAAATTTATCTTGAAATACATAGTTTTTTCCGAATTGCCAAAACTTAGACGGGGAAGTACATAAGGAGGAAAATTTTATGTTGCAAAAGGTAGTGATCTGCGGGGTAGATACGACGGGGCTTCCCAAACTGAGTGCAAAAGAGAACGAAGAGCTGATTATGCAGTTAAAGGCGGGCGACGAGAGTGCAAGAGAAAAGTTTATCGTAGGCAATATGCGCTTGGTACTTTCGCTTGTAAAGCGGTTTTGGGCGAAGAATGCGAACGCGGACGACGTGTTTCAGGCGGGCTGCGTGGGGCTTATAAAGGCAATCGATAACTTTGATCCAAAGTTTCAGGTAAAATTTTCGACTTATGCCGTTCCCATGATATTGGGAGAAATCAAGCGGTATTTAAGAGACGGGAACAGTTTGCGGGTATCGAGGTCAATAAGAGATACCGCATATAAGATTTTGAAGGTAAGGGAGAGTATCGAGGAGCGCGACGAAGAGGCGACGATCGAAAAAATCGCGCAGGTCATGCAGGTAAAGGAGCGCGAAGTCGTGTACGCGCTCGACGCGATTTCCGATCCGATTTCGCTGCACGAGCCCGTATATAATAAGTCGGGCGATACGGTAGAGCTCATGGATCAGCTTGCCGATACCAAGCAGAGCGACGAAATTTGGACGGAGCAGGTAGCTTTGCGCGAAGCAATGGCGCGCCTTGCGGACAGGGAACGCAAAATTTTAATGCTCCGCTATTACGAAGGAAAAACGCAGACGGAAATTTCGCAGGAAGTCGGAATTTCGCAAGCGCAGGTATCGCGACTCGAAAAAAACGCATTAAAGCAGATAAAGGCAAATATTTCGTAATAAAAAAGGCGAGCGGTGAACCGTTCGCCTTTTTTATTGTTTTAATTAGTCCTCGTAGCGGTCAAGGTTGGCACGGATCGCTTCGATAAGGCGTTTTTCCGCGGCAACTTTCGTGTCTTTTGCAACCTTCGTGCAGACGCACGTGCCGTAAAGCTTTGAAAGATCGTCTACGAGGTTTTTAAGGTGTACGGTGTCGAGAATGTTCGTCGATCCGCAAAGCTCTTCTCCCGTAGAAGCGGTTGTTGCAGGTGCCGTCGATGTCGTTGTGCAGGTTGCCGTAGGTTTTGCCGTGTTTGTGGTGCTCGTTTCCATAGAAAATATCTCCTATTGTTTTTGCTTTACATAAAGCTACCGCGGATAGCCTTATACATTGCGTTACCATATCATACGTTTAAAACGTCTTAAAAATTCATAATCATGCACAAAAAATTGATAGAGGTTGCGTAACAACAGAAATTTTGCTAAAAATTCTTGACAAAGCACGGGTTTTCGGTGTACTATAATAATGTATCATTGTATACGGCATATTATACTGTGTGAAAAAATACCCGAAATGAGGTAATGCTATGAAAAAATCGAAAATCGCAAAATGGATCGCAGGAGCGGGCGCAAGTTTGGCGTTCGCGCTTACGCTGTTAATTTCGTCGCTGGGGGGGGGTATTCTCGGTTTAAAGAACAAAGGGGATACTGCTTCTGATAACGTAATCACGGCTGAGGCGGCGACGACGAATATTACTTATCCCGACGGTGCAAGCGAGCTAGGGCGTTTCGCTAACGGCTATTCATACGTTTTCAGCGATAAAGATAAAATAGCGGGTTATCGCGGTCGCACGCTCGATACCGATATGACGACGGTCACCGTAGATTCTTCGGCGGCTGCGGGTTCGCAAAAGA
>JAAUYT010000041.1 GCA_014804975.1 Clostridia bacterium
TCGTGTAGGAAACGGAAACGCCTGCGGGAATCGTCCCCGTAACGGTGATTTCGTGTTCGCTTCCGTCGTAGGTCACGGTGCTGCCCTTGAAGGTCACGCCCGTAATTTCCGCCTTGTTGATTTTAAGCGTTGCGGTCAGGGTTAAAGAATTGTATCCTTCGCCCGAAAGCACTGCCGTCGCGTTGTAGGTTCCTGCATTCGTTCCCGTGTTGCCCGTATAGGAAACGGTAACGCCTTCGGGAAGCGTTCCCGTAACGGTTACGCTTTGTTCGCTTCCGTTGTAAGTGACAGTCTTGTCCGCAAAGGTCACGCCCGTAATATTCGAAAGCGAGGGATCGTTTTCAATCGTGAGCTTTGCGTTCAAGGTAAGCGTATTATAGCCCGTGCCCGAAAGAATAGCCGTTGCATCATATACGCCTACGTTCGTTCCCGTGTTGTTCGTATAGGAAACGGAGACGTTTTTAGGGAGCGTGCCCGAAACGGTTACGGCGTGTTCGTTGCCGTCGTAGTAGACGGTCTTGTCTTCAAAAGTAACGCCCGTAATATCTTTCGGTTTGTCGTTGCCGCCGCAGGCGGCAAAGCCTATGGCGCAGGTGAGCGCCGTGGCGGCGCATAAGGTTGCGATCAAAAATTTTTTCTTCATAGTTTCTCCTAAAAATAAAAATCAATTTTTATAACCGATATTATATCACTGCTTCGGGGGGGGGTCAAGTTTTTAGAGGCGGAAAGTAAAAATCGGAGACGACTCTCCGATTTTTTAATTAAGTTTCGTTGGGCTTTTCGGATATTATCAGTTTTCTTTCAAGCTCTGCCTTGCTTTGTGATCCTTTCTCGTTTTCCAAAGCACGGAGGGGATAAAGATGAATACCGAACCGACGATTGCAACGACTGCCACAAGAACCGTAGTCACTATGAATATAATTGCCGCAAGAATGCCGAGGAAGAATTTCGTAACGATCATCCATACAATGGAATCAAAGCTAAGATGGAAGATGAAGCCGGGCAGCTTAAAGGTAAATCCGCCTGCGGTGAATATTTCTTTCACAACGCCGTCCCACATGAATTGGCTTACGAACGTGAACGAGAGCACCGCGCCCGCACCGAGCAAACCCAAAAAGTAAGCATTCTGCTCGACGACAAAGTAGAGAACAAGGAAGATCGCGATATTCACGACTGCAAAGCACGCGCCTATAATTAAAGACAAATTACGCGTATAAGTGGTGTCGTCGTCTTTATCCCGCCAATCGTTGACTACGTCTGCGATTGCGTGTGTGAGCCCGAAGAGGGCAAGAGGGCAGAAAAAGATCAGTGCGCCGTACAAATATACGTCGTCCGAAGAAGAAAAGAGGAGCGCTACAACGGTAAGCGCAATATAGCCAACAAGCGCAAGCGCCAACGATATAATGAGGGTAGCGTCGAATCCGTGACCGATAATTTCCTGTGCGGAACGCTCTTTTTCGTATTTTAGCTGTCGCGCAGCTTGTTCCTGTGATTTCTGCTGTTCCTGCTTTATACGTTCGTCGCATTCTTTGCAGACGATTTTGGGGGAAGTGGTCGCCTCTTCTCCTTCTTTGAGCATTTTTCCGCAGACGGTGCACACGCCGAGCACGTTTGAGACGGACTCCGCCTTCGGCTCTTCCTCTATAATAGGTTCCTTTTTGGGCTCTTCCTCAGCTTCCGCCTTCGGTTCTTCTTTCGCCTCTTCGCGTTCAACGCTGTTAAGTTCTCCGCCTTCCTCAAAATAGCTTAAAGGCACGTTGAAGAGCTTCGCGATTTTCGACATGGTTTCAAAGTCGGGCTGCGATTCGTCGCGCTCCCATTTGGAAACCGCCTGATACGAAACGTTCATCGCCTTTCCCAAGTCGTCTTGCGTCATGCCGTTTTTCTTGCGCAATTCGGCTATTTTTTCGCCGCAATTCATATTGTTATAGTTCCTCCTCGTATATCTAATGTGATTATATAAAATTTTGATAAAAATTTCAATAAAATTTTCTCAACTATTGGTTGAATTTCTAACTTTTTAATTGAAATGATAAAAATTGATTTTTTAAGGTCTTTTACGGTATGGGACAAATTGTAAAAAGCATAGGATAAATAAACGGAATTTTTGCGGGGTTTCCTATGCTCGAACTTATTTGTGCCGTACTAACGCGGCTATTCTTTTTTACGGGTTCTTTTTCGGACGGAACTTCTTATCCGAAGCCTCTTTCGGCTGCGGAGGAGGAGAAGTATTTAAAGCTGGCAAAAGAAGGGGATAAGCACGCCAAGGATATGCTCGTCAAGCACAATATGCGCCTCGTCGCCCATATCGTAAAAAAGTATAACGGGGCGGCGGAGACGGACGACATGATCTCGGTGGGCAGCATCGGGCTCATCAAAACAATCAATACCTACGAGGCGGGGCACGGCACGCGGCTTGCAACTTATACGGCGCGCTGTATCGAGAACGAAATTCTCATGCTCATTCGCGCGGGCAAAAAGCATAAAAAGAACGTCTCCCTCTCCGATCCCGTGGGGTGCGATAAGGACGGGAACGAGCTCACGCTCATGGACCTTCTCTTCGAGAAAGAGGATAAGGTGTTCGGGAGCGTGGAGCAATCGCTCATGCAGGAAAAGTTTTTGTGCGCAATTAAAAAGCTCCTCACCGAAAGGGAGACGGTCATTATCTGTATGCGCTACGCCTTGACGGGCGGCGCGCCCATGGCGCAGAGAGAGGTCGCCGCTAAGCTTAAAATTTCCCGTTCCTACGTTTCGCGTATCGAAAAGAAGGCGCTTGAAAAACTCAGGGAAGGGCTTTCAAGAGAAGATTTTTTATCGGAATAGTTGTTTTTCCCGTAAAGCTGTGATATACTAAACTGTATGGACGAGCAAAGCGAAGAAATTAAAACGGAAGCAGCCGAACCCGAAAAAGAACCCGAAAAAGAAGTGCAGGAAGGGAAAAAGAAAAATCCCTTTCTTAACTTTCTCTACGACGTTTTAAGGGGCATCGGTATTGGGATCGCGTTCATTATCCCCGGTTTTTCGGGCGGCTCTGTGGCGGCGATCCTCGGCGTTTACGAACGGCTCGTGGGCGCGGTCGCCGATATCTTCAAGCATTTCAAAAAGAGCATCGTAACTCTTATTCCCATTCTTATCGGTATGCTCGTCGGCATTGCCGCTTTGATTTTGCCCATTCAGTGGGGACTTAGGCATTATCCCATTCCCACGGTGACTTTGTTCGTGGGACTTGCGATCGGCGGTATTCCTTCCGTGGGAGAAAAATTGAAGGGCGCAAAATTTAGTTGGCAGTATGCGCTTGCGTTTTTAATTCCGCTCCTTGCTGCCGCCGCGCTCTGCTTTTTACCGCTTGCGGGAAACGTAGATTTGTTCAAGCTTAACGTGGGCGGATATTTCCTGCTTGTTCTGATCGGCGCGGTCGGCTCGTGCGCGCTCGTCGTGCCCGGAATTTCGGGTTCAATGTTATTACTTATTTTCGGCTATTATAACCCGATCGTGGAGCTTATCACCGTGAATCTTTTGCACGGGCAGAACGTGGGAATCTGTTTTGCGGTTTTAGGCTGTCTTGCGGTGGGGCTCGTTGCAGGCTTCTTTGCGATCTCCGTGCTCATGAAGACGCTCTTGAAGAAGTGCCCGCGCGGAACGTATTATTCGATTTTGGGCTTTATCATCGGCTCTATTCCCGCAATCTACGTTTCCACGATTCGGGAGGCGAAAGCCGAAATTGCGCCGACGACTTTATCGGCGCTCAACGCTTCCCCGTGGTATTGGGTCGTTGCGGTCGTGTTGCTAATTGTTGGCTTTGCGCTCTCGTTCGGCTTTTGGTGGTATTCCAAAAAGAAAAAACCGAAAAATCAAGAAACCCCTTGACGGGGTTCTTTTTTTATGCCGAAAAAATTTTTTAAAAAAATTTCGCTAAAATGCTTGACAAAGAATACTATGCAATGTATAGTATAAGACAAAGCGGGGTATTCAATGGACGTACAGCTCAAAAAAGGAATATTAGACGTATGCGTGCTCTATGCGCTGAGCAGGGGTGAGAGCTACGGCTATAAAATTATCAGCGACTTAGAGGGAATTATAGAGATTTCCGAAAGTACGCTCTATCCTATTTTGAAGCGGTTGGAAGTCGGCGGCTTCATTACGGCGCGTACGGCGGAGTACAGCGGAAGATTGAGGCGGTATTATAAAATTACCCCCTTGGGGTTGAGTAAGCTCAGATCGGGCAGAGAGGATCTATTGGAAATTCAAAGTATTTACAAAGCGATTTTCGGAGGAAGAATATGACTTATACCGAATGGAGAGACGAATTAAAGAGCAACCTTCTTTGCGTTTCGGAGAGCGAGCGCAGGCGGGTTTTGGAATATTATGCGGAGGCGTATGCCGATAGGCGCGAGGCGGGATTTACCGAACGGGAAATCATTGCGGATTTCGGCGCGCCCTACGACGCGGCGCAGCGCATTTTAAACGAGGATGCGGGCGCATACGAGGCGCCCCGCGCACCCCAAAGAGAGGAGCGGCGCGTTTCTCCCAAAAGAGCGGAACCGGTGCGCGACGAATATTTCGACGAGCCGCCTTCACGCCCTCAACCGCGCACGGACGAAGCGAGGAGCGGCGTTGAAAAAGAGCAAAAGCAAACGAAAAAGGTAAAAACTTCCTGGGTCTTTATCGTATTGTGCATTATCTTTGCGATTCCCATTTTTGGGATTATCATGTCGCTGAGTGCAATCACGTTTGCGGCGTTCCTTGCGCCCTTCGCGGTGTTGATCGCGGGAGTCGGCGAAATAGGACTTGGGGTCGCCGTAATGTTTTCAAGCGTTCTCGAAGGGCTCATGCGCGTGGGCTTCGGCTTGGTCCTGTTCGGCATAGGGGTCATTCTTATTAGCGTTCTTCCCCGCATCGCAAAGCTTATTTGGACGTTTTTCAAAAAATTAGGCGGCTTTATCAAATCGCTGTTCACTACGGAGGAAGCGTAATATGAAGGCAGTTATCAAAGCGATCATCGGGGGAAGTGTGATCATCGGCGTCGGGCTCATAATTTTTATCATAGCGCTTGCGCTGAACGGTTGGAAGTTTATGCCCCAATTCGACACGGAGCATTTCACCGCCGAAGGGGAAATTTTCGAGCTTAAAATCGATAACGCCGTAGGGAGCGTAAAAACAGAGTTCTACGACGGCGACAAAATCATAGTCGACTATCCCGTATCGAACAGGTATTCGGCTTCGGTCGAAGAAAAGGAAGGAGTTCTAACGGTAAACGGACTCAAAAAAATGCATTGGTACAGCTTCTCGTTTCTGACCAATAATTTGCCCTCGACCGTTGTGAAAATTCCGCAGGGCACTGTTTTGAAGCTTGACGCTACGGTCAATGCGGGAAGTGTCAAGCTCGCCGCAGGCGAATATACAGACGTGCGGATAAAAGTCAACGCGGGAAGTCTGACTGCGTACGGAGTGCTTTGTAACGATTTTAAGGGCGAAGTAAACGCGGGTTCTATTTCGGTTCAATCGCTTGAAAGCGCGTCGCTCGACTGCAAAGTAAGCGCAGGTTCGTTTAACGCAAATCGGGTAAGCTGTCCGCTTGTTCGTGTGAACGTTTCGGCAGGTTCTGCAAATTTGAAAGTGGAGGGCAATCGCGACGAGTATACCATTCTCGTGGACAAGAGTGCGGGCTCCTGCAACGTGACAAGCCAAACGGGTACCGACCCCGAAAAGAAAATCGATATCGACGTTTCCGCAGGCTCCGTCAACGTATCGTTTGTTTAAGGGATTAAAAGAAAAGACCTTCCGCACGGAAGGTCTTTTTTCTGTAAAAGGCAATCGATTTATTTGATTAAATCGGGAGAGTATGTTATAATAACCGCGAAATAAAAATCGGGGTGCGAATATGTTACAGGTTACGGGCGTCAGTCTTCAATACGGGAGCAAAAAACTCTTCGAGGACGTCAACTTAAAATTTACGAAGGGGAACTGCTACGGAATCATCGGCGCGAACGGTGCGGGCAAGTCCACCTTCTTAAAAATTCTTTCGGGCGAAATCGAGCCCAACAAGGGGAGCGTATCGCTCGATAAGAACGAGCGCATGAGCGTTTTGGCACAGAATCAGAATAAGTACGACTTCGAAACGGTACTGCGCACCGTCATGCTCGGACATAAGCGTTTAGTCGAGATCATGGACGAAAAGGACGCGCTCTATGCGCACGCCGAATTCACCGAAGAGGACGGAATCCGCGCTTCCGAGCTTGAAAGCGAGTTCGCAGAGCTCGGCGGCTGGGAAGCGGAGAGCGAAGCGCAAACGCTTTTAAACGAGCTTGATATTCCCTCCGAATATCACTATATGACGATGGGGGACTTGGACGCAAAGCAGAAGGTGCGCGTGCTCTTGGCGCAGGCGCTCTTCGGCAACCCCGACGTGCTTCTTCTGGACGAGCCCACGAACAACCTCGACTTAAAGACGGTGCGCTGGCTTGAAAATTATTTACTCGATTTCGAAAATACCATTATCATCGTATCGCACAACCGTCACTTTTTGAATAAGGTCTGCACGCATATCTGCGACGTGGACTTCGGCAAAATCAATCTGTATTTGGGTAACTACGATTTTTGGTATCAGACCTCGCAGCTCCTTGCCCGTCAGCAAAAGGACCAAAATAAGAAGGCGGAACAGCGCGCGCAGGAGCTCAAAGAATTTATCGCACGCTTCGCCGCGAATGCAAGTAAATCAAGACAGGCGACTTCAAGAAAGAAGGAGCTTGAAAAACTCACGATTTCAGACTTTCAGCCTTCGCTCCGGAAATATCCGTTTATCGACTTCAAGTACGAGCGTGAAATCGGCAACGATATTTTAATGGTGGAGGGGCTTACGAAAGAGGGGTATTTCAAAGACCTTTCGTTCACCGTACAGAAGGGTGATAAGATCGGTATCATATCCGATCAGTCCACGGCAATTACCATGCTCTACGATATTTTAACGGGCAAGGCAGAGCCCGACGCGGGTAGCGTGAAGTGGGGCAAGACGATCATCTCGTCCTACTTTCCGCAGAACAACGGCGAATACTTTGACGGGTGCGATTTATCGCTCGTGCAGTGGCTTTCGCAGTTCTCGAAGGACCACTACGAAGAGTACTTGCGCGGGTGGCTTGGCAGAATGCTTTTCTCAGGCGAAGAGGCATTGAAAGAAGCAAGCGTTCTTTCGGGCGGCGAGAAGGTTCGCTGTATGCTTGCCAAAATGATGCTCGAAGGAGGGAACTTCCTCATTTTCGACGAGCCGACGGCACACTTAGATTTGGAATCGATTACGGCGCTCAACAACGGACTGACTTCCTTTAAGGGCTGTATGCTTCTGACCTCGCACGATCAGGAGCTTATGAACACCGTATGTAACCGTATTATCGTTTTGAACGGCACCAAGACCTTTGATAAGAACGTGACCTTCGACGAGTACGTTGATATGATCGAAGGGTAAACGAATGAACAGAAAGGAACGGGAAGTCAAAGATTTTTTGGATATCGTAGACATTCTTAAAAGATGCAATACGATACGGTTGGGACTTATCAATCAAGGCGTCCCGTACGTCGTTCCCGTATCGTTCGGGTTGGATATCGTTGACGGAAAAGTCGTTCTCTATTTCCACGGCGCGGGCGCAGGACTGAAAGCGGACTGTATCGCACAAAACAATCACGTTTGTATCGAGGGTGATATCTTCTATAAAGTGGAGCCTACGCAAAGGGGAATCACGGCGCGGTACGAAAGCGTGATCGGAAACGGCGTTGTAAGCAAAATCGAAGGGGAAGAAAAAATCCACGGCTTGCGGAAGTTAGTGGAACACTACGGATACGACGAATACCCGATTGACCGTTGCAAAGGACTTGATCATACGGCGGTATATAAGGTCGTTCTTTCCTCTCTTACGGGAAAGCGAAATTTACCGAACGATTGATTTCAATAAAAGCCCCCGCTATCTGAACGAAGATAGCGGGGGCTTTATATTCGTTAAAAATTATTTCGCGCGCGCTTTCTTTTTGAGCCCCGTACGCTCTTCGGCGGGAGCCAAATCGCCGCGCCTGTCTTTACCCATAAAGAAGAGGGCAAGCGTTCCCGGCCCTGCGTGTGCGCCCGTGCAGATATCGTAGTACTCGATAATCACGTCCTGTACGCCTAACTTTTTCACTTCCTCGGCAAGCGCCAACGCTTCCTCTTCGCAGTCGGCGTGCGTAATTGCCACGACCTGCGTTTCGGGCTCGATCGCGTTATCGGTGAACGCCTTCAAAATTGCCGAAATCGCCTTCTTTCTGCCGTGCTCTCTGCCGCACACCGCAAGCTTGGGAAGCTCTCCGCCGTCCGCTTTGATAATGGGCTTAATGCTCAAAAGCGTGCCCGCGATTGCAACGAGAGTGGAAATTCTTCCGCTCTTTTTCAGGTATTTCAAATCGCCAACAGTCAAATAACTGTTGAGTTTATATACGTTTGCTTTCAGCCATTCCGCCGCAGAAGAACAGCTTTCGCCCATGTCCCTAAGGTCTGCCGCTTTGAGTGCGAGAAGTCCTTCTCCCATAGAGGCGTTTGCGCTATCCACCGCGATCACGGTGCGATCGGGATATTTTTTCGAGAGGGTCTCCGCCGCAGCTTTTGCCTGATTGAACGTGCCGCTGATGCCCGAAGCGATCGTAAGGAAAAGAACGTCCTTTCCTTCTTCCAACAGAGGCTCCGCCGCTTCGGCGAACTGCGCTTCCGAAATGAGGGAAGTTTTGATATCCGCTCCCGTTTTTAAAAGCTCGTAAAACTTCTTTGCGCTCTCCTTAAAGGGCACGCCTTCTTCAAGACAGCTATACTCCACACCGTCCGCAAGGTAGCGGAAGGGAATGACGTGAATATTTCTCTCGACCCTGTAAGAATCGGGAAGATTTACTGCGGAATCCGTAATTATTTCGAATGAACTCATAATTTCCACCTCGGCTATTTTAGCTTACGTAACTATTGTAGCTGTTTTTTCAAATTTTTACAACACTTAACGGGCAAAAAACCGTCTATTTTTATATTTGTTAATTCTACTAACAAATTTTCCATTCTACTCACAGTAGAATCAACCTTATTTTATGAATTTTCGAAAAATCATTTTACAAATTCGGGCAAATTCGATATAATATGAAAAACGAAACCAAAAAGAGGGCGCTATGTATAAGAAGGTATCTACTTCGCTCGATTTCGTGGAACGCGAAAAAGAGATCGTAGAGTTTTGGAAAGAGAACGAAATATTCGAAAAGAGCGTGGAAAAGAACGAGGGCGCGGAGGAGTTTTCCTTTTACGACGGTCCTCCCACGGCAAACGGTAAGCCGCATATCGGGCATATTTTAACGCGCGTCATGAAGGATATTATTCCGCGGTTCCAGACTATGCAGGGCAAGCACGTTTTAAGAAAGGCGGGCTGGGATACCCACGGCCTTCCCGTGGAGCTCGAAGTGGAAAAGACCTTGGGGCTTGACGGAAAGAAGCAGATCGAAACTTACGGTATCGAGCCCTTTAATAAAAAGTGTAAGGAATCCGTTTTCAAATATCAGAGCGAATGGGAGAAGATGAGTGATCGCGTCGGCTATTGGGTCGACATGGACAACCCTTACGTTACCTATCACGACGACTATATCGAGTCCGAGTGGTGGGCGCTCAAAGAGATTCACAAGAAGGGGCTTTTATACAAGGGGCACAAAATTGTTCCCTATTGCCCCAGGTGCGGCACGGCGCTCTCCTCGCACGAGGTGGCGCAGGGCTATAAGAGCGTGAAGGAGACTTCCGCAGTCGCGCGGTTCAAGGTAGTAGGGAAAGACAATACCTACATTCTTGCCTGGACGACGACTCCTTGGACGCTTCCCTCGAACGTGGCGCTGTGTATGAATCCCAACGAGGACTACGTAGAAATCGAAGCTTCGGGCACGCACTACATTTTAGCGGAAGCGCTTGCTTCGAAGTTCTTCGAAGAATACAAAGTAATCACCCGCAAAAAGGGCAAGGGCTACGAGGGCACGAAGTACGAGCCGCTTTTCCCCAACGCCAAGGGTGATTTGGAAAATACCAAGAATGATTGGAAGCGCGTTTACGAGGTCGTGTGCGATACCTACGTTACGCTTACGGACGGCACGGGCGTGGTACACATTGCTCCCGCTTACGGACAGGACGACTACAACGTGGGTAAAAATTACGGACTTCCCGTGATTGCGCTTGCGAACGAGCAGGGCAGGTTCGACGAACGCTTCCCCGAAATACAGGGGCTCTTTATCAAAGACGCGGACAAAGAAATTTTGAAAATGCTCAAAGCGGAGGGCAAGCTCTTCCGTGCTCTGCCCTTCGAGCACGACTACCCGCACTGCTGGCGCTGCGATACGCCGCTTATGTATTACGCGCGGTCGAGTTGGTTCATTAAGGTGACCGCGGTCAAGGACGCGCTTATCAAATCTAACCGCTCCGTGAACTGGATGCCCGAAACCATCAAAGAGGGCAGAATGGGGAACTTCCTCGAAAACGTGATCGACTGGGGACTTTCGCGCGACCGCTATTGGGGAACGCCGCTTCCCGTCTGGGTATGCGAAGGCTGCGGCGAAATCGAAGTCATCGGCTCGCGCAAGGAGCTTCACGAAAAGTGCGGCGCGCCCGAAAATATCGAGCTCCACCGCCCTTACGTGGATAAGCTCACCTGCAAGTGCCCCAAGTGCAAGGGTACGATGAAGCGCACGCCCGAAGTAATCGACTGCTGGTTCGATTCGGGCTCCATGCCGTTTGCGCAGTATCACTATCCGTTCGAAAATAAAGATCTCTTCGAAAAGACCTTCCCCGCGGACTTCATCTCCGAAGCCGTCGATCAGACGCGCGGCTGGTTCTATACGCTTTTGACGATTTCTACGATTCTGTTCGGAAAGGCGCCCTTCAAAAACTGTATCGTCTTGGGACACGTGAACGATAAGAACGGAATCAAGATGAGCAAGCACAAGGGCAACGTCGTAGACCCGTGGTCGGTACTCGATAAGCAGGGCTCGGACGCGGTACGCTGGTACTTCTATACGAACAGCTTCCCGTGGATCCCGTCCCGCTTCGACGGAGAGGCGGTCTCCGAATCGCAGAGGAAGTTCCAGGGCACGCTCTGGAACACCTACGCGTTCTTTACGCTGTATGCGGATATCGACGGATACGACCCCTCGAAGTACGATTTGAAAAAGTGCAAGCTTACGCTCATGGATAAGTGGGTGCTTTCTTCCTTGAATTCGCTTGTGAAAAAGGTGAACGCGCTTTTAACGGAATACGATATCACGACGAGCGCGCGGGCGATTCAGGACTTCTCGGACGCGCTCTCGAATTGGTACGTGCGCCGCGGACGCGATCGCTATTGGGGCGGCGGCATGACCGAGGACAAGGCGGCGGCGTATACGACGCTATATACGGTGCTCGTAACGCTTGCAAAGCTTACCGCACCCTATACGCCCTTCATGGCGGAAATGATCTATCAGAACCTCGTGCCCGCGTTCTATAAAAAGGCGCCCGTATCGGTGCACCTGTGTGAGTATCCGAAAGCGGACGAGAAGCTGATCGACCTCGAACTTGAAAGAGGCATGGGCGACGTTCTGACCGTCGTCAACCTTGGAAGAGCCGCACGCGGGGCGGGCAATATTAAGAACCGTCAGCCGCTCTCCGAGCTCGTCGTAGCTTCCGAAAGTCCGCTCGACATTCACGACGAACTCAAAGCCGTCGTCTTGGACGAGCTCAACGTTAAGAACTACCGCACCGTATCAAGTGCGGAAGAGCTCGTTTCCTATAAGCTCAAACCGCAGCTTCGTACGCTTGGACCCAAATACGGAAAACAGCTTAAAGCGATTTCCGATTTCCTCGCTACCTGCAACGCGGCGGAAGTCGTAAAGGCGGTACGCGAGCAGGGCGAAGCGAAGATCTTAGACGGCACCGTAATTTTGACGGAAGAGGACTTGCAGATTTTCACCGAGTCCGCAGAAGGATATGCGATCGCTACCGATAGAGGCGTGACCGTTGCGCTCGATACGAGGCTTACGGAAGAGCTTTTATTCGAGGGAACGGAGAGAGAACTCGTTTCCAAGATTCAGACGATGAGAAAAGAAGCGGGCTTCGAGGTCGTCGACCGCATTGCCCTTTACTATTCGAATGCCGAGGGCAGAGCGGAAAAGGCGCTTGAAAAGGGCGCGTTCAAAGGCGACGTGCTCGCGCTCAAAATCGAAAAGGGGAGCGCAGAGGGCTATACGAAGTCCCTCGATATCAACGGCGAAAAAGTTACTTTGACTGTTGTAAAACTGTAAACGAATCAAATACGAACGGGCGCGCCCCAAAGGGTGCGCTTGTTTATTGTTATTTTTCCGACAAGCCGCATAATTTGTTGACAAATCAACAAATTAGCGTTACACTGGATTCATTAAAAAAATGATCGGAGTAAAGCTATGGCGGTTAAAATTTTGATCGATTCCGCTTCGGATATCGATTTGGACGAAGCAAACGAATTGGGAATAGAGCTCATTCCCATGAAAATCACTTTCGAGGACGGAGAATTTTCGGACGGGGTGGATTTGTCGCACAAGAAGTTTTTTGAAAAGCTTGTAGAGAGCACCGCGCTTCCGCGTACGAGTCTTATCAACGAATTCCGTTTCGAAGAGGAATTTCAAAAGCTCACTGCGGACGGGTCGGAAGTAATTGCGATCACGCTTTCCTCCAAGCTTTCGGGCACGTACAAGTGCGCGTGCAAGGCGGCGGAAAAGTTCGGTGGAAGGGTCAAAGTCGTCGATAGTCTTAACGCTTCGGCGGGCGAAAGATTGCTTTGCGAATATGCGTTACGGTTGAGAGAAGAGGGGAAAAGCGCGGACGAAATCGTAAAAGAGCTCGATTCGCAAAAGCATAGAATTTTAGTATTGGCGGTTTTGGATACGCTGTTATATTTGAAGAAGGGCGGCAGAATCTCCGCAATGGCGGCGTTCGCGGGGGCAATGCTTTCTGTAAAGCCCGTGATCGGGGTCATGGGCGGCGAGGTGAAGCTCGTCGGTAAGGCAATGGGCTCTAAAAAGAGCAATAACCTCTTGAATAAGTTCGTAGAGGAAAAGGGAATCGATTTTAATATGCCGCACTGCGTAATATGGTCGGGCTTAGACGATTCGCTCATGAAGAAATACGTTTCGGACAGCGCGGCACTTTGGCAGGAGCATATTTCCGAAGTGCCCGCCTACATGATAGGAAGTACGATCGGTACGCACATAGGACCGGGCGCCGTCGGCGTCGCGTTCTTTGCAAAATAAAAACCTTCGTTGGGGGATAAAATGATTTACGAAACGATTGATTTGTACGACTATTTCGGTGTGGAGCGGAAGGGGGCTACGGGCGGTATTTTAAGCGTGTACACGCGGAGCGAACTTTTCGAGTTGAAGCCCAAGCTTCGTCCCGCCGTGCTCGTGATTCCGGGCGGCGGGTACAATATGGTTTCCGTGAGAGAGGGAGAGCCCGTTGCGCTTGCGTTTTTAAACGCGGGATATTCGGCGTTCCTCCTCACCTACACGGTAAAAACCCGCTATCCCACGCCGCTGGGTGAAGCGCTCATGGCAATGCGCTTTATTCGGGAGAATGCCGATAAATACTGTGTCGATCCCGAAAAGGTTGCGACAATCGGCTTTTCCGCAGGCGGACACCTTGCGGGACTCGTTGCAACCGCCACGAAGGAGGAGGTGAACGCCGCACCCTGCAAAAAGGAACGCTCAACCCGTCCCAACGCCGTCGTTCTCTCCTATCCCGTCGTGACAATGGGCATCGAGACGCACGGGGGTACGCGTGACGTCATCAGCGGAAAGGGGGAAATTCCCTACGATACGCTCTCTATCGAAAAGCGTGTTTCAAAGGAGAGTGCGCCCGCCTTTATTTGGCACACCTTTGAGGACGATTGTGTGCCCGTAGAAAATTCCTTGCTGCTCGCTTCCGCCTATCGGAGCGCGGGCGTACCGTTCAGCTTGCATATCTTTGAAAAGGGCTGGCACGGACTGAGTCTTTGCACCGCGGAAACGCACAATCAGTACGAACAGGATAACGAGCTCGCCTATATCGGAAAATGGTTTTCGCTCGCTCTCGACTGGCTTTCTGCCCGCGGATTTACGGTCACGGTAAACGAATAAGAGAAATCAATAAAAAAAGGCGCTCCGTCAAAAGAGCGTTTTCCATAGGGAATTAAAATTTTATAGATAAAAGAAAAAAAGGAATGAGCTCCGCGGATTGCGGAACTCATTCCTTTTTTTAATAAAATCAGTAATCGCCCATATGATTCCAGTTAGAAATATCGGGCGCAAATCCCTTGTGAAAATTTTTCAGAATTTCAAAACAAGCTTCAACAGGCATAGTTTGGGCGTAAGCGTGGCTTACATCCGAAGCTCTGTCCGGAAGCATAGCTTCAACGTAAACGCTGTTTTCGCCTGCATCGTAGCCGGTTGCCTGAATAAATGCAATGCCGTTTATAAGCTTTCCGCTTTCAAGTACAACAAAATTTTCGCCGTTTGCTTTAAGTGTGGGAACAACTTTATTCAAATCGGCTTCGGAAGGTTCGTTTATTATATTTCCGTCAAGCGAAAGTATATAACCGAACTCAGCTTTCTGCTCGCAAGGCTGTTGGTGCTGTGCGGCAGGTTTAATTTCCTGTGTTGCTTTTTTCTTTTTAAAAAATCCGAACATTTTAAATATCTCCTTATCTTTATATAATTATTATACCACGCGTTTCTCATATTTTCAAGTACTCTTTAATACCCTTTTTTCGTAGCAAAACGCACTCAGCGCGTTAAATTGAAATTTATATTATATAAATTTTTCAAGGTCGAAATGCCCATCGGCGTAAATGAGTTGACCGTTCTTATGCTCGTAACCTAATTTGCGATAAAACGGAATTGCTGACATTGCAGAATGAATTTCAATTCTATTCGCTCTTTTGGCATATTCGTCGTTTTCCAAAAACTCGATAATCTTTCTTCCGACTCCTTTTCTTTGATATTCGGGTGCAACGAAAATAGTATGTATCCAACTCTCGGTTAAACTGTCCCAATATGCGGCTATGCCACCGCAACCAATAATTTTGTCGTTGTCTTTTACAACGTAAAAATGTCCATTGTCCATTTTCATTTTTATTTCATCGTATTTGCAATAAAAAAATTGCGACGGATAGAATTTAGCAAAATCAGAATACTTACACGCTCGAATAACCATATCGCAAGTTTCCTGTATTTCGCTTTCTTTAATCAATTCTATAATCACTTTTATTCTCCGCTAAATTACTGTTTATCGCTATATTATACAACAATTAAATAAGCAAGTAAAGCAAAAGCGCACTGCCTTGCTTGCAAGGTATAGTGCGCTATACTTATATCCTGTTTCTGTGGTAAAATTCCTTATGGGAACTACCGTAAAGCGGAGCGCTTTTTTATACAATTTATTTTGTAAGCCGTTTGACTGCTTCCGCGTAGACTTCGAGCATAAGCTTTACGCGGTCGATCGTGATATATTCGTTTGCCTGGTGAATGGTCACTTCTTCGCCCTCGATTTCGGGACCGAACGCAACGCCGCACTTTAACGCCCGCGCGTAGGTTCCGCCGCCGATCGCAATGGGCTCGTGCTTTTTACCCGTATAGTCGTCGTATACCTTTTGCAGCGTTTTTACGAGCTCGTTGTTCTTATCCTGAAAGAGCGGTTTTTGGTAGGAGACCGTTTCGTACTTCACACCGAACTTATCAAGCTTTTCCGTGACTGACGAAAGAGGAAGGGTCGCGGGATAGCGGATATCCACGAGTACGGATAAAACGCCGTCCTTATACGAAATCACGTCGGGCGAAAGGGTTAGATTTCCCGTTTCGTCTTTGAGAGTTTTCAGTCCGTAGATATCGTTGAAAAGGCAGTCGATAACCCGTTGCAGCCCGAAGTATTCGAGCATGGGAAGAATGGCGTTTACGCCCTCTTCGGGGGTGGAGCCGTGCGCGCTCTTTCCCTTCGATACGAGCCTATCGTTTTCAACGTTAATGGAAAGCGATTTTGCCTTTTCGGTATCGACGGGGGAAAGGGGTGTCGCTTCGCAGCGGTCGCAGACCATGTTCACGTGTTCGCCGCCTGTAAGCGAAGAGAACAGATTTTTCTCTACGGGGAAGTCGGCGCGGATATGCAGAATGCCTTTTTCGGCGTAGATGACCGGGAAGTTCGCGTCGGGAGAAAAGCCCGTGTCGGGCATGTGCGCCACCTTATTATAGTGCTCGATACATTTCCAACCGCATTCCTCGTTGAGTCCCACGATCAGTTTGATTTTCTTTTTCGGCGTGAAACCCTCGTCTTTGAGCTTTTTGAGCGCGAAGAGGGAGGCAATCGCGGGACCCTTGTCGTCCATTGCGCCCCGTCCCCAAATTCTACCGTTCTCCACGATGCCGCCGAAGGGAGGTTTATCCCAACCGCCTCCCGCGGGCACGACGTCGAGGTGGGCAAGGATCGCAAACTCTTCTTCGCCGTCGCCGAAGATCGCTTCGCCGACGTAGTTGTCGTAGTTATGCGTTTCAAAACCGAGGCTTTCCGCAAGGCTCAAAAAATGCGCAAGGCAGTCCGCCGCGCCCTTGCCGAAGGGCATATCGGGTTTAGCTTCGCTTAAAGAGGAGTCGAATTTGATACTTTCTGAAATTGCCTTTACGGCTTCGTCAAGATAATTTTTCATGAATTTATTTTATCACCGTTTTAATAATTCGTCAACTCTTCACGAAATTTCATAAAAAAATCGTTGCAATTTTAAAGCGGCTATGCTATAATCAAGAAAAAAATGAAAGAGGTATTAGTATGAGAAGAACAAACGGCAGCGGATACGATTGGAATCCCATTATTAAAGCTTGTAGCTACGTTGCGCTTATTATTGCGGGTATTTTGATTTTTATTTACAACTTACTTCCGCTGGTCGGGGTGGAGCTTCACGGAAAAATTCTCGGTGCTTTGGAGCTTGCTAAGAACCTTGCCCTGCTCGTCGGAATCGGCTTCGGCGCATACGCCTTCACGAGAGGCAAAAAGATTTGGGTTGCAGTTCTCTTCTGGATCGCGCTCGTCCTCTATATCGCGAGCGTCATTCTCGGAATGTTCTAAGATTAGAATAAAA
>JAAUYT010000042.1 GCA_014804975.1 Clostridia bacterium
GCACTACGGCAGATTCGATAAAGAACAGGGCGCGGTGAAATACATCGACCCCCGTAAGGAATAAGGAGGGAGTAACAATGGCTTTGTTCGAAGGTTATGAAAGAAGAATCGAAAAAATCAATAAAGTACTGAAAGAGTACGGCATCAAGTCCGTGGAAGAGTGCAAAGAGATTTGCCTTTCCAAGGGCGTTGACTGCGATAAGATCGTACGCGGCACGCAGCCTATCTGCTTCGAGAACGCAGTTTGGGCTTACACGGTGGGCGCGGCGATCGCAATCAAGAAAGGCTGCAAAAAGGCGGCGGACGCGGCGGCGGCAATCGGTATCGGCTTGCAGTCCTTCTGTATCCCCGGCTCGGTTGCGGAGAACAGAAAAGTAGGTCTCGGTCACGGAAACCTTGGCAAAATGCTCCTTTCCGAAGAGACGGACTGCTTCTGCTTCCTCGCAGGTCACGAGAGCTTTGCGGCGGCGGAGGGCGCGATCTCCATTGCAATGAACGCAAACAAGGTTCGTAAGAATCCGCTCCGCGTTATCTTGAACGGTCTCGGCAAAGACGCGGCGTTCATTATTTCCCGTATCAACGGCTTCACTTACTGCGAAACCACGTTCGATCCCTATACCGAAACGGTTACGGTCACGAAGGAAGTTCCCTATTCCGACGGCCCCCGCGCAAAGGTAAAATGCTACGGCGCGGACAACGTTCCCGAAGGCGTTGCGATCATGAAGCTCGAAAAGGTCGGCGTATCCATTACGGGTAACTCCACGAACCCCACGCGCTTCCAGCACCCCGTTGCAGGCACCTACAAGAAGTGGTGCTGCGAGAACGGCGTTCAGTACTTCTCGGTGGCTTCGGGCGGCGGCACGGGCAGAACCCTGCACCCCGACAACATGGCGGCAGGACCTTCCTCGTACGGCATGACCGACACGATGGGCAGAATGCACTCCGACGCGCAGTTCGCAGGAAGCTCTTCCGTTCCCGCGCACGTCGAGATGATGGGACTCATCGGCATGGGTAATAACCCCATGGTCGGCGCGACGGTTGCAGTTGCCGTTGCAGTTCAAGAGGGCATGAACAAGAAGTAAAAACATAATCGTTATCAAGAGCCTCTGCCAATGCGCGGAGGCTCTTTTTTAGTAAATTTCTTAAAACAAAGTATTTTTCGGAATTATGTTGCTTTGCGCCGTAAATTATGGTAAAATAGTTTTAAAATCAGATTGGCAGGTAAACTATGAGCGATTTTCAAAGAACGGTGCAGGAAATCACGGCGTGCGTAAATTGCCGCACGCCTCTTATCGTCGTTATGACGGGCGAGCGCGACAGAGCGGAATCGGCGCTCAAAGTCGTTTCGGCAAATACGAGAATCCCCATCGAATATAACACCGCGCTCGGCGGGTTCAAAAAAATCGGCAGCGGCGAAGAGGGGAGACGGGTCGCCGATCCCTTCCTGTACGTTGCGGAAGAGATCAAAAAGAAGAGCGGCACGGTGTACGCGCTTGGCGATATGCGCGGGCTCGAAAGCAATAACGAGCTCGTTGAAAAGGCGATCGGCGTCGTAAGGCTTGCCTCCGACTGCGGCGCAACGCTCATTCTCGTAACGAACGAAACGGTTTACGAGGAGCTCGGAAGACTTGCGATTTTCGTAAAGCTCGACCTTCCCACGAAGAAGGAGCGCGAGGGCTTGATCCGCGATTTTATTGCGATAAACCAAATCAAAACGCTTCCGCCCGAAAAGGTCACGCAGGCGGCGGTCGTCTTAGGCGGATATACGGGGTTGCAGCTCAAAAACGTCATGAACTACGCGCTGAATACGGGTGAAGGCTTCACCTTCGAAAACCTTTGCACGGTCGCCATGCAAAAGGACAGAGTGTTTGGCAAGAGCCCCGCAGTAAAGCGCATTACGGTGCGCGACGTGCACGTCGCGGGCTTGGACGGGGTCAAGGACTGGCTTGTGAAAAAGCAGAAAATCTTTTTCTCGCCCGACGAGGAGCTCAGCGCGAAATATATCAACCCTCCGCGCGGCGCGCTCATGGTGGGCGTTCCCGGCTGCGGGAAATCGCTTACGGCGCGGCTCATCTCCTGCGAGTGGCATTTGCCCCTGTACCGCTTCGATATCGGCGCGGTGTTCAGCGAGAACGTGGGGGCGAGCGAGGCGAATTTGAGGCGTGCGCTCGACTATATCGGAAGCGTAAGCCCCTGTATCGTATGGATCGACGAAATCGAAAAGGAGCTTGCGGCGGGGTGCGATAACGAGGCGGCGCAGCGCATTCTGGGCGCCTTCCTCTTCTGGTTGCAGGAGAATGCAGACCGCGTGTTCCTTTTGGCAACGGCGAACGATTTAACCAAGCTTCCGCCCGAGCTCTTCCGCAAGGGCAGATTCGACGAAGTGTTCTTCGTAGACCTTCCCACCCAATCGGAGCGGAAGAGTGCGATCAACCTGTTTGCAAAGCTCTCTTTGACCGTGCAGCTTACCGACGAAGAGGTGGACGCGCTTGCCAAGATGAGCGAGGGCTTTTCGTACGCGGATATCGAGTGGGCGATCAAGACGGTCGCGGAGGAGGAATACACCCTTGGAATGTGCGGAAGCTATACCCGAATCGATTCGGTGTTCCAACGCACGGTGGGCATTCTGTCAAGGAACAGAGAATATATCGAAACGCTTCGCAAGTGGGGAAAGGAAAGCGCGACTTCCGCTTCGGGCAGAAAATAAAATTAAAAACTCAACCGCAAAGGTTGAGTTTTTTTACGCAAAAAAATTGCGTCAAATTCTTGTAAAATTTCCGCGTTTATGATAATATAATTCGCAGTGAGGTTTTTATGAAATCGATTATTGAAACACTTTCCGAGGAGCTCAACGTAAAAGCGGAGTATGCGCAAAATATCGTGAACCTTCTCGACGAGGGAAACACCGTACCCTTTATCGCCCGTTACCGCAAGGAAATGCACGGCGCGATGGACGATCAGACGATCCGCAATCTTGCCGACCGCCTCGAATACCTGCGCGGGCTTGAAACGCGCAAAGGGGAAGTTAAAAATTCCATTGAGAATCAGGGCAAGCTCACGGAAGAGCTTGCGCAGAAAATCGACGAGGCAACGACCCTTGCCGAGGTCGAAGACTTATACCGTCCCTACAAGCAGAAGCGCCGCACGCGCGCGACGGTCGCAAAGGAAAAGGGGCTTGAACCGCTTGCGCTTCTTCTCTTCGCGCAGGAGAAGGACTGCCCCGTTCCGGAAGAAGAGGCTGTCAAATATATCGATGCCGAAAAGGGAGTTGAAACCAAAGAGGACGCGCTCGCAGGGGCAAGCGATATCATTGCGGAGCTCATCTCCGACGATGCGGAAATCAGAAAAGATTTGAAAGCCCTCTGGCGTGAACAGGCTTCCGTCGTCTCCCGTGCCAATACGGAAGAGGACACCGTCTACCGTAACTATTACGAATTTTCCGCGCTTGTGAAGAAGATTCAGGGGCATCAGGTGCTTGCAATCAACCGCGGCGAGCGGGAAGAGAAACTCAAAGCGGGAGTGGAGATGAACCGCGATACGGCAATCGCCGTGGTCACGAGACACGCCGTTAAATCGCCCGCCTGCGCTTCGTCCGCATTCGTGCGCACCGCCGCAGAGGACGCCTACGATCGTTTGATTGCGCCCAGCGTAGAGCGTGAGATCCGCGCCGAGCTTACGGAGACCGCAAGCGAAGGGGCTATCGGTCAGTTCGCGCTCAACCTGCGCCCGCTGTTAATGCAGCCGCCCGTCAAGGGCTTCGTAACGATGGGGCTTGACCCCGGTTACCGCATGGGCTGTAAGGTCGCGATCGTGGACGGTACGGGCAAGGTGCTCGATACGACGGTCGTCTATCCCACTTACGGCGAAAAGCAGAAACAGGAATGTATCCGCACGCTTTCCGCGCTCATCACGAAGGATAAGGTGAATCATATTGCAATCGGTAACGGCACGGCAAGCCGCGAAACCGAACAGATGACTTGCGAGCTTATTTCTACCATGACGGGAAGTAAAGTTTCCTATGCAATCGTGAACGAAGCGGGCGCTTCGGTGTATTCCGCTTCCCCGCTTGCTGCGAAGGAATTTCCCGATTACGACGTCAATTTAAGATCGGCGGTGTCCATTGCAAGGCGCTTGCAGGACCCGCTTGCCGAGCTTGTTAAAATCGACCCCAAGAGTATCGGCGTGGGACAGTATCAGCACGATATGCCCGAAAAACGGCTTTCCCAGGCGCTTGACGGCGTTGTGGAAGATTGCGTAAACGCGGTCGGCGTAGACCTTAACACGGCTTCCGCGCCCCTTCTTGCGCGCGTTTCGGGGCTCAATTCGGGCACGGCGGAAAATATCGTCAAGTACAGAGAGGAGAACGGCGCGTTCACCTCGCGCAAGCAGATTTTGAAAGTGCCTAAGCTCGGCGCAAAGGCGTTCGAGCAGTGCGCGGGCTTCCTGCGCGTTCCCGAAAGCAAAGAGATTTTGGATAATACCTCCGTCCACCCCGAATCCTACGAGGCGGCAAAAAAATTGATTGAGCTTACGGGCTACACGATGGACGACGTAAAGAAGGGGAACTTGGGACACCTCATGGAAAGGCTGAATAAGTACGGCGAAGAAAAGGCGGCAAAGGAATGCGGAATCGGTCTTTTGACGCTGTTCGATATCTGTAAGGAACTCAAAAAACCGGGACGCGATCCCCGCGACGAGCTTCCCGCACCCGTGTTAAGAACGGACGTTCTCGATATCAAAGATTTGGCTCCCGGCATGGAGCTTCGCGGAACCGTCAGAAACGTCATCGACTTCGGTGCGTTCGTCGATATCGGCGTGCATCAGGACGGACTCGTACATATTTCGCAGATTTGCGATAAGTTTATCCGCCACCCGTCGGAAGTTTTATCGGTCGGCGACGTGGTCACGGTGTGGGTCAAGGAAGTGGACGAAAAGAAAAAGCGTATTTCCCTGACTATGAAAAAACCTCAATAATAATAAAATGCGCCCGCAGACATTTGTCTGCGGGCGCATTTTATTAAATTTAATCTTCTAATCCCAAAAGATAATCGGAAGTTACATTAAAAAAGGAACACATACGCTTAATGACTTCAATAGACGGCTCTCTTATTCCGTGTTCATAATTGGCGTATGCGCTTAACGTTAGTTGCAAAGCCTCAGAAACCTCTTTCATAGTAAGCCCTTTTTCATGCCGAAGGTCTTTTAATCTGCTACTTAATTCCATACTTATATTTTACACAAAATGTGAAAAAATGCTTGACTTTACACGAAACGTACAATATAATTATACAAAACGTGTAATTGAGGCAACTATGGAAGAAAAGAATTGTAAAAATTGTGAATATTATGTTCCGCACTATGTAAAGAGAAAGACGAGCTTCGCAGAGATTGAGGGGCATTGTATCAATGAACAATTAAATAAGCGTTATCCAAGGGAAATGTGGAAATTACGTCAACCTTGCGATTATTGGAAACCGCAAGGAAATAAAAAGGAAGAACGCAAAAAAACAATTAAAGAAGTTTTGCGGGATATGGAAAAGTCGCTTGAAGATATCAAA
>JAAUYT010000043.1 GCA_014804975.1 Clostridia bacterium
ATCGTCGGCGCGATCAAAAAAATCAATACGCGCAAGGGCGATACGATGGCTTTCGTTACAATAGAGGACTATTACGGAAGTATCGAATGTCTTGCCTTTGCGCGCACTTACGAAAGGATCAAGGGCTCTTTGCGCCGCGACGCCGTCGTGCGTATTTCGGGAAAGCTCGATCTTCCGTCCGAAAAAGCGCCCGTCATTATTTTGGACAAGCTCGAAGAGGTGGCAGAGGAAGAGCCTAAAACGGGCGAAGAGCCCGTTCAAAATGCGCAAAAAGAAGAGGAAAAAGAGCAGGTTTTGTGGATCGATGCGCGCTCGCTTACAGAGGAAGATTTTAACGAGCTTCTTGAAACGCTTTCGAGCTACGAGGGCGACGTGCGATGCAAACTGCTGTACGGCGGAAAGCGTTACGAGTTCCGCGTACGGCTCAACAGAGCGTTTATGGCGGAGGTCATGAGCTTTTTGCCCGAAAGTTGCGTAAAATTATTATAATTGAAAAAATTTTCCTCAAACTGCTTCCATTTTTTTGAAATTGTGTTATAATGTAGTCTAGGTAACTATGGAGGATACTATGAAAAGAATCGGACTTCTCACAAGCGGCGGCGACGCTCCCGGTATGAACGCGGCGATCCGTGCGGTCGTGCGTACTGCAATTTATTACGGAATCGAGGTTTTCGGGATCGAACGCGGATATGCGGGCTTGATCGACGACACGATGATGCAAATGGAAATGCGGAGCGTATCCGATATCGTTCAGCGCGGCGGCACCAAATTAAGAACGGCGAGATGCCTTGAAATGCTTACGGAAGAGGGACAAAAGCAAGCCGTTGCAACGCTTGAAAAGCACGGGATCGAAGGACTTGTGGTCATCGGCGGAGACGGTTCTTTCCGCGGAGCGAAATGCCTTACGGAGGGATACGGAATTCCCACGATCGGAATTCCCGGAACGATCGATAACGACCTCGAATATACCGATTATACGCTCGGCTTCGATACTGCGGTCAACACCTGTCTCGATATTATCAATAAGCTGCGTGATACGATGACTTCGCACGAACGCATTTCCGTCGTGGAGGTCATGGGTAGACATTGCGGCGATATTGCTCTGTATGCTGGCATTACTTCGGGAGCGGAAATTATCGTCGTGCCCGAGATCGCTTACAACATGGAAGAAATCATCACGCGGATCAACCGTTCCCGCGCGAACGGAAAGCGTTCGAATATTATCGTCATCGCGGAAGGGGTCATGACTGCGGACGCCTTTGCAAAGCAGTTGCAGGACATGACGTCTTATTCGGTACGCGCAACCACGATCGGGCATATCCAACGCGGCGGCTCGCCCACTATGGCGGACAGAATGCTTGCGGCGCAGTTCGGCAACAAGGCGGTTCACCTTTTGAAAGACGGAATCGGCAACCGCGTCGTCGGAATTCATAAAAACGAAATTATCGATATGGATATTATCGAAGCGGTTTCCATGAAAAAGAAGTTCAATTACGAGCTTTACGAAACCCTTCAAATGATTTCCATGTAAATAAACCTGAATATTGATTAGAGGACCCGCAACGTGCGGGTCTTTCTTTGTGAATATACAACAAAAAAAGAAAAATTTCTGCAAAAATTTTTATTTAGGGCTTGAAATTTGGAAATTTTAGTAATATAATAATATGTGGACTAAGTCCTAAGTTTTTCAGTGCGGCTTTCGAAGGAGAGCCGTTAGGGGGTTCGAATGATATTAACAGTTTGTATGAGTCCGAGCGTTGACGTTACGATCGAACTCGATTCGTTGAACATCGGTAAAGTAAACGTCGTCAAGAACAAAACGCTCTCCTTTACGGGTAAGGCGATCAACGTGGCGATCGGCGTGGCGCGCCTCGGCGCACAGGCTTACGCAACCGGATTTATGTATAACGAAAACGGCGCTATGTTCGAGCGCGCGCTCGACAAAGAGGGGGTCGGCTTCTCCTTCGTATGGAACAGCGGCAGAGTACGCGAAAACTACAAGTGTATCGATCAAAAGTCTATGCTGACGGAAATCAACGACGTCGGCGGACAGGTCGGAAACGAAAAGCTCGTGGAACTTTTGCAAATGATCCAAAACTTTTCCTCCCGTTCGGACGTCACGGTCATTTCGGGCGGACTTCCCCGCGGCGTGGACGCAGGCTACTACCGCGAGCTTTTCCGTGCCGTCGATCCCAAATCGCTTAAAATCGCGGACGCGGAAGGGGCAAAGCTGTTTGCCGCGTTGGAGGCGGGAATCGATCTTGTAAAGCCCAACCTCGAAGAGCTCGAAGAGACGCTTGGGCGTGAATTCCGAGATAAGGACGATATGCTTTCGGGTTGCCGCGAGCTCTTGGACAGGGGCGCGAAGATCGTGCTTCTCTCCCTCGGAAAGGACGGTGCGGTCATTACGAACGGTACGAAGAATTATTACTGTAAGAGCATCAACGTTGCGGTCAATTCGACCGTAGGCGCGGGTGACGGCATGGTTGCCGCTGCGGCGAATATGTTGCAACAGGGCGCGCCTCTTCAAGAAATTCTCCGCGCGGGCGTTGCTGCGGGGACGGCGACTGTTACGACGTTCGGCACGGTTTCCTTTACCAAAAATAAATACGACGAGATCTTCTCCGGTCTCGAAGTGACGGAGTTCGCATGATCGAGCTCGCGCAAATCAAAGCGGACAAGGAAGTCGAAGCGATCATGACGATGTCCGAAAAGCAGATCGAGGCACTTGGGTTTACCGAGCATTCGAGAAGGCACGCGGGGATCGTAAGCAAATGGTCGGGTGAAATCTTAAAGGCACTCGGCTACGATTCCGAGCGGGTGCGGCTTGCGGAAATCGCGGGGTATCTGCACGATATCGGAAACTGCGTCAATCGGAAGGACCACGCGCAGAGCGGCGCGATCCTCGTCTATAAAATTCTCACCCGCATGGGCATGGACTGTAAAGAGGCTGCCGAGATCATGATGGCGATTGGCAACCACGACGAGCAGTACGGGCTTCCCGTCTCCGAAATTTCTTCCGCGCTCATCATTGCGGATAAAGGGGACGTGCATAAGAGCCGCGTCAAAAAACCTATCGACAACGTATATACCGCCAACATTCACGACAGGGTAAATCTTGCCGCCGAGCGTTCCTACGTCAAGGTCGATAAAGAGAATTCGCTCATTACGCTGTATATTGAAATTGATACTTCGATTTGCTCCGTTATGGATTATTTCGAAATATATTTCAACCGTATGAAGCTGTGCCGCCGCGCTGCGGAATTTCTTTCTTGCAGATTTTCGCTCGTCATCAACGACACGACTCTCGTGTAACTTTTTGCGCTTTTTGTTTCACGCGTAAAAATCGACAAATTTCGCACTAAACACAATATATTGTGGTTTTCTTAAAAAATTTTTCCCAAATATTGTGCCAAACGCTTGACAAGCACCACAAGATATAGTATGATAAGCGCGTTCCCTTCACGGGGACGCTTTTATCGTCAAGAGACGGAAAAGAGGAAAAGGAGAGGTAGGGATATGAAAATCATTAAAAGAAACGGCACGGAAGTAGCATTCGATTTGTCGAAGATCGTAAACGCGATCACCAAGGCAAACAACGAGGTCAGCGAGGACAATCGTCTGAGCGAAGAGCAGATCCAATTTATTTCAAAAAAGGTCACCGCACTCGCGGGTGATCTCAATCGCGCGGTTAGCGTGGAGGAGATTCAGGACTTCGTCGAAAATCAGATCATGGACCAGAAGGCCTACGCCGTTGCTCGTAAATATATCACCTACCGTTATACCCGTGAGCTCGTTCGCCGTGCAAACACGACGGACGCGCAGATCCTGACTTTGATCGAATGCAACAACGAAGAGGTCAAGCAGGAGAACTCCAATAAAAATCCTACCGTCAATTCCGTTCAGCGCGACTATATGGCAGGGGAAGTCAGCAAGGACATTACCCGCCGTATTTTGCTCCCCAAGGATATCGTCGAAGCGCACGACGAAGGGCTTATCCATTTCCACGACGCGGACTATTTCGCGCAGCACATGCACAACTGCGATTTGGTCAATTTGGAGGATATGCTCCAAAATGGAACGGTCATTTCGGGTACCTTTATCGAAAAACCGCATTCCTTCTCCACGGCTTGCAATATCGCAACGCAGATCATCGCGCAGGTCGCTTCCAACCAATACGGCGGACAGAGCATTTCGTTGACGCACCTTGCGCCTTTCGTCGATATCAGCCGTAAAAAGATCCGTGCCGAAGTTGCAAAGGAACTTAAATCGGTCGGGATCGAAAATGAAGAGCAGATCAATATGATTGCCGAAAAGCGCTTGAAAGAGGAAATCGGCAAGGGTATTCAAACCATTCAGTATCAGGTCGTTACACTTCTTACTACGAACGGACAGGCTCCCTTCGTGACCGTGTTCATGTACCTCGGAGAAACGAAGGACCCGCAGACGAAAAACGACTTGGCGCTCATTATCGAGGAGACGCTCAAACAGCGCATTATGGGCGTTAAGAACGAATCTGGCGTATGGGTAACGCCTGCGTTCCCCAAGCTCATTTACGTGCTCGAAGAGGACAATATTAGGGAGGACAGCAAGTACTGGTATTTGACCGAGCTTGCGGCAAAGTGCACTGCAAAGCGCATGGTTCCCGACTATATCTCCGAAAAGAAGATGCTCGAATACAAGGTCGACAAGAACGGAGAGGGGCACTGCTACACCTGCATGGGTTGCCGCAGCTTCTTAACGCCCTACGTCAACGAAGAGGGAAAGCCCCAATATTACGGTAGATTTAATCAAGGCGTCGTCACGATCAACCTTGTGGACGTTGCGCTCTCTTCGGGCGGCAATATGGAGGAATTCTGGAAAATTTTCGACGAGCGTCTCGATCTCTGTTACCGCGCCTTAATGGAACGCCACAACCGTTTGATGGGCACGCTTTCCGACGCGGCTCCCATTCTTTGGCAGTACGGCGCGCTTGCCCGCCTTAAAAAGGGCGAGCCCATCGATAAACTTCTCTTCGGCGGATATTCCACGATTTCGCTCGGCTATGCGGGCTTATACGAATGCACCAAGTATATGACGGGCAAATCGCATACGGACGAAGAGGCGAAGCCGTTCGCGCTCTCCGTTATGCAGCACATGAACGATAAGTGCAAAGAGTGGAAGAAGAAAGAAAATATCGATTTCTCCCTCTACGGAACGCCGCTTGAAAGCACGACCTATAAATTCTCGAAGTGCCTGCAACGCAGATTCGGTATCATTCCCGGCGTAACCGATAAGAACTATATCACGAACAGCTACCACGTGCACGTCTCCGAAAAGATCGACGCGTTCACAAAGCTGAAATTTGAGAGCGAGTTCCAACAGCTCTCTCCGGGCGGCGCAATTTCCTACGTGGAAGTTCCCAATATGCAGGACAATATTCCCGCTGTGCTGTCCGTGATCAAGTACATTTACGACAACATCATGTACGCCGAACTCAACACGAAGAGCGACTTCTGTCAGGTATGCGGATACGACGGGGAAATTCAGATCACGGAAGAGGACGGAAAGCTTCTTTGGGAGTGCCCGCACTGCCACAACCGCGATCAGTCCAAAATGAACGTTGCGCGCAGAACCTGCGGCTATATCGGAACGCAGTTCTGGAATCAGGGCAGAACGCAGGAAATCAAGGATAGGGTGCTTCACCTTTAATATGAACTACGCTGAAATCAAAACCACAGACATTGCGAACGGAGAGGGAATCAGAGTTTCCCTCTTCGTTTCGGGTTGTACGCACCGCTGTAAGAATTGCTTTAACGAGATAGCCTGGGACTTTCACTACGGAGAACCGTTTACGGAAGCGACGCAGGAATTTCTCTTAAAAGCGCTTGCACCCGATTATATTTCAGGTCTCTCCCTGCTTGGCGGGGAACCCTTCGAACCGCAAAACCAAGAGGGGCTTTTACCTTTTGTCGAAAGATTCAAAAAGCAGTTTCCGAA
>JAAUYT010000044.1 GCA_014804975.1 Clostridia bacterium
AAACTCGGTAACAGGCATAAATTCAACGTGGGTATACCCCATTTCCTTTACGTAAGGAACAAGCTCACGAGCTAAATCGCGGTAGGAAAGAAAGTTCCCGTCGGAATGGCGCTTCCATGAGAGAAGATTTACTTCGTAAATATTCATGGGCGAAGTGAATACGTTCCGTTCTTCGCGCTTTTTTATAAACTCGGAATCCGTCCACTCGTACCCTTCCGTATCGTACAGCTTCGACGCCGTCTGAGGTGCGGTCTCCGCATGGAATGCAACGGGATCGGCTTTCATAAGCTGTCTGCCGTCCTGCGCGGTAATGCAATATTTATAAATATCGTACTGTTTAAGCCCCGCGATAAAGAGCTCGAAGGACTCGCCGTCCACCATGCGGTGCATGACGTTTTTAGAAGGGTCCCACTGATTAAAATCACCGACGACGGAAACGGACTTCGCGTGCGGCGCCCAAACGCGGAATTCATATCCCGCTTGTCCGCCGACTACTTTCTTATGCGCTCCGAAAATTTCGTAAATTCTGTCGTTCTTTCCGTGGTGGTACAGATAGAGCGGAAAATCCGTCTCGACCTGTTTGTTTTCCTCATTTGCCATTTTCCCCTCCTACCTGTCCCTTTACAGTATATAGCATAAGGGACGTTATTATTATACTATACTTTGTTGTGACTTTCAATAGTTAAATTGTATTTTTTCATAATTTTTTCTAAAATTTTCCTTTTCTTTTTTGTAAAAAAAAGCCCCTCTGCTTTGACAGAGGAACTTTGCAAACGGTTTGTTAAAAATCTAAAATACTTTGCGTGATCGAATAGATATCTCCCGCCCCAAGTACTAAAATCAAGTCTTCTTCCCCGATCTCCGATAGCAACCTTTTTTTCAGCTGTTCGGGCGATTGAACGTAAGCCGCCTCCGGAATACGGCTCACAAGCGTATAAGCGCTGCCTTCGTGGTCAAACGCTTCCCGCGCCGCGTAGGTCTTATAGATGATCGGATTTTCCGCTTTCTTCAACACGTGCACGAAATCTTCCATTAAATCGCGCGTGCGCGTATAGGTATGCGGTTGAAACACAAGCCGCACCGCTCCGCGGCAGATTCGTTCCGCCGTTTTGAGCGTTGCTTCGATTTCTTTGGGGTGGTGCGCATAGTCGCATATCACGGGAACGCCCGCAAGCGTCCCCATGCTCTCGAACCTGCGCTTAACGCCGTGAAAGCTCTCGATCCCGCGCTTGATCTCCGTGGCGGAAAAACCCATGAGACGCGCCGCGGCGTAGGCGGCAAGCGCATTCTGAATATGCACCGCGCCGTGGATCGCAAGGCGGATATCCACCGTCGGCACGCTCTTTTCAAAGACGGTAAAGCGGTACCTCTCCCCGTCCGAATAAATGCGCCCCGCCGTAATATCCCCCGAATAGCGCCCGAAGCTCAAGGAATGCGGAATCTTTCGCGCATTCCTGTCATCGGCGTTTACAACCGCCCTTTCCGACTGCGCTGCAAAGAGCGCGTAAGCTTCGACGACCTCTCCGTCGTCCGAATAGCAGTCGGTGTGATCGCGGTCGGTGTTGAGTATCAAAGCGACTTCGCTATGAATGGACAGAAAACTGCGTTGAAATTCGCACGCTTCCGTCACGAAAAACTCTTCACCCGTTGTTCTGTAATTTCCGAACTCCAAATCTTCCCCGCCGATATGGCAGGTATAGGAACGGTTTCCGCACTCAAAAATATGCGCAAGCATAGAAGTGGTCGTGGTCTTCCCGTGACACCCCGCAACCGCAAGCACTCTCGGAAAAGTCTTTGCCACCATTCCGAGAAGTTCCGCACGCGTAATCAAGCGTTTTCCCGCCCTCTTCGCGCTAGCAAGCTGCGGGTTCCAAAGCCCGACCGCCCCCGTATACACGACTGCGTCCTCTTCTATTTCTTCGCTCTCGCCGATATGGACGGAGATTCCCCGTTGTCGTAACGATTTCGTGAAGTCGCTCTCAACAAGATCGCTTCCCCTAACGAATATTCCCCTGTCGTGCAACAAGAGCGCAAGCGCACTCATGCTTACCCCGCCGATTCCGACGAAGTAGCAGCGTGCGGGAATCAAATTTTCGGAAACCATACCCTATCCTATGCGCGGGTGCTTCCGTTTGGTTCCTTAAAATTTTAAGCTCAAAAAAAAGAAACGCCCTTCGGCGTTTCTCTTTTCGTTGATTCCTGATTAAGATACGGGCACTACGTTGATTGCACGAAGTTTACCGCTGTCTTTGGGATCGGGTTCGGTTTCAAAAGTTACCTTCTGACCTTCCTTCAACGTGCGGAAGCCCTCCGTCTGAATCGCGGAGAAATGTACGAAAATATCGTCTCCGCCCTCATCGTTGGAAATAAATCCATAGCCCTTTCCGTCGTTGAACCACTTTACAGTTCCGTTCACCTTACTTACCTCCTGTGACGCCGACTGATCCCGCACCTTGTGCGATCTCCTTACGCCGCCTCTCATATTATAGCAAGGCGGAAACGGCTTGTCAATATCGTCGTGAAAAAAAGTTGATTATTTTTGCAAATATTTTTCAAGTAACAGCGAAGTGTTTGCGGTAAAGGACTGCAATTCTTCCGGTTCGAGCGGCTTATAGCTCATGAGTGCAAGATAATAAATCTGCTCCACCGCCGTTTGACGGCTCTTCTCCTCTGCGGTTTTTAGCGCCTTCACCGCCGCATTCGCCGTGTTCACGACAAGCGTTACGTCGTGCATATCGTCGCCCATGCGGTAAAAGCTGTTCATTTCCGTCATGCGGCGAAGGAACTCCGGCACGTTGACGATGGCGGGAACGTTTGCGTTTTTAAGCTTTGCCGTCTTTACGTGCACCTTTTTGCTCTTTAAGCATTCGGTGAAGAGCGTTTCGATCTCCTTGTCCTCTCCGCCTTCTCCCTCCGCTTTGAGCGCCGCGTCCACGTCGGCGTCGATGCGCAAAAAGCGCACGGATGTCGGGTTCTGATATTCGAGATAGCTGATAAAGTGCGGGTCGATATATTCGTCGCAGATGATTGCGTCAAGCCCCGCCTCGCGGAACATGGCGATATACTGCGCCTGCTTATTCTCGTCCGAAGCGTAATATACGGCTTGTGGTTCTTTTCCTTTTTTCGCTTCCTCCTCCGTAATACTTGCACCGAAGTAGCGGGTGATCGGCCGATATTTGCCGTCGATATCCTTATAGATAATGATATCCTTTACTTTATCAAAGAAATCGTCGTCCTTCAAGCACCCGTATTTGACGAAGGTCGAAAGGTCTTGCCAGCACTTTTCGTACTTCTCCCGATCGTTGTTGAAGAGATCGGTCAGCTTATCAGCGACCTTCTTCGTAATGTAACGGGAGATTTTCTGCACCTTCGCGTCGTTCTGCAAGAAGGAGCGGGAGACGTTGAGCGGAATTTCGGGGCAATCGATCACGCCGTTTAAGAGCATTAGGAATTCGGGAATCACCTCTTTAATGTTGTTCGCAACGAAAACCTGTTCGCAATAGAGCTTGACCTGTCCGGGTTCGAGTTCGACGTTCTTCTTGATTTTCGGGAAATAAAGGATACCCTTTAAACGGAAGGGATATTCCATATTTAAATGGATCCAGAAGAGCGGCGGATTGAAATCGCGGAAAGTCTCGCGGTAGAAGCTTTGATATTCCTCTTCCGTGCAGTCCGCAGGCTGTTTCAGATATAAGGGCTCCGTCGTGTTGACGGGCTTTAATTCCTTATCCCCCTCCTTCGGATTGAGGTAGATGGGATAAGGCATGAACGAGCAGTACTTCAAGAGCAGTTTTTTGATCACTTTCTCGTCGGTAAACTCTTTTTCTTCGGGCGCAAGGTGCATGACGACTTTCGTACCGCGCGACTTTACGTCTGCGTCGCCGATTTTATACGTGCTGTTTCCGTCCGAAATCCAGTGCACGCCCTGCGCTCCGTCGCGGTAAGACTTCGTAAAGATTTCGATATTTTCGGAAACCATGTACGCGGAATAAAATCCGAGACCGAAGTGTCCGATAATTCCGTCGCCGTTCGACTTCTCGTATTTCTCAACGAAATCGGCTGCGCCCGAAAAAGCGATCTGCGTGATATAGCGCTCCACTTCGTCCTGCGTCATACCGATCCCGTTATCTTCTACCGTAAGCGTCTTTGCCTTCGCGTCCGTCCTGATCGTGATTTTATAATCACCCGTATTTTTTGCTTCGCCGAGCGCCTCTAATTTTTTCAGCTTCGTGATAGCGTCCGAAGCGTTCGCCACGATTTCACGCAAAAAGATATCCTTTTCGGAATAGAGCCATTTTTTAATGATCGGCATCATGTTTTCGCTTGCAATGCGAATGTTGCCCTGTTTTTCCATTTTATTTACTCCTTAGCAAATATTTCCAAAATGATTATAAACAAAAAAATCCGCCGTTAAGCGGATTTTTCAGATAGTTTTTCGATTATTTGTTTTCGCCGTTCAAAAGATCAGCAATGGAAACGCCGCCGAAACCGCCTTCGTTCCACTCTCTGTACTCTTCATCGTCGTCGGAGAAGTTCTTCTTGCCGCCTTTGCGAGCCTTGCGGTTGTTGCCCTTGCCCTCGTCGCGGTCCTTCTCCTTCGTGTAGTGTGCCTCAACCTCGGGTTGAGGTTGCAACGCTTTAATGGAGAGCGTGATTTTCCTCTCGGCAGGATTGAACGCAAGCACTTTCGCGTCGATCTCTTCGCCGATCGAGAGCACGGACGTGGGATTTTCAAGCCACTCATGCGAAATCTGCGATACGTGAACGAGACCGTCGATTCCCTTTTCAAGCTCTACGAACGCACCGAAGGGAACGATTCTTACGACTTTGCCGTGAACCACGTCGCCCTCGGCGTATTTCTCTGCTGCAAGGTCCCAAGGTTCGGGTTGAAGCTGTTTGTAACCGATCGAAACCTTTTTGTTCTCGCGGTCAATTTTAAGTACTTTGAATTGATAGCGCTTGCCGATTTCAAGAACGTCCGTCACTTCTTTTACGCCCGTCCAGGAAAGATCGGAGATGTGCGCGAGGCAGTCGAAACCGTTTACGGAGACGAATGCACCGAATGAAGTTACGCGCTCCACTTTACCTTCGACGATTGCGCCGACCTCGATCGTATTGAAGAACGCCTCTTCCTTTTCTGCTTTCTGAGCGTCCTTCGCCGCCTTTTCCTCTTCGAGGATCACGCGCTGCGAAGCAATAATTTCTTTTCTGCGCTCCTTTCTGATTTCGAGAAGGCGCAGACGCAATTTTTTGCCTTTATACTTTTCAAGATCGTTTACGTAGCCCGAACGAATTTCCTTGGCAGGAATGAACACGGGGTAGGTTCCGAGTTCTGCGGTAAGACCGCCCTTGTTGAAGCCCGTACAAATTACGCTGAATTCTTTGCCCGCTTCAACGTCGCCGAGAAGTGCCTCTTCTTCTTTGATCTTCTTCACGGACTTTTCGGAGAGCTTTACCTTGGGGTTAAGCTCAACGACCATGAGTTGAAGTTCCTCGCCCACACGTCCCGCGTAAGCCTCGCGGGTGTATTCCGAGCAATCGAGCTCGTCTTTCGGAAGAAGAATTTCGAGCTTACCGGAAGCGGATACGTAAACTCCCTCTTCCGTCGCCGATACGATTTTTGCAGAAATGATTTGTCCCTTGTGATACCGCTCGTTCTTGTCGATATCCTCGACGACGTTCTGCATCGTCATTTTCTGAACTTCCGTGCTGTTTTCTTCCATCTTACAGAGAACCTCCCGGGTCTGCCAATCGGGCGTGCTTGCGCCCGCTATTACGCCGACCTTTTTACAACCTTTAATTTTTTCATATTCGAAATCGTCTGCTCCGCGCAAGCGAATTACCCGCTTGCAGTTTGCCGACGCGATTTCCGTCAACTTATTCGTATTGCTGCTGTTCAGCCCGCCGATCACGAGAACTGCGTCGCAAATACGCGAAAGCTCTTCGGCTTCCCTTTGTCTGCATATTGTAGTATAGCAAATCGTCGGAAAAATCTCAACTGTTTTTGGACGCACTTTTTGAATATTTTCGGCAATTTTCGAAAAACTTTTCTCGGAAAAGGTCGTTTGGGAGATCAAAACGACCTCTTTGCCCCCCAAAACGCTAAAATCTTCCTCCGCCGAGGCAAAGACGAACACCTCGCCCGAAGTCCAGCCCACAAGCCCGCGTATCTCGGGATGCTCCCTGCTTCCCGTAATAACGACGGTTTTTCCCTCGTCGGAAGCGCGCTTTACGATATCGCGCGACTTCTTCACAAAGGCGCAGGTGCAGTCGATCAAGCGGATATTTCTCTTGGCGCATTCCTCGTAAACAAACTTTTCCGCACCGTGCGAACGAATGAGAAGCGTCGCACCGTCGGGAACTTTTGAAACGTCGTCCACCGTAATAAGCCCGCGCTTTTTGATTTCGTTTACGACCTCGCGGTTATGAATGATTTCACCATAGACGAAGGTGTTTTCGGGCGATACGCTCATTGCCGTTTCGACCGCTTTTTTAACCCCCGAACAGAAACCGCTGTTCTTTGCAACTACGACTTGCATTTTTTCCTTTTATCCGCTTTCTTCTCTTTGAGGTACGCCCTATGCGCGTCGCGGATCTCATACATTTTATTTACGATGATCTGTTCCGCCTCTTCATACTCTTCCCGCGAAAGCTTTCTATCATAGTACTCCGTTAATTCAAAGGGCTCGCCGAATACGACGTGCACCCTTTTAAACACTTTCGGGCGGCTGCATACGACGAAAGGAATAATGGGCGTTTTCGTCTTGATCGACATCAACGCGGAACCGCCGTGGAAGGGAAGAAACTCCTCTTCGGAAACTTTGTTTCTTGTTCCCTCGGGAAAGAGTACCACCTTTTCCCCGTTCTTTAAGCATTTCATCGCGTCCGTCAGGGTGCGGATATCCGATCCGTCGCGCATTGCGGTGATCGCTCCGATCTGTACCGCCCACCTTCTGAGCACGGGCGCAGAAGTGATCGATTCCTTCGCAATGTAATGCACGCCCTCTTTCGTCGTGCGGGCGGGATAAAAAATATCCCACATACTATAATGATTGCCAACGTAAATATATGCGCCCTGCCCTACCTTTTTGTGTCCGAACATTTTGCACGGATAAAACAAGGAATTCCACGGATACAGCAAAAACCGAAAGAAATTCAGCTTGTGCATGATATGGAATCCTTTTTTGTTTGCAGGAAACAGGCGAATGGGCTTTTGCTTTTTCGCTTTCTTTTCCTTTTTGGATTTATCTTTCGTCTCCAAGTCGGTCTCGGACATCAGATTTTCTCCTGAATCATTTTCTTGATCGTCTTTAATACTTCCTCAATCGTCATCGAGGAAGTATCGATCAGGACAGCGTCCTCCGCCTGCTTTAAGGGTGCGATTTCGCGGTTCATATCCTGATTATCGCGGGCAATGATTTCTTTCTTTAATTTTTCGAAATCAACCTCGTAGCCCTTGGCTTCCAGTTCCTTTTTTCTGCGCTCGGCGCGAACCTCGGGGCTCGCCGTTAAAAAGAACTTAAAGTCCGCAGAAGGCAAAACGAACGTGCCGATATCCCGCCCGTCCAAAACGCAGCTCATACCGGAGGCGATTTCCCGCTGCTTTTCCGCCATTTTCAATCTGACGAAGGGATAGCGCGAAACCGTGCTCGCCGCCATGGAAATTTCGGGCGCGCGTATTTTATCGGAGACATCCACCCCGTCGAGAATGGTTTTCTGCGTTCCGTCCTCGTATTTTACTTCCAAAGAAAGGGCGCGGAACAGCTCTTCGACTTCCCGCTCGTTTTGAATATCGATTTTCGCTTCAAGCGCTTTCAAAGCGCAGGCACGGTACATTGCGCCCGTATCGAGGTAGAGTATTTTATAATCGCTCGCAAGCGCCTTTGCTATCGTCGACTTTCCGCTTCCCGCAGGGCCGTCGATCGCTACGTTGATTTTTTCCGCAATATCCTTTCTCAAAACCTTTGCACCTCGCAAATAGACGTGGCGGGGCGTAACGTTCTTTTCCACGAAGAGCATCGTTCTGATGCACAGCTTTAAAGCACCCTCGATTTCGGGCTCCTGCGCCGAAAAGAGTGAAGGTCCCTCAAAGCCCGCCTCCCGCGCCGCCTTTGCGGGATAATAAGAATGGATATCCGACGTACTCGAAAATACGATACTGACGATCTCATCGCGCGAGACGGTGTTGCGCTTTTCGATTTGCTCCAAAAGCTCTTTAACCGCCGCTTTGATTTCGTCGGGAGTATCCTCGTTGATTGTCGTCGCGCCCCGAATGACTATCATAACACTAACCTTCCTTTGTCTTTATGTAAAATTTACGCTATTATGTCACGCATAATACTGTGATTATTGCTAATTTTTAATATTCCCAGCCATAAAACCCGTCGAAAACGCGATTTGCAGGTTAAATCCACCCGTGAACGCGTCCACGTCGAGCACCTCGCCGCAAAAGCGTAGTCCCTTCACGATTTTGCTTTCCATCGTTTTGGGATCGACTTCTTTCAGCTCAACTCCACCCGAGGTTATGACCGCTTCGGAAAAGCCGCGCAGAGCTTCGGGAATGAGCTTATAGCATTTCAACGTTTTTACAAGGCTTGCGCGCTCCTCTCTCGTGACGGAGTTCGCCTTTCTATTTGCGGGAACACTAGCCGCTTGCAATACGGGTAACACGAGCCCCGCAGGAAGAAGTCCGCGCATCACGTTTTTCAAGTCCTCGTTCTTGCGTTCCTGAAAGTCTCGTAAAAGCCGCGCGTCAAGTTTACTTTCGTCAAGTGCAGGCTTTAAATCGATTTCCAACGAAATCTCTTTGATTGGTAAACGGTTGATCTTTGCACTGAGCGTTAAGACGAGCGGACCGCTCACGCCGTAGTGCGTAAAGAGAAGCTCTCCCATTTCCGAAGAAATTACCTTTCCGTTCCGTTTTGCCGTTAAAACAACGTTTTTCAGTGAAATTCCCTGCTGCCCCGCATTTCCTTTCAAGTTCAAACCAACGAGGGACGGAAGGCACGGAACGATCGAATGCCCCGCCTCTTTTGCAAAGCGGTAACCGTCGCCCGTAGAGCCCGTCGCGGGATAGGAAACGCCGCCCGTCGCTACGATCACGGTATCACATTCATATTCATCTAAGTTCGTCTTAACGCCGCGCACGGCACTGTCCTTGGCAATGATCCTTTCCACCGTCTCGTTGAGCCGAATCTTTACACCGCGTGCAAGACAAGCCCTTTCAAGCGCTTTCGTAACGTCGCTTGCGTGGTCGCTCATCGGAAACACGCGGTTTCCGCGTTCGACCTTTAAAGCGAGATTGTGTTCTTCGAGAAGAGCCATCAGCCTTTCGGGAGGAAAAGCATAAATAGCTCCCGTTAAAAATTTTCCTCCCCGCACGACGTGCGGGAGGAAATCTTCGGGCGGACAGTCGTTCGTAACGTTGCACCTACCCTTTCCGGTGATATAAATTTTTTTACCGAGCTTCTCGTTTTTTTCTATGAGAAGTACTTCATGAGCGTTATAAGCCGCGGAATACGCTGCCATAAGCCCGCTTGCACCCCCACCGATTACGATAACGCGCATAACGCTCAGCCGCCGTCAGACGGGATAAACCCCGCTCTTTGCCATGTCGCTGTCCACGCCCTCATTCTTTGCCTTTCTCCATTTAAAGAAATTCTCGGCGACTTCGGGGAAAGAAGCATAGGAGAGAACGTCCTCTTCCTGCGTATAGTAGCCCTTTGCTACGACCTCAGCTTTCAGCTTTTCGTATTCGGGTTCCAAATCGTCCGCAGGGCGGTAGGTAATGCGTTTCTCACCCTTTAAGACCTTTTCTGCGACCTCTTCGTTTACGGGCATGGGAAGTTGACCGTATTTGCCCGCAAACAGGTCTTTCGTCTCCTTCGTAACCATTTTATAGCGTTCGCCCATGACGACGTTCATGACCGCCTGCGTACCCACGATCTGCGAGGAAGGCGTAACGAGCGGAGGATAACCGCAGTCTTTGCGGACGTTGGGAACTTCCGCAAGCACTTCGGGAAGTTTCTCCTCTTTGCCCGCCTTTTTGAGCTGATTCATAAGGTTCGAGAGCATTCCGCCGGGGACTTGATAGATGAGCGTATTTACGTCGACCTGTCTTACCTTCGGGTTGAGCGCGCCGTCTTTTTCGAGGTCTGCGGCAACCTTTTTGAAGTGCGCCGCAATCGGGATAAGCTTTTTCAAATCGATTCCCGTATCGTATTCCGTGCCCTGCAAGGTTGCAACGAGCGGCTCTGTCGCGGGTTGCGACGTGCCGTTTGCAAGCGGTGATAGCGCGGTATCGACGATATCGACGCCCGCTTTGATTGCCATTAGATTGACCATATCGCCCGTACCCGTCGTATTGTGCGTATGCAAATGAAGCTTGGTTTCGGGACGGAGTTCCTTTTTAAGCGCCGTAACGAGTTCGAACGCATCGAACGGCAACAGAAGGTTCGCCATATCCTTAATGCAGATATTGTCCGCTCCCATATCTTCGTAGGTCTTTGCGAGCTTTACGAAATAATCGAGCGTATGCACGGGGCTAGTCGTATAGGAGATCGCCGCCTCGCAAACGCACTTCCCGCCTGCACCGTACTTCTTAATGGCGCGCATGGAAGATTGGATATTGCGCGGATCGTTGAGTGCGTCAAATACGCGCACGACCCCGATTCCGTTCTCAATGGACTTTTCAACGACCTTATCGACCAAATCGTCCGCATAGTTGCGGTAGCCCAAAAGATTCTGTCCGCGAAGAAGCATTTGAATGGGCGTCTTTTTTAAATACTTTTTAAGCGTTCTAAGGCGTTCCCACGGGTCCTCGTTGAGATAGCGCATACATGAATCGAAGGTTGCGCCGCCCCACCCTTCCAAAGAATAGTAGCCGATTTCATCGAGCTGTTCGAGGACGGGAATCATCTGCTCCGTCGTCATGCGCGTGGCCGCGTGCGATTGGTGCGCGTCGCGCAGAATGGTATCCATAATCAAAATTTTCTTAGCCATAATATCTCCTCGCCGTCAGAATATTGCAAGTAACACGCCCGCCGCTAAGGCAGAGCCGATAACGCCCGCTACGTTAGGTCCCATAGCGTGCATTAAAAGGTGATTGCTCGGATCGGTCTCCCGTCCGACGTCCTCCGAAATACGCGCTGCCATAGGCACTGCGGAAACTCCCGCCGAGCCGATAAGCGGATTGATTTTACCCTTCGTCAATTTGCACATGAGCTTCGCGACAAGAATTCCGCCGATCGTGCCCAAATAGAACGCGATAATTCCGATTGCAAGAATGCCGAGCGTTTGGGTCGTCAAGAATATCCCCCCTTTCGCTTTGCACCCGACGGAAATACCGAGGAAAATCGTGATCGTGTTGATAAGTCCGTTCTGCGCCTGCGACGAGAGCCGTTCCACAACACCCGATTCGCGGAAGAGATTCCCGAGCATGAGCATTCCGAGAAGCGGGATCGCGTCGGGCAATAGCAGTCCTACGACGAGCGTGACTGCCACGGGGAATATAATCTTTTCCGCCTTGGAAACCTGACGAAGCGGCTTCATTCTGATAGCCCGTTCCTTCTTCGTCGTCAAAAGCCGCATAACGGGCTTTTGAATGGCGGGAATGAGCGCCATGTAAGAATATGCGGCAATCGCAATCGTAGGTACTAAATGCTCTGCAAGCATTTTGGAAACGTAGATCGCAGTAGGTCCGTCCGCACCGCCGATAATGGCGATTGCGGCAGATTCCGCACCCGTAAAACCCAAAAGCACCGCGCCGAAGAGCGCCACGAAAATACCAAGCTGTGCGCCCGCGCCGATAAACATACTCTTCGGGTTTGCAATCAGCGGTCCGAAGTCCGTCATTGCGCCGATTCCGAGGAAGATGAGCGGAGGATAAATGACTTTATCCACGCCGTAGTACAAATACCACAAAAGTCCCCTTTCCGTAACCGATTCGTATTCGCTTAACAAAACAAGCTTGTCGCTTACAAAGGTCACCGTGTCACCGCTAACAGCGCCTTGAACAAAGCCCTGTAAAGTGTAAAGACTATTGAATTCCGCAAGTTCCATTGTGCTCAAAGCACCGGCACCCTGCTGTAAAGCCTCAAACGACGCATAGTAAGAAACTGTATCCCCGTTTAAGAACCCTTCTCTCAGGTAGATAACCGTATCGCCCGCATTGTTGAGAACGTAAACGCCAACGTTTTCAATGGAACCATTTATACCAAGTTTTAATGAGGTGTCCGGTATCTCGTTATGAACGCCCCAAAGAATCCTCTCGGCACCGGGTAAGTTGATAAGGAACATTCCGAACGCAATCGGCAAGAGGAGCATGGGCTCGTACTTCTTGACGATCGCAAGGAACATGAGCACGAAAGAGATGAGTAGCATGACGTAATTCTGCCAGCCCCCCTGCGACATTCCCATTTGTCCCCAGAGATCGGTAAATATCCCTGTAAAATTAATGAGCAGATTTTGCATAAATCTCTCCGCGTTAAGAAATTACGGCAAGTACCGCGTCGGACTCTACGTTTGCGCCCTTGTTCACTTGGAAGGTAACCACACCGTCGCAGGGCGCGGTGATATCGTTATCCATCTTCATTGCTTCGAGCACGAGAATAGGCTGATCCTTCTTGACCTTAGCGCCGTTCTCCACCGCAAGCGATTTAATAAGACCGGGGAAAGGCGAAAGCACCTTCGTGCCGTTTGCATTCGCGCTCGGCGCGGCGGCAGGTGCGGGCGCGGAATACGCTACCGCCTGACGCGGGGTCTCTTGGGGCGCTCCCCCTACTTCCTCTACACCTACTTCATACTGTTTTCCGTTGACCGTTACAACAAAATTACGCATATCTATCTCCTTACAACCTTTTAATTCTTTTCACTACAAAATCGCATTTTGCGTTTTCGCCTTCGTAGACCGCCATGATTGCCGCCGTGATTGCAGCAACTACTTCGGGAGGAATCTCCTCGTCTTCGGCTTCCGTTTGAACAGGGTTTTCCTTTTTCGTTTTGATTTTCTTCTTTTTCGGCTTTCTCGCGTTTACTTTTTTCATAATAACGCCGAGAACGGTGAAGATAACAACGAGAAGCGCGATACCCGCAAACACGAATAAGAAGCCGAATATCGCGTAGAACGCACCGTCGCCGACATTTAATTTAAACCAATCGGATAAAATCGAGTTTATCATAAACACCTCAGCTGACAAGCGTCTGCAACGCCGCAATCAAATATTGTTTTAAGAACTGCGGCTCCACGACGTCGTCCAGATAACCGTTCTTTGCGGCGTTCACGGGATCGGCCTTTTCGTCCGCATAGGTCTTTGCAAATTTTTCTTTATTGAAGCCCTTCTCCGAAGAATATTCGATTTCCGCACCGAGTGCGCTCTCGAACAGAGAAACTTCCGCCGTTGCCAATGCAAAGGTATAATCGAAGCCGACGCTCTTCGAGGCAAACAGCGAATAGCCGAGACCGACCGCCTTCCCCGTAACGACTGCGATTTTTGCGGTATCCGTCGCATCGAGAATGGAGAGATACTCCGCAATCTCTTTGAGCACGCCGCTGTTGTTTACGGCAAGCGTTCCCTCGACACCCGTGCAGTCGACAAATGTCACGAGCGGCAACGCGTAACAGCACGCTAATTCCGCAAAATTCTTGATTTTACGAACGTTATCCGCATTGAGTTTTACTTGATCGAACACGACCGCCGCAACGGCGATTCCGCCGATTCGCGCAAGCACCGTCTTGACTTCGGGACAGCTGTTCGCACCGAGCTCCAAACCGTTCTCCAAAATAGAAGCGATCGCCTTCGCGTCCGCCGATTTATTGAGCGCGGGGCTCGGTTTATTGAGTTCTGCATCCACGATGGGAAGAGCGAGCAATTCGGTGATTGCCTTAATATGCGCCCCCGCCTCTTTCAGATTCTTTACTTTAACGGCGGGAAGTCCCGCGTTCGTCAGTGCGGCGTATCCGCCCACTTCTTCCGCTTTCAAATTTTTATTCTCTTTCGCCGCAAGCACTAACGGAGAATTAACGGAGAGCACGCTCTTATCATCGAAAAACACGACGTCGCAAACTGCCGCAAGCGCCGCAGCGGAACCGTAGACCCCGCCCGACAAATAGGCGTACTGCATGACCGTTCCTTTCAATTGCGTTGCTTTGAGAAGAAGCTCGGAAATGCCTTCGAGCACGCTGACCCCTTCCCCGACTGCAACGCCTTGGGAATGCAACAGATAGACGACGGGCGTGTTATTTTTCTCTGCGGCGTTCAGGGTTTTTGCGATCTTTTCGCAATTTGCCTTTGTGAGCCCACCCGAAATCACGTCGAAATTCTGTGCAACGAGATAAAAGGGAAAACCGCCGATCGCCCCAAATCCGGTCACGACTCCTTCGCCGCGAGCGTCGTCCTCGTAGAATGCGCTCTTGGAAAAGCTCAAAGCCGCAAGCTCGACGAAGCTGCCCTCGTCTACCAACGATTCGATTTCCTTACGAACGCTCCCGCTCGCTTTTTTTAAGGTGTCCTTTCTTTTGCGTAACTCTTGAATTTTGTCCATAAAAACCTCTTTGCAATATTCAAAAAAACCAAATTCCTACAAATACCATTATACAATGATTTCAAATAAATTGCAAGGGAATAAATGGAAATTTATATTGAAAAATTATTCAAGGTAAAATAAAAAACAGATTCCCGTTATACGGAAATCTGCTTTGATTTAATCTTTATCGGAACGGTTTTCCTCTTTCCCGCTCTCATCCGACTTTTTGACCCCCTTTTCGTATAGGTCGCCGTTCGGCGTTACGATTTCGACTGTAAATTCGTCCCGCCCGACTTTTTCTTCGATCCGCGTTTCTTTATGGAACTTCTTTGCAAACCAATTCAGAATGCTATCCGATTTCTTATACAGGAACACGAATAGTACGACCACCGCCACAATCAAGAGCCCCCAAGTCAACAGTCCCCACCAGGTATTGAGCGGAATGAGGGTAACCGAATAGCAAGTCATAAAAATCGCAGCTACACGGGATATTACGATAATACCGAGAAAGAGCGGGAGCGACATCGAAGAAATACCCGCCACGAAGCACAGAATATCGTCCGGAAACACGGGCAAAATAAACATTGCGGAAAGCAAAAGCTTATCCTTACCCTTTATTTTTTTCAACCACTTATCGAGCGTATCTTTGCCCACGAGCCACGCAACGACGCGGTAGCCCGCGTATCTTCCGACGAGAAAGGCGATGAGCGAGCCGATCACGATTCCCAATAAGCTCAACAGGCTTCCTACGAGCGGTCCGAAGAGCGCAGCACCCGCAACCACCGTGACCGTACTCGGTATGGGAAGAATGACTACTTGCAAGAACTGCAACACCACGAAGAGAACCGCCATCCACTTCCCCGACCTTTCAAGGAACGTCTGAAAGCTCTCTTCGTCCCGAATAATATCGAAGAACCCCGTCCGCACGAGAATATACAAAAAGATTACCAAAAAGTCTATTAGCACGTACGTAGTAATACACGTGCGCGTAATCATTGCTTTATTCAAAATACAGCATACGACATCCGTTACGAGGATCGCCAAATTTACTAAGGAGCCCGCAATCAATACGCTTAGATAGAGTGCCAAACTCCATTCTCTGTAAAAATGTTGCAGACACAAAAGAAAAAACAGTTCGAAAAGCGTTGCCGCTAGAACCATGCAAAGGATATGAATTACTTTTTTCGTCGTTTTCGTCATATTCCCTTTCCAATCTGAAATAAGGTCTATGATTATTATATCCGACTTTTTTACAATTTATTTCGAATCTTTGGGAATTGCTCCCCGCGCAAGTGCGTCGCAGCGATTATTGTATTCGTTATCGGCGTGCCCCTTTACTTTTTTAAACTCAACTTCATGCGTTTTCGTAAGCTTTAATAAGCTTTGCCATAAGTCGATATTCAAAACTGCCTTTCCGTCAGCCTTCTTCCAACCGTTCTTATCCCAAGAAAATATCCACCCGTTCACAAAGGCGTTTACCGTGTATGCGGAATCGCTGTAAATTTCGACTTTACAGGGGTATTTAAGCGCTTCAAGCCCCTTAATGACCGCCATAAGCTCCATGCGGTTGTTCGTCGTGTACGCCTCACCGCCGCTTAATTCCCGCTCGAATCCGTTGAAAATAAGAATCGCACCCCATCCACCCGCTCCGGGGTTTCCCGAACACGCGCCGTCGGTATAGAGTGTTACACGTTTCTTCTCTTCCATAAAATTACCCCTAAAAAAACAAATTCCTCCGCTTCCCTATCGGGAATCGGGGGAATTTGGCAGGGGAGACGCGATTCGAACACGCAACCTACGGTTTTGGAGACCGCTACTCTACCGTTGAGCCACTCCCCTATGCACCACTATATTATAATATAATCTGCTAAATCAGTCAACACTTTTTAGGGGATACAAAAAATTTTATGATAAAAATATCTCCCGCGCCGTTTGGCGCGGGAGATATGAAGGAAGAAAAATCAGCTCATACCGTCAAGAATCAACTTGTCCGCAACGAGAGCAATAAACTCACTGTTCGTAGGCTTTTCCGTTCCCAGATAGACGCGAGCCCCGAAAATCGAATTGATCGCGTCGATCCGTCCCCTGTTCCATGCGACTTCGATCGCGTGGCGGATCGCCCTTTCGACCTTGCTTGCGCTCGTCGCGTATTTTTCACCGATTTTAGGATAGAGCACCTTCGTTACGTTGTTGATAACGTGCGGATCCTCAACCGCCATGCGTATCCCTTCCCGCAAATAGCGATAACCCTTAATATGCGGAGGAATCCCGATCGAAATAAAGATATTGCTGATCCGCTCTTCGATCGATCCCGCACGCTTGCGTTCGACGGGCTCGCCGTTCTCCGCGCCGTTTCCGTCTACGATTTCACGAATACGCTCGCAGACGATTTCGGCGGAAACGGGCTTGACGAAATAATACCGCGCACCCGCCGACATAATGCGGTTAATGATCGCGTCGTCCGAAACGTTGCCCGAAACGATCAGCTCCGATCTCACCTTACGT
>JAAUYT010000045.1 GCA_014804975.1 Clostridia bacterium
ATGGTTGCTAATCAATGGCTATTTAAACACAGACAAAAAGCCTGTTGTTAGAAATCAAACTGTTTATACTACAACGCCATCTTCAAAGGATGTTGGAATTATTACGCAGGATAATATTGATTTGGATACGGGAGAGGTGGATCAGACCATTGTATTAACTAAAACGGCTCAAGAGTTCATTATAGATAATCTTGAAAATATCGTAGGGCTTGTGGAGAATATAAAGCTTCCTGATCCTAATGTCAAATATCCGGAACTGGAAATGATAGGGCAAAAGTGGACCGAAGAAGAACAACAAAGATTAATTCGCGAGTTTACCGAAGAAAAATTAACTATAGCCCGCATCGCAGAGCTACATCATAGAAAATCGGGCGGCATAAGATCGCGCTTAATAAAACTAGGGTTGATAGAAAAATAACGAAATCCGATTCGAAAACAATCTTATTTAAAAAGAAAATGAAGGCATCGATACGGTCTAATATAGCAATTCAAATCAGATCATTCACAAGGAATTGACAGCGAGCCATCCGAATGGTTCATGTTTGAGGATAAGTTTGGTATAATTTTACAACTTCCTATATAACTATAGCGGGTATCGGTATAATATGGCACTGTTTGTTTAAAAACATTGACATAAAATGTATTTTAAAATATAATCTTTGTGCTAATCTTTTGTAATCTCACGGCAGAAGATTGCGAAAACCTTTAATTTAATAGCCGCAGGTTGCACGGCGAAAGTATGTGCATTAAATGGGGAATACGGTGAAATTCCGTAGCTGTACCGCAACGGTAAGCCTTTTTATAAGGACAAGTCCGAATGCCAGACCTGCGATGATTAAAGTCGTTTGGTTCGAGTTAAGCCATACGTGTACGGGCACGTTTGTTATTTGGCGTGCCTGAATTTTTTAAATTGAGGTAAATTTATGAAAAACAAAAGACTTCTTTCTGCAATTGTTGCGGGAGTACTGTTGCTGTGTCTAATGTTCTGTGCAGTGGGCTGCGACAAAGGCGTATCACCTGAAAATCACAAATATACTATTACCATAGTAGACGGTGAAAACAGAACTACGGCAGAATACGAGGACGGATATAGTCTTATACTTGAAGATTTGACGAAAGATGGGTTCGAGTTCCTTGGATATTACGTTGACGGCGTAAAGATTGAAAGTCCATATACCGTAAACTCAGACGCAGACATTATAGCGAGATACAGATATGGCACGCTTGGACAAAATCTTATGAATTCATTAAAGCTTTATCTTGAATCCGAAGAATTCGAAAAATCCATAGCGAATGCAAAGACTGCTTCCGCCTGGCTGCCGCTCGCATATCTTAGATATGTAGACGGTGAATTTTATACCGCTAGCAATGCGGCCACATTCAAGAAGTATCTCAATATGCTTGACGAACTTATTGTTGACGGAAAGATTAGCGACAATAAATGGTACGGTTCTGCGGCAAGCGCACAGGGGTGGTACGGAATTACCGATTATTTATATACTTATGCAATTGCGCTCAACGCATATAAAGAGTATCTGAACGGAAAGGGACTTACAGATAATACTTTCGATATCTACAATGCGGTTATCAGCGATTATCTTGAGAAGGTTGATAATTGGCTGTCTCACAACACCGAAAAATATGATATTCTCGGCGAGGAGGTATCTCAGGCAAATCTGTACTATACAGCGTATAATCAATGGAACAGATTTAGTATCTCGGGATATGAAAAGCTCGGACAGGAAAAAACGACACGCCTTTTGGAATGCGTTGCCGAAGCGACGGGGTCGAACGCAGGTCATGAAAAGTTCCTGAGTGATTATGCTAAGCTCGAACCGAAATATCAAGCAGTAATTGAGGAGCAAGCACGTATCAAACCCGAAGTAGACGCACTAAAAGCGAAATATGATGCGGGCGAGTTCAGTTCATACTCCGAATATTACAATCAACTCAAAGAAGTGCAAGCAACTCAAAAGGAGCTTGAAACTGAATTCCTTAATCTTGCAAACGATTTCGAGTTTATGTCTCGTTTCAAAAGCTTTATGCCTATTACGCAGGTATCATTTGGAATGAGTGTAACCGCGTACCTTGCAATAATTAAAGCGAATCTTTCGCTTGATGCAAATCTTGCTTACGTTGATAATTCGATTATGGCAAGATACGAAAAAGACGATCAGGGCAATTTCGTTAAAGAGGGTGGAACACCCAACTGGGTTGGACCTACCGGCGCGCCAATTGCCGCATCGCTGTATCGCGATAAAGATTGGTATGACGTAAATTTTGAGAAATACAGACAGGGTTATTTCCCTTTCACTGACGGTTGGAATCATCCGCTTTCCGAATTGATTACTCTAGATTTGTATGGCAAGTATTATAACCACACGCTCACTACGGGTGCAAACGTAACGCCGCAATGGGGACTTCTTACCGGTTATATGCACGGAATAGATATGGAGAACTACGTTGTCGGGCAGCCCGTCGAGGGTGAACCAACGGAGTATAATATTATCTCCCTTTGGCTTGACAATCTTGATACAGATGAGAACGGTAATTATATCATAAAAGGAAACATCGATATGGCTGTGGCGATATGCTATCTTGCAAGCATCAACGGAATAGAAGCGCCTACGCCACTCGGAGTATACAATTCGGCTGATAAGGTAATTGAGATTTAAGGTATGAAAATGAAAAAATTGCTTCTGACATTGGTGTTATGCTTACTGTCCGTATCAATATTTACAAGTTGCAATGTGTGGGGTAAAGATGGACAAGCAAAAGACCCCCAATACCACTATGACGAGAACGGACAACACTATTCGTTTTTGTTGCAGCTAAGACAGCCCGGCAGTTCTACGGAGGTTGCGGACGGAGACGCTTATCCGCACTCAACAATTGACGGAGAACTCATTTTCGAATGGCAAATACCAATGTACGGCAATACGGTTTACGAGTCGGTTGTAAAATTCTTTGAAGGGCGTGAAGACAATATGACCTTCCGACTCTCACAGCATACGTTTTATATGTTTCACGACTGCACGCTTATAGATGGAACAGTTTTCAATCTCGAAACAGTATACATTGCGGCTGATGGTGTCTACGCCAATTGCGCTAATTATCAGTCGGTATTGGGAAATGACGGCGTCGCGGGAACAGACGATGATTTAAGAGTTTTAACGCTTGTCTATAAAGGCTGGCTATATTAAAAGGAGTATGTTATGAATAGCTTATCTTTAACTAAAGCAGAATGCTTGGCTAAAACGAAAGGTATTAAGGGTTGGGTAGCAATGGTTGCATTGCTTGCGGCAATGTGCCTTGACCAGTTTATTTTGGAAATTCCATTTGCCAATATAGTATTTCCTATACTGGTTATATGCGCAGCATGCATGAGTACGGCTAAGAATTTGGTGCTTGTTACGGTGTATTCAGTGATATTCGAGTTAAGCTGTATTGCTTGGTTTCCTGCCGATATTGTGCGTGTGCAGTGGTGGCTTTTGGAAGTTTGGATAGGTTATATGATGCCGTTTGTTGTGTATAAGATATTCAATCGCAAGCACAAGGATTTAAGTATAATAGCGTATTCGGCAATTGCGACCCTCGGCGAATTTCTATATTTCTGGGTATCTATAGTAGCTACCATAATTTTGTGGAAGGTAAATCCAGCGGCATACATTCTCAGTGACTTGCCATACCAGGCTATGGGCTGTGCGGTAACATTTATCTGTGCGTTACCTGTTGCGGCAATTTACAAGTTTACGTCGGGTGAATTGACATTTAAAAAGCAATTAGCGCTTGTAACAAGTGTTTGATTGTTAGAGTTTCACAAAAAGCGACTTGTTTAACAAGTCGCTTTTTGATTTCGAACAGTTTATGTATTTGGCTCCGAATAACTGCAACATTTTGCATTTTTATTACTTATGGATTATATTATTCGATAACTATAAAGTTCTTGTTTAAATAGTTTATTATCATTTGATTAAAGCGTGTAGAATAGCAATGTTTAAAACTTAGTTTTAGTATCATGATTAGTAAAATTTAATCGCTGTAACGGGCTTGTTATACCGATTATACAGCCACAGAATAGTTGCTTATAAGAATTACTTATTTTATCTTGCGCATTATCATGCATATTATCTTACGTATTATTAATCGCGCTTCAAATTTTTCTTTCGGAAATGACAGCGCGCCATCCGATTGGTTTATGTTTGAAGATAAGTTTGGGATGGTAGTGTTGTTGGAGTGACTTGTCAAAAACTTTTATTACTAAAAAAACTTTGTCACACAAATTTTGATATGCAATTAAGCCTAGTTCATATAGTGACCACTTCATTCTTGTATGTTTTTAATTGCATAGAGAAAAAATCATTGACTTTAAATTTGTTTTAGATAAAATTGTGGTGTAGGGAAGTAGACTATTAATTAACTAATGAGGATATAAGTAATGTTCTTTTTCTTCTTTTTTGATAAAATACATGATAAACCCATTATACAGCAGGCGTTCAAAAATATTTGCTACAATAAAATGCTTGTTGATGGATATTTTGATGTGCGTAGATATTTGGACGGTAAAATCAGTAGACTAGATTTCCTAGTTAAACTAATAAATGAAGAATCAGTTGTTGCAAAGTTATTTGAGAATGAGTATCATCCAGCAGACGAATTATCTATAAAAATGATCGATAATTTGCAGGAAGTGTATGGCAACAATGGTGCTTTGACCTATTTGGAATCTGACGCGATAGTATATTGGATATTTAGAATATGTAACGATGATAATGAACGAGAATCCCTTGTAAAGGAAATTTTTAGTAGGATTAAAGATTTGCATAATATTGCTAACTCAATACAATTTAAAAAAGGGATTCCATATAATTCACAAAAAGTTAGATTGGAATTTATTTCTTCGTTATCGGATCTAAACAATATTTTAACATTGGAAAAACCGATGGAGAAGTTGTTTTATAGAGGGCATTCAAATGCGAACTATTTATTAATTCCTTCTGTATTTCGAAATTTTAAGTTAAAATCTAGCGAATCTAAGATGTATAATGAGTTGATAA
>JAAUYT010000046.1 GCA_014804975.1 Clostridia bacterium
CCTGCGGAACGATCGAATGGGAATAAATCACGATACGGAATTTGTAAGTCACCCGCGCAAAAATTGCGCGGGTTTTTTCTTAAAAAATTTTTCTTGCAAAGTGTTGAAAGAAAGAGCGGTTTATGGTATGATATAGAATTATGGAAGAGAAGTCGCTTGCACTTTTGAAAAAGAAGCTCGAATCACGAAAGAAGGACGATAAAAAGTGGTATCTCGATCTTCTTGACCGCGACAAACAGACGGAGTATGAAACGGATCATCTCGCGGCTGTTCTCCTCATGCTGAAAATCCGCTATATCCGTACGCACCTTAAAAAAATCGAACGGGCGAAAGAGGAACGGAACGAAATCGTAAACGCAAAGGACTATTCCGCGGAGAACTACCGCGCCCTTATCGAAAAGAACGCCGAAATCGCCGCCGAGACGAAAAAGCTCAATGCCTTCCAGTGCTTCTTTTCCGAGCCCTACTTTGCCCGTATCGACGTCGTTGACGATAAAGAGGGCTACAACGCCTATTATATCGGCAAGAAGGGGGATATCAATCTTTCCATCGTCGATTGGCGGGCGCCGCTTGCCGTGCGCTACTACCAGAAGAGCCGCGTAAACTTTGCGATCAACGAGTACGAATACCGTACCGTCATGCGCCGCGCGCTCTACGTGAAGAACGGAAAGCTTCTCGATTTCAAGAACGAATACCTCTCCGTAAGAGAGGCGCTTTCAGAAGAGGAGATCGCAGGGCGCGACGAGGAAATTTTGTTCGATCCCTACCTTCGCAGTATCATTGCAAGCAGAAAGGACGATTTAGGTATCCGCGATATTATCCGCACCATACAGGAGCAGCAGTTCGAAATCATCACCCGTCCCGAACGGGAGAGCTTCGTTTTGCAGGGCTGTGCGGGGAGCGGAAAGACGATGATCCTTTTGCACCGCCTGAGCTATTTAATGTACAATAACGAGAAGCTCGCCCCGCGCGACGTGCTCGTCATTACCCCGTCTGATTCCTTTAACGACTTTATCGACGAGCTTGCCAAAACGCTCGAACTCGGGCTGGTCAAGACGATCACTTTGAAAAACTTCTACGCCCGCGTGCTCGAAAACGAGGGGATCGATTTTAACGAAAAACTCAAAGAGGGGACGGGCGAGGAGACGGAGGAATACCTTTCCTATCTCTATTCGGAATCGTTCGTAAAAGATATTAAAAAGAGGGTTGACAAGTTTTACGACGATATTTACGGGCTCTTTTCGGGGCAGGAGTGCAGAGAGGTCGCGGGGCAGATTCTTGCGGACTGCGGCGCGCGCGCCAAAAAATATACGAAAATCAAGAACGCGTCGCCGCGGATAAGGCGCGCTGTACTCGGCGAAATGAAGGAGCGCATTGACGGCGGGTTCGCTTTTACCAAACCCTTCCGCGCGTTCATGAGCGCCTTTTCGGAGGTGGAAGATTTTCTTGGACTTACCCTGAACGAAGAGAGGAAGACGCCCGATTATTTCTTCCGTCAATTCATGCGCTTTTATAAGAGCGCCCGCCTCGTAAGCACGAATGCGGAAAAGATTTTCCGCAAAGCCGAAGAGGACTTAAATTCTCTTTCCGAATCGGTCAGAAAGGAAATTGCCGATTTGCGCCGTTACCGCGTGCGGCACGCGCAGGGAGAAGTTTACACCTACGCCGACAGGATATCAAAGCGCGAAGAGCTGCTTGAAGAAATCGAAGCAGCGAAAACGACGGTTGAGGAAATGGTAGACGGGGTCGACCTGTTTTGCGAGTTCTTTTCCGTCGTCCGCTTCACGCGGGCGTGCGAGGGCTTGGGAAGGTGCGAGGATAGCGCGGATATCGCGCGCTGGCTCTACCGCGAAACGGTCAAGAGCTATAAAAAGAAGTACGGCGTTATGGGCCTTTGCCCCTCGGACGGGTACGCGCTCTGTCAGCTCCTTGCGGCGACGGGAAGAAAGCTCACGCCCCGCTACGGGCTCGTGTTTATCGACGAGGGGCAGGATATCTCTCAGTCGGAATACGACCTTTTAAAATATATCAATTCGGACGCGGCGTTCAATATCTTCGGCGACGTCAAGCAGAATATCACCTCTTGGCGGGGCGTAAAAGATTGGGCGGGCGTGGAACGAATGGAGTACCGCTTAGACAGAAACTACCGCAACACCAACGAGATCGTGGAGTTCGTCACGAGGGAAGTGGGGGCGGAAATGACCCCGATTGGCTTGCACGGCGAAAAGGTAAGCTCGTGCGATATGAAAAAGCTGAACGCCTTTTTCAAGGACAAGCAGGGGCTCAGGGCGGTCATAGCAAAGGAGGAGTATCTTCCGCTCTTTGTAAAGCGCGGCTATTCGCTCCTCAAAAAGGAAGGAAAAATTTCAAAGACGAATATCAACGTGATGAGCGTGTACGAGAGCAAGGGGCTTGAATTTTCCGCCGTTGCCGTGTATACGGAGGGCATGACGGAGAACGAAAAGTACATTGCCTACACCCGCGCGTTGAAAGATTTAACGGTGGTAAAATAATCATGGAACAAGAAATGACGACGCCGTTCGAAGAACTCGGCGAAGAGGTCGTGCGGGCGGCGGAGCTGAAAAAGACCTTTCCGCTCTCGCGCAAGCAGCGCAAAATCGAAAAGACGAATCTAACGAAGAAAGTCGCGGTAAACGGGCTTTCCTTTTCGGCACGCAAGGGGGAAATTTACGGACTGTTGGGTCCGAACGGTGCGGGCAAGACGACGACGCTTCGCATGATTTCCACCCTCATAAGGCCGGACGCGGGCGACGCGTTCGTGTGCGGGCATTCCATTGTGAAGGAGCCCGAAAAGGTGCGCGATAAAATCGGCTTCATGACGGGAGAGTTAAAACTCGAAGGCTTCTTTACGCCCGACTATCTCTTCAACTTCTTCGGCGCCATGCACGGCGTGGAAAAGAGCGTGTTGCAGGAGCGCAAAAAAACGCTGTTCGAGCGGTTCGGGATCGATAAATTCGCTCAGGTGCGCGTGAAAGATTTATCGACGGGAATGTTGCAAAAGGTATCCCTCGTCGTATCGATCGTGCACGATCCCGAGGTCGTCATCTTCGACGAGCCGACGAACGGGCTTGACGTTGTCACGGCAAAGGTCGTGACAGACTTCCTTCTCGAACTCAAAGCGATGAACAAGAGCATTCTTCTTTCGACGCATATCTTTTCGCTCGTCGAAAAGCTGTGCGACAGAGTGGGCATTATTCTCGACGGAAAAATGGCGGTCGAGGGCACGCTCGAAGAGGTGTGCGGCAACACTTCGCTCGAAGATAAATTTTTTGAAATCTACCGCGAAATCAAGGGGGAACTCGTATGAAACTTCTTGCGCTCATGAAAAAAGAGTTCCTGCGTTTCTTCCGCGACCCGCGGCTGATTATCACCATGCTTCTTCCGGGGATACTCATTTACGTGATCTATACGCTCATGGGCTCGCTCATGAACGACGAGCCGAAGTACGATTTTAAGGTGCTTCTTTTAGAAAAATCGGAAAAGGTCGTAAGCCTAACGGAGGAACAAATCGGAAAAATCGACGGCATGACGATCGAGTTTGAAACGACGGAGGAAGGAGAGGAAGCCGCAAGTGAAAAAGTGAATAACGGAGAAGCGACTGCGCTCGTCGTATTTACGCCCGACTTCGATAATGCGGTTGCCGCATACGACCCGTTCTCCGGCGATCCTGCGCCCGCGGTAAAAATCTATTACCGTTCGGGCGACGGTGAGAGCGAGGCGTTCTATAATCTGTTTGCCGGTATTTTAGACGGGTACGCAAATAAATTCAACGTTTTGCCGATTTCCGATCCAAGCGATATGGCGGTGGATATTATGAGCGGGCTTTTGCCCTTTATCGTCGTTATCATGATTTTCTCGTCCTGTATGAGCGTGACGCTCGAATCGGTCGCGGGCGAAAAGGAGAGGGGAACGCTTGCAACCATTTTGGTGACGAGCGCGAAGAGGTCGCATATCGCTCTCGGAAAAATTCTTCCGCTCTCCTGTATTTCCTCGATCGGCGCGCTGTCGAGCTTTTTAGGGATAGCGCTCTCCATGCCCAAGCTTATGGGCACGTCCCTCGGCGTTTTGGGCGGATATTCCTTTTTGAGCTATTTTATGATATTCCTGCTCGTCGTCGGAATCGTGCCCTTGATCGTATCGCTCATTTCGGTGGTTTCCACCTTTTCCCGTTCCGTGAAGGAGGCCTCCGCATACACGAGCATTCTCATGATACTTTCCCTGGTGCTTTCGATCGCGGTGAACTTCATTTCGGGTATCGGGAATTGGGTGGTCGCGATCCCGATTCTGAACGCGGTCGTCGCCATGAATCAAGTGTTTACGCATACCGCGCCCGTGTGGCTGCCGTTCACGGCGTTTGCCGTCAACCTCGTCTATACGGCGCTCCTCGTGTTCGCGGTCGCTAAAATGCTTTCGAGCGAGCGCATTATGTTCGGAAAGTAAAAAAATCTGTTGACTTGACGGGCGAGTTTTGCTATAATATGGATATGTTGGCGGAAAATTTACGCAAAATATACTCTGAGAGCGGCGCGGAAGCGCTTCTTCTCGAACAAGATTTTTTGAGAGCGTATCTCACGGGTTTTTATTCGACGGACGGCTACGTCGTTCTCGATAAAGATTTTTGTACGCTTATCGTAGATTCCCGTTATATCGAAGCGGCGCAAAAGTCGCTGGGTGGCAGTAATGTCCGCGTAATCGAGGGCAGTTATAAAACGGCAATCGAGCTTTTAAAGGGCAAAAAGAAATTAGGCGTGCCTTATCCGTTTACTAACGCGACCTGCTATCTTGCGCTCAAAGAAGAGGGCTTTGACCTTTCCGACTGTATGCCCGCCTTAAAAAAGGCGATGCTCTATAAAACGGAAGAAGAGCTTAAACTCATTGAAAAGGCTTGTGAAATTGCAGAGGACGGACTGATAGCTACTCTTCCCGAACTCAAAGAGGGCATGAAAGAGAGCGACGTTGCGGGGCTTTTGGAATACAAGATGCGTTCCTTCGGCGCGAGCGGCACTTCCTTCGATACGATCGTGGCGTTCGGCGAAAACGGAAGCGTTCCCCACCACGAGACGGGGGAGAGAAAGCTCAAATTCGGCGATCCCGTTCTCATCGACTTCGGCTGTAAGTTCGGGGGATACTGTTCGGACTGCACGCGCACCTTTTTATTCGGCGACGATAAAAAGCACGAGGAATTCAAAGAAGTCTACGCGCACGTTTTAAAGGCGCACGAGCTGGTAAAAGAAAAGCTCGTAGCGGGCATGACGGGCAAAGAGGGCGACGCGATCGCGCGCGATTACCTTGAAAGCAAGGGCTTGGGCAAGTACTTTACCCATTCTTTGGGGCACGGGATCGGGCTTCAAATTCACGAATATCCCACGCTTTCCCCGCGCGGAGAGGAAACAATCGAAAACGGAATGGTGTTCTCGGACGAGCCCGGCGTGTACCTTGCGGGCAAGCTCGGTATAAGAATTGAGGACAGCGTGACGATGAAAAACGGAAAAGTCGTTTCTTTCATGAAAAAGACGGAAAGAAACCTTGTAATATTGTAATTTTTAAGGAGAAAGAAAAATATGGCACAGATCATGGCAGGCGACATCAGAAAGGGTACGACGTTCGAATACAAGAGCGGCGTTTACACAGTAACGGAATTCCAGCACGTCAAGCCCGGCAAGGGCGCGGCGTTCGTAAGAACCACGCTGAAAAACGTCGTTACGGGACAAGTCCTTTCGGACGAAACCTTTAACCCCACGGCAAAGCTCGAAACCGCGCAGGTAGAGACGAAGAAGATGACCTACTCCTACAACGACGGAGAGTTCTACTACTTCATGGACGACGAATTCAACCTGACTCCCCTCAATCTTTCGCAGGTAGAGGACGCGCTCCGCTATATCCGCGAGAACGACATGGTCACCGTGAAATTCCTCTACGGCAACGCATTCTCCGTCGAGCCTGAAAACTTCGTAGAGCTCAAAGTTATCGAGGCAGAACCCGGCGTTCGCGGCAACACCGCAACGAACGTTACGAAGGCGGCGAAAGTGGAAACGGGCGCAACCTTCCAGGTTCCCATGTTCGTCAACGAGGGAGATACCATTCGTATCGATACCCGCACGGGCGAATATATGTCGAGAGTATAACTCGATTGCCCGTAACTTTTTACAAACAAAACCGTTCAGCTCGTTTCCGAAAATCGGACGCGGGCTTAACTCTTATTAAGAAGGTCTGCAAAAAATGAAGGTACGTTACCTCGGAACGGGTGCGGCGGAGGGAATTCCCGCGCTCTTCTGCGAATGTGAATTCTGCAAACGGGCAAGGGCGGGCAAGGAAAAGGTCCGTTCCCGTTCGCAGGTCGTTTTAGACGGGGAGCTCTCCATCGACTTTCCGCCCGATGCGTTCTATCATAACGCCGTGTTCGGAGCGGAGCTTTCCAAAATCAAATACCTTCTCGTAACGCATTCCCACATGGATCACTTCTACGCGCACGATTTCGTTTTGCGCGGCTACAAATACGCAAGAGGCTTAGAACCCCTCGAAATCTTCGGGAACGGGGAAGCGCGCGAAGTGTTCGAAGAATGCACGCGGCGAGAGATGAGAGAGGACGTCCGTACGCTTATTCGCTTTCACGAATTAAAGGCGTTCGAGCCCGTCGTATTCGGGGCTTGGCGGGCGGTGCCCCTCAAAGCGAAGCACTCCTCGAAGGAGCCGTTCGTGTTCTCAATCGAAAAAGGGGACAAGCGCATTCTGCATTTAACGGATTCGGGTATGCTCCCCGAAGAAGATTTTATTTATCTCGAAAAAGAGGGCAAGCCCTTCGATTTGATTACCTTCGACTGTACCTTTCTCTATGATTCCGTCTCCGAGAGCGCGCGGCACATGGGCGTTTGGGAGAACGAAAAAATATTTTCCCGCCTGAAAGAAGCGGGCTTGGTTCGTGAAGACACGAAAAAAGTATTCACGCATTTTTCGCACAATTCCGCACCTGCGCAGGATAAACTGATAAAGGCGGAAAAGGAATTTAAAGCGATTGCCGCCTACGACGGTATGCAGTTAGATTTATGAAAACGCTCTATTTGACCGATTTGGACGGAACGCTCTTGCGCCCCGACGGAACGCTGAGCGAATATTCCCGCAAAGCCTTAAACGAATTGATAGACAGGGGCGTGATTTTCTCGTTTGCAACGGCACGCTCTTACAATACGGCGATGCCCCTTTTGGAGGGCGTAAAGCTGAACGCGCCCATGATCGTGTACAACGGCTCGTTCATCGTGCGGCAGGATAATTCGACGGTCTACTTTAACGGCTTTACGGCAGAGGACGGAAGAGAGGTTTTTGAAACGTTTCTCCGCCGCGGACTGTGCCCCGTCGTGTATTCCGTGATAGAGGGACACACCCGAATGTCCTTTTTACGAAGCGAAAGCTCGCACGCACAGACAGAGTTTTCCGTATCGCGCATGGACGATAAATTCGATAAAAAGCGGGTACGGGAGATATTCTCCCGCACTGCTCTTCTCGACGGCGACGTATATTATTTTAACTGTATCGACGAAGAGGAAAAGCTGCGCCCCGTATACGAGGAGCTTCAAGAAAGGTACCGCTGTTTTTTCGGAAGAGATATGTATTCGGGGGAGTGGTGGCTCGAAGTCATGCCCAAATCGGCAAGCAAGGCGGAAGCCGCAAAAAAGCTGAAAGAGCTTTTGGGTTGCGACAAGCTCGTAGCCTTCGGCGACGGGGTCAACGATATTCCCTTGTTTGAAGTCGCTGACGAGTGTTACGCCGTTCAAAATGCGGCGGAAGAGCTCAAACGCATTGCAAGCGGCATTATCCCTCCGAACA
>JAAUYT010000047.1 GCA_014804975.1 Clostridia bacterium
AAAGAAACACTGCGTAAGATTCTTTCTTACGACTTGCGTTCCGCACCTGTCGCACACGCCGCCCGCCGCCTGCTCGTTCGCAAGCACGGTCTGGCAGCTCGGGCACCAGTTTACGGGCGCCTCCTTGCGGTAGGCAAGTCCCTTTTCGTAGAGGCGCAAGAACATCCATTGCGTCCATTTATAATAATCTTCTTCGCAGGTCTTGATCTCCGCCGACCAGTCGAACATGGCGCCCATCGCCTTTAACTGCTCTTCCATCGTGGCGATATTCTTTTTCGTGGACTCCTTGGGGTGCACGCCCGTCTTGATCGCGTAGTTCTCGGCAGGGAGCCCGAACGCGTCGAAGCCGATGGGCTGGAATACGTTGTAGCCCTGCATCTTCTTAAAGCGCGCGTAGGAATCTGCGGGACCGTAGTTGTACCAGTGCCCGATATGCAGCTTTGCGCCCGAGGGATAGGAGAACATTTCCAAAGCGTACAGCTTAGGGCTATTCGATTTTTTATCATAGCCCGTCTTGTTCTTTTCCCAATAAGCCTGCCATTTCTTTTCCGTTTTTTTGAAATCCATAAAATCCTCTTAAAAACTCTTACATTGTATTTTAATACTTTGCAGGGGGGAAGTCAAGCGTTTGAAATTGATTGCTTTTTTTCGTCTTGTCCGCATAAATAATTCTTTTTCTGTGGCATACAATAATGTTGTGGAAGAAATCGTCATAACCGAACGCAAGGAGAGAAGCTCCTATATCACCTATATTTACAACGCGCTGATGAACGATATCGTAAGAGTCGGAGGAAAGGGGGAGCTCTGTTTCGGAGAAGAGAGAACGGCGTTAAGGCTGAATCTTTCTCCCGCGCTCTTAAAGCGGCTCAAAGGCGTGCTTGCCGAGATTTTGGGGATCGGCTACAAGTACGAATTTTTAAGCAAGAACCTGCACGTCTCCCTTTCGAAGCGGGAGAAAAAGCTCCTCGCGGCGGCGCTCATTGCGGCGGACTTCGAGGGGGATAAAAGCTATATTTTAAGAAAGCTGTCAAGTACGGGCGAATACGCGATAGACGGTATTTACGCCTTCCGTTTAAACGCGCTCCGCGAAAAGTGGACGCATATTTTAAGCTACGTTCCAAGCGGCTTTTCCTCGGCCGACCTTACGCAGTTCTGCGAATTTTTGGTGGGGGAGAGCAGACACAAAATTTACCTCAAAGACGGTGCGGTGTTCGGGGAGAATTTTACCCGCCTTTCACGGAGCAGTCTCATGGGCGAGGAGAATGCGGAAACGGAAATCATTCTCTCCGACGCGGGCTTCGTCTATTGCCTCGGGGAAGTGGACGCTTCGCTTTGCGACTTCCTGCAAAAGTATTTTGCGGAACGCGCCATATTTTCTTAAAAACCTTCGTGTTTTGGTTGACAAAACGAAGAAAGAAGACTACAATACGCTTAGAAAGACAAGTAGCCTTCGACCTTCTTTTTTCAGAGAGCGCCGCCCGCGGCTGAAAGGGGCGTAAAAGAAACGATAAGCGAAACCGCTTTCCTTATATAAAACCGAATATTCAAATAAGCGATCGGAATCATTCCGGTAATTAAGGTGGAACCGCGCGTATAAGTTATGCGTCCTTAAATTTCCCGCTGAGGGAATTTTAGGGCGTATTTTTTATTTTTCAAACGCCTACACAGTATTACGTCAGACGTAAACGATTGATATCGTTATCAAAATAAGATAAAAAACCGAACAAGGAGAAGGTTATGAAGATTTTATTAAAGAACGGGGACGAGCTTCAATTAAAGGACGACGCCAACTCGAAGGACGCCGCGAAGGCGATTTCGGAGGGGCTCGCGCGGGCTGCGGTTGCGGCAAAGGTCAACGGCAAGCTCGTCGATTTGAGCGCGCCTTTGAAGGAAGGCGATCATTTGGAAATCGTCACCCTCAAAGATAAAGAGGGGCTCGACGTGTACCGCCACACCTGTGCGCACGTTTTGGCTCAGGCGCTTAAAACGGTATTCCCGACCTGTAAGCTTGCGATCGGTCCCGTCATTGACAACGGCTTTTATTACGACGTAGATTTTAAAACACCCATTACGATGGAGGACTTCTCCAAAATCGAAGCGGAGATGAAAAAGATCGTAAAGGCGGATTTCCCCATCGAGCGCTTTACGCTCCCCAAAGAGGACGCGATCGTCTTCATGAGCAAATTCCACGAAAACTATAAAGTGGAGCTTATTCAGGATTTGCCCGAGGGTGAGGAAATTTCCTTCTATAAACAGGGTTCCTTCACCGATCTTTGCAGAGGACCCCACCTTCCCTCGACGGGGAAATTGAAGGCGTTCAAGCTCGTTTCGATCGCGGGCGCGTACTGGCGCGGCGACGAGAAGAAAAAGATGCTTACCCGCATTTACGGCACGGCGTTCGCAAAGAAAGAGGAGATGGACGAATACTTCCAGATGCTCGAAGAGGCGAAGAAACGCGACCACGTGAAGCTCGGCAAGGAGATGAAGCTCTTTGCGCTCATGAACGAAGGCAAGGGCTTCCCGTTCTTCCTGCCTAACGGCATGGTGTTAAAGAACGTGCTCGTAGACTACTGGCGTCAGCTCCACAGACGCGAGGGCTACGTCGAGGTGCAGACTCCCATGATCATGACCCGCACCCTGTGGGAGAATTCGGGGCACTGGGAGCACTATAAGGACAATATGTACACGACGAAGATCGACGGAGAGGACTGCGCCGTCAAGCCCATGAACTGTCCCGGCGGAATGCTCGTGTATAAGCTCACGCCGCACAGCTATAAAGATTTGCCTATTCGTATGGGAGAACTCGGGCTCGTGCACCGCCACGAGAAAAGCGGACAGCTTCACGGGCTTATGAGAGTCCGCTGCTTCACGCAGGACGACGCGCATATCTTTATGACTCCCGAACAGATCACCGAAGAGATCAAAGGGGTCGTAAGAATCATCAACGAAGTGTACACGCTTTTCGGCTTTAAATATCACGTGGAGCTTTCCACCCGCCCGGAAGACAGCATGGGCTCGGACGAGGACTGGGAGAATGCTACGAACGCTTTGAAGGCGGCGCTCGACGAGCTCGAACTTCCCTACGTCATCAACGAGGGGGACGGCGCGTTCTACGGACCGAAAATCGACTTCCACCTCGAAGACAGTATCAAGAGAACCTGGCAGTGCGGAACCATTCAGCTCGACTTCCAGATGCCGCAGAGATTCGACCTCGAATACACGGGCGAGGACGGACAGAAGCACCGCCCCATTATGATCCACCGCGTGGCGTTCGGCTCGATTGAGCGCTTTATCGGAATTCTTATAGAGCACTATGCGGGCAAATTCCCCGTATGGCTTGCGCCCGAACAGGTCAAAGTACTTCCCGTCACCGACCGCGCGGCGGAGTATGCAAAGGAGCTCGTAAAGACCATGAACGGCATGGGCTTGCGCGCTTCCGCAGACCTTAGAAAGGAGAAGATCGGCAAAAAGATTCTCGACGCGGAAATGGAGAAGGTGCCCTATAAACTTATCGTCGGCGACAAGGAAGTGGAGGAGAACACCGTCTCCGTCCGCAAGCGCGGCGAAGGGGATATCGGCGCGATGAATAAAGACGAGTTCTTCGCGCTCCTCAAAAAAGAGAACGACGAAAAAATTATTTTCTGAAACCCTTAAAAAATCGTTGACAGAAGAGGGGAAATCTGTTAAGATAATAGAGTCAAGCAGAGGTCAACCCTTCTCTCCGCGATTGCGTTAGGCGATGCGGGTCGATATTTTCGGAAACGGTATTATGCCGTATTTTATGGGAATTTCACGGGTTGCGCTTTGCGCGACCCGTACTTTTTTGTTGAGAGGTATAAAATTATTAAAGCGCAGAATCAAGTGAACGCGGCGATCCGCGATCGGGAAATTCGTGTGATTTCTTCCACGGGAGAGATGCTCGGCATCATGTCGCCGAGGGAAGCGATGCTTCTTGCAGAGGAAGAGAGCCTCGACCTCGTAAAAATTTCTCCGAACGCAGTGCCGCCCGTCTGCAAAATCATGGACTGGGGCAAGTACAAGTTCGAGCTTGCGAAAAAGGAAAAGGAAAACCGCAAGAACCAAAAGGTCGTCGAACTCAAAGAGGTACAGCTCTCCATGACGATCGACGTGGGAGATCTCAAAGTCAAGGAGAAACAGGCGCGCAAATTCCTCGAAGCGGGAAACAAAGTAAAGGTTTCCATTCGTCTCCGCGGCAGACAGATGGCGCACTCCTCGCTTGCGAAGGACGTTATGACGAACTTTGCGGAATCGCTTAAAGACGTTTGCTCGGTCGAAAAACCGCTCAATATGGAAGGAAGAAACATTATTCTGATACTTGCGCCCGCAAAGAAGTAACTGCGGGAAAAGCTATAAAATCAAAGAAAATAATTGGAGGACAAGGATATGCCGAAACAGAAATCGCACAGCGGTAGCAAAAAGCGCTTCTGGCTCACGGGCAGCGGAAAGGTCAACAGACCCCACGGCGGCAAGAACCACAAAGCGGAAACCAAGAACAGGAAGAGAAAGAGAAATCTTCGTCAGACGACGCTCGTTTCTTCCACGCAGGAAAACACAGTTAAGAGAATGATTCCTTATAAGGATTGACGGGAGGAAATGAAATATGCGTATTAAAAGAGGCGTAAACGCCGTTAAAAAACGTAGAAAGATTTTTAAGCTCGCAAAGGGCTATTTCGGAAACAAGAGCAAGAACTACCGCATCGCACGCGAAGCGGTGATGAAATCGCTCAACTATGCCTACATCGGCAGAAAGCACAGAAAGCGCGATATGCGCAGCCTTTGGATCACGCGTATCAACGCGGGTGCGCACCTTAACGGGCTTTCCTATTCCAAGCTCATGCACGGCTTGAAGGTTGCGGGAATCGATCTCAACCGCAAAGTGCTTGCCGACCTTGCAGTGACCGACGCTAAGGCGTTCACGGAGCTCTGCAATAAGGCGAAAGCCGCTATCTAAAAACGAAAAGCCTTTGAAAAAAGGCTTTTTTGCATTATGGTAATTCAGTCGAAAAACAATCCGCTCGTGAAAGACCTTGCCTCTTTAAGCGAGAAAAAGGGGCGCAGGGAGAAAGGGACCTTTCTTCTCGAAGGGGAAAAGACGGTGCGCGAATGCGTAAGCTCTCCCCTTGAAATCGTGCGCCTGATCGTAAGAGAGGACTATGCGGGCGAAACCTACGGCTATCCCGTGGTGATTTTAGGCGCAGACGCATTCAACGCGGTATGCGAAGTAAAGACGCCGCAGGGTATCGCCGCAGAGGTGAAAATTCCCTCCTTCAAAATCGAGCCGCCTAAAAAGAGCTGTTTGATTTTGGACGGGGTCTCCGACCCTTCGAACGTGGGCGCGATCCTTCGGACGGCGGTAGCGAGCGGCTACGAGGAAGTGTATTGCATTTCCACAGCAGACCCGTTTTCGCCCAAGTGCGTGCGGGCAAGCATGAGCGCCGTGTTCTACGCAAAGATCATGCAGGGAACTTTTGAAGAGGTGCTTTCCGCTTT
>JAAUYT010000048.1 GCA_014804975.1 Clostridia bacterium
ATTCCACAGTCCGCTTGACATGAGCCTCGTAGGCGTGCGGTATTTAAGCAAAGAGCCAAATCCACCGCCTCTGCGGGGCTTATTGTTTGCCGTTGGCAAATAGCCTACCGCACGCCGTTCTCATGTCAAGCGGCTTTTGCGGCATAAAGTGCCGTTTGCGAGCATAAAAAATCAGCCTAAGCCGAATATTGTGAAATATTCGAATTAGACTGAGGATGGTGACCTTGCCGGGAATCGAACCCGGGATTGCGCCGTGAGAGGGCGCCGTCTTAACCGCTTGACCACAAGGCCGTTCTTATTCAATTTTCGATTCCCTCTTGCCGGGAATTTGCCGAAACCCTTAAAAGGGCACCCTCGGCAAAGCGTCGCCTTTGGCTCGCGCGCCCCTCGGGATTGCGCCGTGAGAGGGCGCTTATCTTACGCTTGACCACAAGGCCACGTTCACAAAATTTCTTGCGCCGTAGGTGCAACAAATTTTCGTGAGTGATTGGATTATATCATAAACTTAAAGCGACCGCAACAAATTTTACGCTATAAATTTAAAATTTCAGAAAAAAGACATCCGCCTGTGCCGCAAAGCGAAAAAGTGTTAACCCGCTTCTCGCAGGTGGGAACAAGCAACCGAACGTCAACCTTTCCGCACGTTCGTGCAGACCTCGTCTATTCCGCTTGACTTTCGTCCCCGTAGTTACTTTGTGGATTACGTTTTTCCCACTTCCCGAACACCGCAGATATCGAAATTCAGTATAGCAAACTATAACGAAAAAATCAAGAAATTGACAGCGTTATTTTCTGGAAATTCTAAAAGCAGATTATTTCTCGATCTCTTCGAGCATATCGACGATATCCTGAACCGTCTTGACCGATTCCACTCTTCCTTCGGGAAGGGTCACGCCGTATTCGTCTTCGAGCGCCATCATAAGCTCGACGATATCCAAAGAGTCCGCACCCAAATCTTTGACGACTTCCGCTTCGGGCGTGATTTTGCTCTCCTCTACTTTAAGCTGTTCCGCAAGCATTTTAGAAACTTTTTCAAACATTTTCGTTCCTCCGTACTGCCAAAAGGCAAATTCCTAAGTTATTATAACCGAAAAGTGTTGTAATGTCAACAATTTTTATGACTTCCGCAGCGATTTCAAAAACGCTTTCTCTTCGCTTGTAACCCGAAAGGACTCGCACGCCTTTTGAATCGCTTTATTGTGCGTTACTTTGGGCATACTTCCCTCTTGTAAAAACCGAACGCCCGCTTCGTAATATTTTACGAGCACTTCCGCGATCAGCCACGCCGCACCCATCATAATATAGTAATCGTTCTTTTTCAGATTTCTCACGCTTTCGAAAATAAGCGGAAGATATTCTTCCTCCACGTAATAATGCAGAAGCATAACGAGCCCGTAGCGCACGGTGAATTCCTTATCGCTTTGAAGATATCTTTTAATAAAGGGCAAAAATTCCTCTCTATGCTTTTTCACGCAGGGTGCATCGAACGTATCACAGGTCGCCCAGTTATCGAGAAGCGGAACAACCTTGTCCACCCGCTTAATAAATTCCTCATACTTTAACGCACCGACAAGTGCGCATTTGAGGAAGGTAATTTCGTAGTACTCGTCGGGAAAGCTCAAAAACGTATCCGTCTCCCCCTTCCACTCTTTGGCGAGCTTGCGCAGAACGGGGGTTCTGATTCCGATCAGATTGATACTGTCGTTCTTTAAAAGTTTGGAATGAAATGCTCTGTACTCTCCGTCGCTGTTTTCTTTCAGCCGCGAAAGTACTTCTTCGTATGTAATCATAAAAAGACCTCGTCTAGTGCTTTAAACCACGCCTCCGCCGTAAAGCGCGGATTGGCGGGTGACGTGGAAGAGAGCTTTTGCGTGATATTTATGAGCGCAGGAAACTCCCGTTCCAAAAGCTCGTAAGATTTATTTCCGTTACAGAAAATCGTTTTTATTTTGCTCTTTTTTAGCAGTGCGGGAAGATCGGCAACACGTTCTTCGCGAATGGACGCGTCCTTCGAGCCGTCGATTTCGCAGGAAGTCACCACGTCCCACAGCGCGATTTTGCGCCGCTTTAAAAACGCCTTCTTTTCATCAACGGTCTTGGGCGCGCTCTCGCCGAAATAGCCGCACACCGTTTTCCAGAATCTGTTCTGCGGATTGCCGTAATAAAACCCCTCCGCACGGCTCATGACCGAGGGAAAGCTGCCCAAAATCAAAAGCACGCTCTCCTTATCGAAAAAGGGTTCAAACCCTACCGCCGTCACAGCGTGATCGCCTTTTTCAAATTTCCGACGCTTGCGCAAGAAACGCGGGAGAAATCGAAATTGTCTTTGATAACGCGGGAAATATCTTCTTGCGTTACGGAAGCAATTTCCGCCATGCGTTTTTCAAAGTCGTAGACTTCGTTTTTATAGAGCATCTGCTTGCCGTAGAGAAGCATCTGCGAGGCGGTGTTCTCCTGCGCGTAAATATTGCTCGAACGGAGCTGTTCCTTTCCGCGGCGGAACTCCTCTTCCGTCATGCCCTCTTGCGCAAATGCGCATATAACTTCTTTGACCGCCTTAGCCGCCTCTTCCGCCTTCTTCGGGTTCACGCCCGCGTAAATGGTAAAGAGTCCCGTTTCCGTATAGTGCGAAGTATAGGAATAGACGGAATAGGCAAGTCCCAATTCCTCCCTAACGCGCTTAAAGAGGCGCGAGCTCATGCCGCCGCCCAAAACGGCGTTCATGACCTGCGTTGCGGCAAAGTCCTTATGATCGCGCTCGACGGTGGGAAAGCCGAACGCAAAGTGCGCCTGTTCGATGGGCTTTTTGCGGAACAGATTCTTTCCCTGCCACACGACTTTTTTCTCTCTTTGCACGAAGTTCTTGCATTCCATATTCCCGAAGTAGCGGGTTGCAAGCTCTTCCGCCTCGTCGAGCCCGATATTTCCCGCAAAGGAAATGACGATATTCTGCGGACAGTAGCGCTCGTTTTTATAGGCGAAAAGGTCCTCGCGCGTGAAGCCCTTCACGTTCTTTGCGGGACCTAAAATGTTTCTGCCGTAGTTCTCTTTTCCATAAGACGCCCGCGCAAGAAGATCGAGGCAAAGATCGTCGGGCGTGTCCTCGTCCATGTTGATCTCCTCGACGACGACGCCCTTTTCCCGCTCCATTTCCTCTTCGGGGAAGGTGCTGTTTAAAAAGAGATCGGCAAGCAGCGTAAACGCCTCGCCTGCGTGATCGGAAGTCGATTTCGCGTAATAGCAGGTAACGTCCTTACCCGTGAACGCGTTGACCTGTGCGCCGAGCGCGTCGAACGCGTCCGAAATTTCGAACGCGGTGCGCGTGTTCGTTCCCTTGAACTGCATGTGTTCGATGAAGTGCGAAATGCCGTCCTCTTTGTCCGTTTCGTAAGCTGCGCCCGTGCCGACGAGAATTCCCATCGTGACGGACAGTAGTCCCTCCATGCTCTTTACGACGACGCGAACGCCGTTTTGAAGTGTAGTCGTTTTTACCATTTTTTCTCCTTGTATGTATCTTACGTAATATTTTCGCTGACCGTAACCGTTTTAAGTCCCGCATCGCGGTAGTGTTTTAAAATAGTAGGAAGCGCTTCGAGCGTGTGCGCCATGGGGTGCATTAAAATTAGGTCGCCGCCCGCAACGTTTTTGGTAGCCCTTGTGATACAGACCGAAGCGTCTTTATCCCGCCAGTCGATCGTGTCCTTGCTCCACATAATCGTTTTAAGCCCCAGCTCCTGCGCCGCCTTGACCGTGTCGTCGTTATACGCGCCCGACGGGGGAGCAAACAGCGTGACTGTGACTCCCGAAGCTTCGCGGATATAATCGATACTCGTCTTGATCTCCTGATAGTTTGCGGAATAATCGAGCTTATTATGATCGCGGTGGAAATATCCGTGCGAGCCCAACTCGTGCCCGCGGGAGGCAATTTCCTTTAAGCAGTCCACGTTGTCGTCCGCCCAGCTCCCGCCGATAAAGAAGGTCGCCTTCGCTTCGTACTCGTCCAAGACGTCTAAGATGGCGTACACCTCTTTGGTGCCCCAATAGACGTTAAACATTAAGGAAACGCCGTCCTGGGACGTGCCCTTATAGTAGACCTCGTCCTTCACGCCTGCGACGCTCTCCGTTTTGGGCAGAAAGCAGACGGTGCTGACGACGGCAATGATGACGATCAGGATACAGTTGGTAATTGCGGCGACAAAGCGCGAACTTCTTTTCAATAGTTTACCTCAAAATATAAAAGCTTATCACAGCATTTTATTGAGATAAACGAAAATTTATGATAGCTTATCCTAACTTTACAATCGTAACGCCGCTTTCGCCCTCGCCGTAGACCCCTAAGCGGAATTCCTTGACCCTGCGGTGCGTTCTTAAAAGCTCGTGGATCGCCTTGCGAAGCTTCCCCGTGCCCATGCCGTGCACGATTCGCACTTCTTCGAGATTTGCAACGATCGCGGAATCGAGAAAATTCTCCACTTCCGCCAAAGCCTCTAACACGGTGAGCCCGATCACGTTCACTTCCCTGACGGGCATGGGGCGGTCGTTGAGGTGCTTAATAACGCGCACCTTCTCCTCTTTCTTCTGCGCCGTTGCGCGGGGCAGGAACAAATCGTCCGCTTTCACTTTGACGCGAATGGAGCCGCACTGCACCTCCGCTTCGCGCCTGTCGCGCTTGACGGAGCGAACGACGCCCTCTGTCTCCATACTTCCTACCGTAACGGTATCTCCCTCTTTGAGCGTTTTCCAATCGACGGGAACAAGCCGTGCGGGAAGCTCCTCTTTTTCCACCGCACTTCTTTCCATGCGGTTTTTCAGCGTACGCGCCTTAATAAGGTCGCTCTCCGAAAGCTCCTTTTGCTTGAATATCTCTTCGATTTCGCCCAAGAGCTCCTCCGCCTCGGCAGTGCGCTCCGTAACGATACGCCGCGCCTCCGCTTTGGACGAGAGCAAAAACCGCTCCCTTTCCTTGCGGAATTTTTCCTCTTCCTTTTCAAGTGAAGCGATTTTTTCGTCCCATTCCTCTTTGAGCGCCCGCGCTTCCCGTTCGAGCTCCTCCGCGCGGATGCGGCTCTCTTCGGCATTCCGCAAAGTCCGCTCGTAGCTCTTTGCGCCCTCGGAAAGAAAGCTGCGTGCCTCCTCGATAATCTCTTCACTGACGCCCAGCCGCTTACAGATCGCAAGCGCGTTGGACGAGCCGGGTACGCCCATTTTCAAACGGAAGAGAGGGCGGAAAGAAGCCGCGTCAAATTCCATGCTTCCGTTTTCGAGTCCCTCTTTTTGATAGGCAAACTCTTTGAGCGCACCGTAGTGCGTGGTCACGATTCCGACTGACCCCCGCTTTACGAGCGCGGAGAGAACGGCGGTTGCAAGCGCCTGTCCCTCTTCGGGATCGGTGCCGCCGCCCGGCTCGTCAATCAAAACGAGGGAGCGTGAATCCGCCTTTTTCAGAATTTCTTTGATATTGACGATATGCGAAGAGAAGGTCGAAAGATTCTCTTCGATGGACTGACTGTCTCCCGCGTCGCAGTACACGCCGCTGAACGTAGAAAGAAGGGTGCCCTCCTGTGCGGGCACGAACAGTCCGCACGCCGCCATAAGCGGAAAGAGTCCGCACATCTTTAAGGTGACGGTCTTGCCGCCCGTGTTCGAGCCGCTTAAAACGAGAAAGCGGCACTTGTCCCCCACGCTCACCGAAACGGGCACTGCGGTCTTTTTATCTAAAAGCGGGTGCCTGCCCTTGACGATATTCAAAATACCCTTTTTGTTGAGTTCGGGTTTAATTCCCTTGATTTCGTGCGCGTATTCGGCGCAGGCGTAAATAACGTCTGCCTCCGTCACCGCCTCTAAGTCGCGCTCTATCTCCGAAGCGATCGCGCCGATTTTTGAAGAGAGCTCTTTTAAGATACGCGCCTCCTCTTCCTTTTCATCGAGGGAGAGGTTCAAGAGCTCGTTATTCATTTCGAAAATCTCTTCGGGCTCGATAAAGAAGGTTGCGCCCGTTGCGGAGCGATCGTGCACGAAGCCCTTGATACTGCGCTTATACTCCGCTTTGACGGGCACGACGAAGCGATCGCCGCGCACCGTTACGATCCCCTCTTGCAGATACTTCCGCTCGCTCCCCGTAAGGTATTCGGAAAGACGCGCTCTTATCCGCTCGCCCGCAAGCCGCTTTTCCCTGCGGATCGCAAAGAGCCGTTCGCTCGCGTTATCCGCGATCTCGTTTTCGCCGATAATTTTATCGGTGATCTCCCGTTCCAACCCTTCGCGCGGAATGATCGGAGAGACGAGTTCCTTCATTTTTTCGATTCTCTCGTCCGCGTTCGTGACCGCCGTATATAAGAGCCTTGCGGAAGTCAAAAGACTGCCAACTTCCGTAAGCTCCGAGCAGGTGAGGCAGGCCCCCTTACCGGCGCGCTCCGCCTTATCTTCAAGAGGCGGGAAGTAACAAATCGACCCTGCACCGATTTCGAACAGCAGAATATACGCCTCCTCCGTAAGGGTAAGACGGGCTTGCGCTTCCGTAAGCTGAGTAGCGGGCTCCAACCCGCCTGCCCGCTCCTTGCCCGCTTCCGTCACGGCATAGCGGGAGACGAATGCAAGTATTTTATCAAGTTCCAAACGCTTATGATCGCTCGTCATTGCATACTCCTTTCCAAATGCCCCTTCGTCGTGCCGAGCTCTACGCCCGAAAGAGTGTTGTCGAAAAGCGCATTTGCGCATCTGTTCTTAGATAGAAGTGCGCAGTTGTACACTTCGAATCTGCACGCGCCCGATAAGGCGTATCTTCTCAGCGGAAACTCCCGCCCCTCTTCATCCGTTAAAGTGAACCGCTCCCTCTTGTCGCAGTTTTGGCAGGTTTGCGAGAACGGACAGTATACTAAGTCCATGACTTTGATCGCACCGCCTGAAAGCGTGAAAGCGTTCTCTACGGAAAGCGCGTTTGCTTCCCGCGCAGAAATCTCTTTTGATAGCGCGAAATAATCGGCAATCTTCTGCACCTCGGAGACCGCATAGCGGTTGGTGAGATTAAAGCCCGTGCCCGCAAAGAGTTTTTTACCATACTTCTTTGCAAGCAAGATTCCGTAATAGCCCTCGCAGTAGATTCCGTCGAACTCTTTTAACGCAGATGCAATCAGCTCCTCGTCCCTCGAAGTAAAGAAGGGCGGCAGATACAAATATTTCTCGTTATTGCCTTGCGTGGGAATATGCGCATATTCGCAAGGCTTATATATGACGATATCCGCGTCCTTCGGAATCATTCCGTCGGAAAGGATATACGCCCGCTTTTCATTCGTCCCTTTTTTGAGCTCGACCTTCGGCAGAGCCCGTACCTCTAACGGTTCGCGGCAGGGCGCGAGGAAGTTTTTAAGCGCCTCGTAGAACGCTCTGCGGAAGGCGTTCAGCTTGGACTTGGGCAAAAACGCGCCCCGCGTTTGTACGCTGATTTCCGGCGCAAACGGAAGCGTATCCGTCTTTTCAAAACAGGAAATTATCTCTTCCTTCGTAAGCGGAGCGTTCTTCGCTTCGTCGAGAATTTCGTCCCCTTCAAAAATAAAGCCCTCGGCCCTTGCACGCGGCTTTTCGCCCGCGATCAAGGACAGTGCGATTTTTACGGGTCGCAACCGTTTGCCCGCTAATGCGGCTTCGCTCGCCGCCTTCGAGGTGGTAACGCACACTCTGTCGCCCGCTGAAAGGCGCGCGGAAGAAGTAAGATAGAACCCGCCGTCTTCCACACTCGATACCGCCGCGCCGCCGACCTCTTTGCCGTTTCGCAGTATTTTGAATCCGTCGCCCTTTTCGGGCACGAACGCGCACTTGCACAAGTAACCACGTTTTGTGATTGAAACTTCGCCTACGTCCTCGCCGATATGCCCCTGCACGTTTCGCGAGAGAAAATTTTTCTTCTGCCCGAAGCCGAGCCCTTCGGTATAGTCCCCGCGGTTGAACGCGCGTTTTAAATTGACAAACTCTTTGGAAGCGTCGCGCCCTTCCCTGAGCGCCTTATAATATTTGACCGCCGCTGCGGCGTATTCACTTCGGCGCATACGCCCTTCGATTTTAAGGGAAATAACGCCCGCACTCGTCAGCTCGTCAAGTTTTTTGCCGAGCGATAAATCGGATAAAGAGAGCGCGTAGGCGGGTTCCTCGAAGCCGCGCCTATCGATCGAATAGCGCTTGCGGCAGGGCTGTTTGCATCTGCCGCGGTTGCCGCTGTTGTTACCCGCAAAAGACGAAAAATAACACTGTCCCGAAAAACAAGAACAGAGCGCGCCCTGCACGAACGCCTCCGTTTCGATAATTGCGGAAATCTTTTTTATCTCTTCGATCGGCGTTTCCCGCGCAAGCACGACGCGCGAAAACCCGCAGTCCTTGGCAAGCTGCGCTCCGTATTCGTTACAGCACCCGCCCTGCGTGGAAAGATGCAGTACGATTTCGGGATAGCGCTCCTTTAATATCTTGCCCAAAAAAATATCCTGTATTAAAAGCGCGTCCGCGCCCGCGTTCCAAGCCCTGACCGCACACGAAAAAAAAGAATCCGTCTCGTCGTCCTTGACGAGCGTATTCAAACAGACGTACACCTTCGCACCCAAAAGGTGGAAATATGCGCATATTTCCTTTAAGGACTCAACGTTAAAATTTTCCGCCGCCTGCCGCGCGGAAAATTCATTAAGTCCCAAATAGATTGCGTCCGCACCCGCGTTTAAGGAGGCGTAGGCGCACTCCCCGTTCCCCGCGGGCGCTAATATTTCGAAATTCATTCCTTATCTGCCGATCGTTCTTTCAATGAGCTCTTCCGTCGCGTCGTAGCCCATGCTCTTCAAACGCTGATTCCTTGCTGCGACCTCGATCAAAATGGCAAGGTTACGGCCGGGACTTACGGGAATCAAGAGCTTGGGAATTTTAACGCCCAAAATCTCTTCGAAGTCCTTTTGATCGCCCAGTCTGTCGTAATCCTTTCCGTTCTCCCACGGGCTCATTTCCATAATGAACTCTATTTCCTTCTCGTTCATGACCGCGCCCGAACCGTACATATTTTTTACGTTGATCATGCCGATTCCCCTCAGCTCCATAAAGTAACGGATCTTACCGGGGGCGGTGCCAACAAGCTCGTTTTCGATTTTGCGAATGAGCACGGAGTCGTCCGCAACGAGGCGGTGTCCGCGCTTG
>JAAUYT010000049.1 GCA_014804975.1 Clostridia bacterium
CAGCGGCCACAAAGAAGGCAGCAAAGCCTTCGCCCGCTACCGCGACATCGATGAAGACATGAAGAAAGAACTTGTCAGCCTCCTTGACTGATGCGAATAACTTTGAAATAATCAGACATAATGCAACCTATATTAGACCTCTCAACAAATAATGACTATCGCAGTTGGGTTAAAGAACTCAAACAGCGATACCTCTCCGCTCGTCTGAAAGCCTCCATTGAAGCAAATCGTGCATTACTTGAATATTACTGGAGCTTAGGCCGCGATATAGCAGACAAGCAATACGCCAACACCTACGGCTCCGGATTCTATAAGACTCTGAGCCATGATTTGCGGTCGGAAATGCCTGAGGAGAAAGGCTTTTCTGAAAGTAATATACGATACATGTATCGGTTTTATCAGCTTTATTCTCAATTATTTGAAAATCTTCCACAGGGTGTAGAAGATTCTTGCAACACAAATCTTCTACAGGGCGTAGAAGATTTTAAAACGGCAAATCGTCCGCAGCTTGCGGATGATTTGCTGAAAGAAATATGCTCAATTCCGTGGTTTCATCAACAACGTATTATTGACAAGAGCAGAGGCGATGCTAAGAAGGCTATCTTCTTTGTCCGAAAGGTCATCGAAAATAGCTGGGGGCGTGATATGCTGCTGAATTTTCTCAGTACAGACTTATACGAGCGTCAAGCGAAAGCTATTACCAATTTCAGTAAGACGCTCCCGGCATTACAAAGTGACCTCGCGCAGCAGACAACCAAAGACCCATATGTGTTCAATTTCCTGACCATGACGGAGAATTATAATGAGCGGGAACTGGAAGATGCTCTTGTCGCTAATGTGACAAAATTCCTTGTGGAGTTAGGCACCGGATTCGCTTATATGGGCAGACAGTATCGTATGCAAGTCGGCGAAAAGGAAATATTCATCGACCTTCTGTTTTACAATACTCGCATCCATGCTTATTGCTGCATTGAGTTGAAGACCGGGTCATTTCAGGCATCATATCTCGGTCAGTTAGGTTTGTATGTTACAGCTGTCAACCATCAACTTAAGACGGAGCATGACAATCCGACTATCGGTCTTTTGATATGCAAGGATAAAGACAATATAGAGGCTCAATATTCATTGGAGGCATACAATCTACCTCTTGGAATCTCCCAATACGAGCTTTCCAAACTTATTCCCAATGAAATAAAAAGCTCGCTACCTTCCATCGAGGAAATAGAATCAACACTGGAACAACTGTCGGAAAAAGACAAGGACTAATCTTTTTCTTTTCACCAGCCCCTATATGTAGGTTTAGTTTATCGGGCATATATAAAGCCCGACCCAAACCAAACTCAATAAAGCACAAGACGTAGTTGCTAAGGAAAAGAAAAATTATTGTCTGATTGCCTCAATATTGGGCGTTCCATACTCAAACATAGCGGTTTATTAACGTATTTTTCGTAATTTTGCAGTTGAAATGACAAAGGATGAGCTTCTAGCGAAGCTGCACGACATAGAATGGGAGGATTTTGAAGTCAAGGCTGCAAAATCCGAGTTGCCGAAGAATATCTGGGAAAGCGTCAGTGCGTTCTCAAATACCTCCGGCGGATGGATTGTGCTCGGAGTGAAACAATCCGGCAAGACATTCGAGATTCAAGGGGTGGATAACATTGAGAAACTTGAACAGGATTTTCTTGGTACTCTGCGCTCGGAGAAATTCAATCAGAGATTGTCTGTATCATCTAAGCAATACGACATTGACGGCAAGAAACTTCTTGCGTTCTATGTCCCGGAGGTTGATTTGAAGCCCGTATATTTCGGTAGTCCAATCAATACGTTTATCCGAATGGGTAGCGGAGACCAACGAGCAACCGAGGGAGAGATACGTGCCATGTTCCGCGATCAATCCTTCGGCAAGAAAACCGAGGAGACAATACCCGACACAAGTATTGAAATGCTTAATCTCAATACGCTGAAAAGTTACAGGTATGCCCTTAGCCAGACTCAGAATCTTGTAAATCTCCGCGAGGTGGATGATGCTGAATTCTGCGAACAGGTCAATATAACCAGAAATGGATTGCTCACGTATGCCGGACTCTTGATGTTCGGCAAAGCTCCTTACGTCCTTCGCTATGTGCCGACATTCTGTGTTGACTACATCGAGATTCCGGGCCCGACAATCCAGCAGGCAGAAGTCAGATACACCTACCGCATTCCGGAGCAGGACAACATTTGGGAGGCTGTCCAGATTATCCTGCGTCGCTTCCGCACACTTGTTGATGCCCCCATACATATCAAGGACGATGGATTTGCCACGACAGACGAAAGCCAATACAAGGTTCTCCGCGAAGCCCTCGCCAACATGGTCATGCACTGCGATCACTTTGATTCGTTGCGCTCCTGTATCCGCGTATATACCGACCACATAGAGTTCATGAACGGTGGAGCATTCCCGCTCCCCGTCAAGGATATACTTGGAAAGATATACTCCAAACTCCGCAACCCGACCATCGCCAAACTCTTCCGTTTCGTAGGCATCGCCGAGAACGCCGGATATGGCATGAACAAGCTCGCAAGCTGGGAGACGCTGACAGGCACACGCCCCACCATCGAAAGCGACCGCACCATCGCCACAGTTTCCTTCCCCCTCAAATCAGCAATCCAAAGAAAGACCGAAAATAGTGATGTTCCCGTAAATGGTGCTAAAAATGGTGCTAAAAATGGTGCTAAAAATGGTGCTAAAACTACACCTCGTCAAAATGCTATTTTATCTCTTATGGCTAATAATCCTGAAATAACTTTGGACGAGATTGCAAAAGAGATTGGAGTTGGAACTACAACATTAGACCGTGAAATTGCAAAAATGACACATTTAGTGCAACGTATCGGTTCAAAGAAAGGTGGGTACTGGAATATTATTAATAACAGTTAGGAAAGATGAATATCATATCTCTATTCAACATGCTGGGGGCAATCTTTCAGCAGAATCATGGTAAAGTAACAATTGAATCCTTAAAGGATGCGATTGATCAGAGCAATATGCCAACCGATAACAAAGATGTTTTTAAGTCTTATATTGATTTAGGGTATGATTTCTTTGAAGAACGTAATCATGACAAGGCAAAGAGTGAGTGTTTAAATCTTATGCGCTTAATAGATAGATGTCAAAAACAATAAGTATGGAACTGTTTTACGATGACATAGATGACGACATAGAGGAAGTCTATTTTTCTCCGTTAGATAAAGCCGTAGCGAATCAATGTATTGCAATATATGACATTGTTACTAATGTTTATATCGGTTCTGGGATTCTTATATCCAACCAAGGTTTATTTATAAGTGCGGCTCATAATTTCAACGATGTAGAACATGCATGCGGTGCATTCTTTAATGGTGAACCTTATAAAATTAAAACTCTTTTTATTGAATATGACCAAGATCCAATTAAGGATTTGTTTATTGGTGAATTAGTGAACTTTAAACAATATGATTGCCCAATTGTCTCTCTAGCCAATTCCGAATGGTTATCTGAAGAAAAGGAATTGAAAGTCTGTGGTTATAAGTCCGTAGGGAACATTGCTCATCCAATTAATAAAGGCATTAGGATTTCCGAGAAACTTTATGTTAATCAGTATTGCCCCACCGTTCACATACGTGCCCCTGAGATTGAATTAAATATTGATGAAAATGTATTTAGGGGAATTGACCTTAATGTAAAGAAATATGGAGGGCTTAGTGGTGGGCCAATATATGGAGCTGCCGGAATATATGGTATTTTAAAAGGAAATCTTTATTTAACAGCCGAATATATAAAATCTCACATTCCGAGTTAAGAGCTAAAATGTCTTAAAGTCAATCAGTACATATTTACGCATTTTTAATGCGATTTAAATATGACACAACACCAATAAGACTTTTCTGGACACTATCATCATTTTTTAGTCGTGTGACAATTTTATTATAGCCTGGTTGGTGTCGAAGTTTGTTATTGTGGACGACAACTCCAGTTACAACAGGATTTCTAGTTCTATAAAATGTTTTATCGTGACTTATCTTAAAACCGTTATCTCTAAGTATTTTCAAAAAATCAGGTATCAGATGTTTAAAATCTTTGGACGAAGAAAGAGTCATATCATCTACATAAATAGTAAACTTGATTTTGTGCTTCATTGCTACATCTGAGATTATTTGACCAGTAGGAAGAAAAACCAGATTAGCGATTAGTGTAGATGTTGGTACACCTTGTGGGACCTGTCCATTACGTGTAATAAGACGAGTCACAATCCTTGCAATGTCGGGCGTAAAGTTGAGCGTTACGAGCGTCGAGTAAACTCGTTTATGAGAAATTGACGGGAAGAAAGATTTTAAGTCTGTCGTAAAGATATATTTATTACCCTGATGAAAGCGAGCATTTAGAATATTATTCTTTTTCTTTACGCCTCCATAAAAGAAATCTGGTAATGTAATCTTAGATAGCAAAAATTTGTATATCCGAGATTGAATATTTTTCAAATCACCTTTTGATGAATTAATTGTTCGCTTTTTTACATTCCCATCTCCATCTAACTTAGGTTTGCCTGTTAGCTTGTCCATCTTGATTTTATCAAATGAGTAATAAAACTCATCTAAGTGTGTCAAGATATAGTCAAGCCTTTCTGAACTAACCTTTAAAATATGTAGTAGATGGCGTTTGTTCTTAATCATAAAAAGAATTTAGAGAGCAGATTAGTCGAGTATACATTCCCAGATGATCTTTACCCAAGGTTTAATTTGGTCATAAGCGGATTTTACAACCACAAGACCTTTGGTGATAGACTTTATGAATCCTGTCAATGCCACAATCCATTTAGTCCATTCCTTAACCGTAGAAGTTCTCTTACTAACCCCGGAGGAACAATGGAGGGATTTCTGATTTGCCTTCGTCCCTCTGTTTGAAGGCTTTTTGCGTTTTTTTTTCATACTTATATTAAGTTTTAGTTGTGACGACATTGTCACGTGCCAAAACCAACATCGGTACATGCTAAAACTAACTATAAGCATTGTCTCCATTGCTCTCTAAATTTCACGTGCCATAAAGTGACACAGAGGATACGACCATAAAGCACAATAACCAAAATAAAACAATAAAGGTAAAGTGCAAGCAACACTACAACTAGAAGCCAAAAGGCGAGTAAAGTTGAGTCGTGCGGCCTGAAGTCTTTTGTCTTCCCGGTAAACCCGGATGGGTGCGAATCTAATCGCTTCAATTTTTAGTCTCGTTTTAGCTCCAAAAGCCTTCTCAGTATTTCAATGTACTAATACGAATGCAAAGTTACAAATTTTTAATGGAATTTGCAAGGCTCAGATTGATACAAAATTTTGCTGTAAAATTTGTCCAATATATTATGATACGTCCCATTATCAGAACTTCGAGCCTCCCTTCGAGATTCCCGATAGCTGGGAATGGGCACAAGTTAATGATATTACGTCCTCTATTCTCTATGGAGTAAGTGAATCTGCGAAGTCACAAGGAGAATACAAATTACTTCGCATCACAGATATTCAGGATAATAGCGTAAACTGGAGAAATGTCCCGTATACCGATTTTGACAAGAATAAAGCCGCTCAATACATTCTGCAGAATGGGGATATTGTATTTGCAAGAACTGGTGCAACCGTTGGGAAATCGTATTTAGTAGAGAGCGTGCCTTCTAATTCGATTTATGCTTCCTATCTTATTCGCATACGAACAAACGAAGAAATTTTACCAGAATACTTAAAGATTTTTTTTGAATCAACCTTTTACTGGCAGCAAATATTTGAAGGAGCAGTTGGAATTGGTCAGCCCAATGTTAATGGCACATCATTAGGATTGTTATGGTTGCCAATCCCCCCACGAAACGAACAACGAAGAATAGTTTCAAACACTCAGGACTTTACTTTGATTGTTACAAGTATGGAATATTCCAAGAAAGCTATAAACGAGTCTATTACTCAAATAAAATCAAAGCTTCTTGAATTTGCCATGCGGGGTAAACTTGTTCACCAAGTGCCGACTGATGAACCTGCCGCAGATATGCTCCGTCGCATCAATCCGAAGGCTAAGATTATAACCGATAACCCACATTCAAGGAATATACCTAATGGGTGGTGTTTATGTGAATTACGAGACTTATGCTCTTTTCTTTCTCGTGGCAAATCCCC
>JAAUYT010000050.1 GCA_014804975.1 Clostridia bacterium
AGAAGACGCTGCTGGCGCAAGCTCACCTTTGCTGTTATCTCGGAATTGAATCGGAGTTTCGTCGGAAAAGCTTGCACGGCTCTGCGGATAGATTATAAACGTTTTTATACGGTGCGCCGTGATACGTTAGGTATTATAGCAAAAATATAACTGTTGGTCAACCAACTGTTGGCACACCAACGACATAAATTTCCCTAATTGCATAAAATAATTGTGTTGGCACACCAATAGCCAACACGCGGTGCTTTATGAGATTAGTCGACGCCGTCTATTCCAGAATTGTGGAATTAGCAAAAGAACGGCAAATTACAATCAATGCTTTGGCAAATTTGAGCGGTGTCCCTCGTCCGACGATTGCTACCATGACGAGAAGCACTACCGTTAAACTTTCAACGATTCACGGAATTTGCGACGGATTAAAAATAACTTTGCAAGACTTTTTTAATTCCCCGCTATTTGCTCTTGAAAATATTACAGATTAAAAAACGCCCGCCGTGCATAGCACGGCGGGCGTTAAAATTTCTTGGCTTCCTTAACCTTTTTTGTACTCGTCAAGCGCTTCCTGCGCGTAGGAATGTCCCTGCGCCGCCGCCAACCTATACCATTTGATTGCTTCGGCTCTATCCTTCTCTACGCCCCAGCCTTTTTTATAACAGTCGCCAAGCGCGTTTTGCGCCTCTGCACAACCCTGCTCCGCCGCCCGTCTGTACCACTTTACAGCTTCGGCTTCGTTCTCTTCGACTCCCTCGCCGAAGAGGTAACAGTCGCCAAATGCGTTTTGCCCATCCGCATTGCCCTGCTCCGCCGCTTGTCTGAACAATTTTACCGCTTCGGTCTCGTCCTTCTCTACGCCCCAACCGTTTTTATAACAGTCGCCAAGCATATACTGTGCCGCCGCATATCCCTGTTTCGCCGCAAGTCTGTACCACTTTACGGCTTCCTCTTCGTCAAGATCTACGCCCTCGCCGTAATAGTAGCAATCACCGAGAGAATTCTGTGCGGCGATATGCCCCTGTTCCGCTGCGTAACGGAACTTTTCGAATGCGGCAACGTAATCTTCTTTCTTATGAAGCTCGCAGCCCTCTTCATAAATTTTTTTAAGATCGTCCATAACCTTTCCTCCCTTCCAAGTGCGTTACCATTATAACATATTTTTTCACACCTATCAACCTTAATTGAACGCTTTCATATAAACGCCCGCCGTGCAATGCACGGCGGGCTTTGAATTTATTTACTTTATTCCGAACGCGTTCTTTTTTTCCACGCTCGTTGCGGTGATTAAGTAAACCGTATCTGCGCCCGACTTCTTTAACACTGCGGCAAGGGCGCTTGCCGTCGCGCCCGTCGTAAGCGTATCGTCTACGAGCAGAATGCGCCTTCCCTTGACCGCCTTTTTGTCGGTGACCTTGAACGCTTCCCTCATGTTCTCTTCCCGCTTCTCCCGCGTAAGCCCCTGCTGATCTTCGGTTTCGTGTTTCTTTTCCGTAACGCACAAAAGCTCCTTCCCCGTTCTTTCGGCAAGTCCCTCGGCAACTAAAAGCGTTTGATTGTAGCCGCGCTCCTTCTCCGCCTTCTTCGTCATGGGAACGAAAGTGATCGCGTCCGCGTCGTCAAATTCCCGCAACACGAGGGGCGTAAGCTCTTCGACGAACAACCGGAATAAATATTTGCTCCCCGTCTTATAGAGCCGCACGAGCTTTACCGCATCCCCCTCGTGCACCCACAGGGAACGCGCCTTTTTCGTTTCGAGCGGCTTTTGTTTGCATTCGAGGCAAACGCCTTCCTCTCTGACCCGCCGCCCGCAGAAAGGGCATATCACCTGGTCGTTATAGGGCAAAGCCTCTTTGCAGTTTTTGCAAAGTCTTTTCCCGTCAAACACCTCTTCCCCGCAGTTATCGCAGATAAAATTATGCGTATCGTCGTAGCGGGAAAGCCTCTCTTTCATGATCTCGATCAGTTTCATTTTCTTTCGTAAAAAAACGGCGGACTTTAAGTCCGCCGTATATTTTTAGAAATCGTCGTCGTCTTGCTTGTCGTCGTCATCGTCGTCATCGTCACCCGAAAGGGTGTAGATTTCGTCGCCCGTAACGTATTCGAGGTCTTCTTCCTCTACGCTCTCGAATTCCTCTTCTTCGTCCTCGTCGATTTCCTCCGCGAACTCTTCCTCCAAGGATTCGTCTATCTCTCCGATATCCGCGTCCGCGTCGTCCGTATCGTCGAGGTAATTGCGCCACTCGTCGTCCTCTTCGGGGTCGGGCTCCTCCTCTTCGATCTCCGCTTTCTTGCGGCACTCGTCGCACATCTTTTCGCCTGCGCGCATCATGTTCTCGCCGCAGATCGGGCAGAGCTCGGTGGGAAGCTCGCTCTCTTCCTCTTCTTCGAGTTCGTCCGCATCCGTTTTCAGCCCCTTCATTTCTTTCAGACAGACGTCGCAGTATGCCTGCTTTTCGCCGTCGATATAATTCAGTTCGCAACGCGGACATTTTATATAACGTACCATAATTTTTCCCTCCAACGGACGGGTCTTTTCCGTCCGCAAATAAAGCTAATAAATTATATTAGTTATTATTTTTTTTGTAAACTGTTTTTAGTCGGTTTTTTGAAATTTTTTGTTCTTTTTTGTAAAGAAAAACCGCCCCACAGGGCGGTTTTTAATTTTTATGGGTTATTCTTCGTCGTTGCCGTTCGCATCGTCCGACTCTTCGCCGTTGCCGTAGACGTCCACGTCCTTGTCGTCCGTCGTGTCCACGCGCATACGCTCGGGCTTTTCCTGCGCCGCCGCCTTCTGCTTTTTCCTGATAACGACGTACGCCGTGATCGCTCCCGCGCAGGCAAGCGCCAAAACGGGAAGCACGACGCAGAGCGCGATTTCCCAATCGGCAAGCCCCTCTTCTTCCTCGATGACCGTGTAGTTTTTGAGATATGTTTTCCAGTACTCGTCCATCGCCTCTTGGTCCGCTTCGTTCACGGTGCCGAGGGAAGTAATGAAGTAGCTGCGCGTACGGTAAGAAATTCCGTCGCCGTCAAGGAACTGTTTGTTGTCGAGGGAATTATCGATATCCTTGTCTTTGGTGAAGTTCTCAAACGCTTTCTGCTCGTCCTCGGTGTAGAGGTAGGTGTCCTTCTTGCCGAGCTCGACCGCGTCTTTGATATTCGAATAGAACGCGTCCGTCTTGCCCGTTATGAAATAGTAGGAAAGCGCACTCGAAAGGTTGCTCTTTTCGTCGGCGTTCAGCTTTGCAAAATATCCCTTCTTGCTGTCGGAATCGTTGAGCTCGTTCCACTTGTCGTTGATCTCTTCGAACTGCTTGTTGTTGAGATATTTGCCGTCTTTATCGGTCAAAGACACCGCGCCGATATAATCGTAGGAACTCGATCCGATCGACTCCGCGTCAGCAAAGAGGATCGTGTCCTCGATGATCTCGTAGGGATACCAACTGCTCTTGTGCTGCAAGTCGAGAATCTTTAACGCCTTGTAGGGTGCGTTATCTCTGTTGCCGAAGCCGAGCGTTTCGTAATCTTCCGCAGTGCCGTTATAGACCGCGCGTTCTACGCTCGTGCCGCTTCCGTTCGTGCGGGTGAACCAAACGTAGCCGTAGCCGTCTCTGTCTTCGCGGCTGACGAGCGTTGCGCCGCTCGCGTCGTACCAGATCTCCTGCGTGTCTACGCTTGCGTCCGTCTTGGAAACGTCCGCGCGAATCATGTTCGCGCCGTCTACGTAGATATAGTGATGCTTGTATCCGTCCTTCTCGTCGATATAGAAGAGCGCGCTCGTCGAAGCGTGGTCCGTATCGGTGGGCTTTGCCACAACGTCGAGCTTGTTTTCATTTCCGGAAATAGAGTTCCACTCCGCCGCACCGATATCTCCTTCGGCAAGATAGTAGAGGGAGGCTCCGCCGCCCTGCGACGAGGTCGTCGTAACGTCTTCGCGGGTGAAGTAAATGCCATCGTTCGCGTACGATTGAAGCGTGTAGGTGTAGCCCTGCGGGGAAGCGGGTTCCGCGATCACTTTTCCCGCCTCGTCTTTATAGTCGTGCGTAAATTGCGTTAAATTGCTCTCGTCTTTGTTGGGCTTGCCCACACCGTCAAGCACGATCGTGCCGAGGTTTAAATAGGGTGCAACGCCGTCGTGGTCGTCGAGATATTCCTGATCCCACGTGTACTCGTAGGGAGCCTCGGTAACGTCCGCGCTCGCGCGGTAAATTTGATTGTAGTTGAGCGTGATCGGGGAATCGCTGTCGATAAGGTTCTTCACGGGCATCGTGTAGTAAACGTAGGGATCGGTCTTGTCCACGCTGTTGAACACGTATGCGGAAGCGCCTTCCGCGATCGTCGTGCAGGTCTTGGTCGCAGTGTTGTACGACTGAATACCCGTCGTCCCGTTGTTGTCGTTAGGCTTCTTTCCGTTGTACAGAAGGTAGACGGTATCGTCCTCTCCCGCCTGAACGTAACGGAACACCGTCGCGTTATCGGAAAGGCGGAAATAACTTTGCACGTCGCTTCCGTTGAGGCTTGCGCTCTTGAAGTCGAGCCAGTCGGTCTCGATTGCGCCCGACATACTCTTGACGTTGTTGGGCGTTGCGTAATATACGCGGTCGTTATAAATAAAGAAGCCCGCAGTGTAGTCCGATGAAACGATCAGCGAGGGAATAACGATCTGCGCGTCGTTCTTTCCTTCCTTCAAGTCCTTCGTTTTGATACGCATCAGCGCGCCCTTTACGGGAGTTCCGAACTTGTTGTTGTCCTCGTGGGTCGTCGCGCCGTTGATAAAGTAGACGTAGTCGCCGTATTCCACCGCAAAGCCGCCGTTGCTGATCGCCGGCGTCTCGGACGTGTAATCGTTCCCCGGAAGGAGGGGCTTAGCCGACTTTCCGCACGCCGCGAACGTCGCACTGCCCGCCGCAAGCACCGCCGCGGTCGCACAGACTAAAATGTTTTTGTACAGTTTACGCATAAAGCTTCCTCATTATCAAATTAGAGTTCTAATGATACAGATTTCATTATATACTAAACTAAGGCTTTTTGCAATCAAAAACGATAAGCCGCGGACTATTTCTTTGAAAAATTTTTATTTTGGGAGAAGCTTGTGGACAAATTCGGAATTTTCGAGCTTTTAGATACGTTGGCGCAAATCGCTTCGGACGTAACGCCCGAGGAAAATAAGACGGACGCGCCGCAGCCGCCCCGCGTTTCGCCCGACGATAAGTCTTTTCTTCCGCCCGACTTTAACGGAGCAGAGACGGAGGAGCAGAAGGCAAGCCGCAGTGCAATCAATTCTCTCTACGAACGGCACGAGAGCATATCCAAGCGAATCGACAAGAAAAAGTGAGATTCGTCATTCATAACTTTGCCCGCGCAAAAATTTGCGCGGGCAATTTTTATATTATTAAATACGTTTTCATTGTATTACAATATATTTTTTTCGCGATATAAAAATTCAGCTCCCTCCCCGCAAAACGCAAAAAAGGAGATTGCGCAAAGCAATCCCTTTTTTGTTTGAAAGGCGGCAACGCGTCGAAGAATACTTCGCTTTAAGCGCTTTTCTTCTGCAAAGCGCAACTGCGCTCCGTTTCTTCTCCTTTTCCCAAAAAAATACTTCGTCTTTTTTCGGGAGCCCTCTTATTAGTAGGTAGTTGCCTAAGCAATATAAAAATAACGGATACCCTTTGGGTGTCCGTTATTTTTGTTTGAAAGGCGGCCACTACCTATTCTCCCGCG
>JAAUYT010000051.1 GCA_014804975.1 Clostridia bacterium
AAGACGGAGGGCTTTTCCGTGGAAGGAGTATTTTCCCACCTATACGCGCCCGCGTCCAAGGTGCATTTGAATGCGCAGGTGAAGCTCTTTCAAGAGGCGGTCGAAAGGGTGAAGGCGGTCTATCCGAACGCGAAGAGTCACCTCTCGGCATCGGGCGGGATATTTGCGGGGGTCAGGTCGGATATGGTGCGCGCGGGGATCGCTCTCTACGGATATTCCCCCGACGGATTTTCGATTCCCGATATAAAGCCCGCTATGAAGATTTACGCAAGCGTTGCGCACAGCGGCAGAACGGTGGACAACGGCTTCGGTTACAATATCAAAGAGGATATGCCCGAACGGGCGCACACCCTGCGGCTCGGCTACGGCGACGGCTTCTTCCGCGACGGAGGAAAGCTCTGTATGGACGCGACCGTCGAGAGCGGGTATTTAAGAACGGGCACGAGAAAGCTTATATTAAAAGACGTTTCGGAGTATGCAAGGCTTCATAACACCACGGAGTACGAAGCGCTCGTAAACGTTTCGAGAAAAGCGGAAAAGAGATATGACGAATGAAGATAAGTACTCGCTTCGAACGCAGTTCAAAGCGCTGCGGAAGGCTTTAAAATCGCCCGAGAGAGACGACGCGATTTTGCAAAACTTTCTTGCGTCTTCCTTTTTCGGGAGGACAAGCTTTTTCGTTTATCATTCCGTCGGCTCGGAAGCCGATACCTTAAAAATCATAAAAATGCTTTTAAACGCTGGCAAAGAGGTGCTCCTTCCCCGCATTGAAAACGGTGAAATGCTTGCAGTGCCTTATTCTGAGGACACGGAGCTCCTTTTCGGGATCCCGCAACCGAAATCGGGAAGGGACACCCCTGCGGAAGTTATTTTAACGCCGCTCTTAGCGTTCGATAACGAGGGGTTTCGCCTCGGCTATGGGGGCGGCTATTACGACAAGTATTTTGAAAAGCACAAGGGCTTGCGTGTGGGACTTGCCTACGGCGGACAAGCCTTAGATAGTCTTCCGCGAAACGAGTTCGACGCGCCCCTTCACGCAGTGATTACAGAGGCGGGCGTGTGGCATTTTACTTGACAGAAACGGGGTTTGTATTCTATAATACGTTGGAAAGAAGAGCACTATGGCAAAGAATAAACTTGGCGAAAACAGAATGAACGATACGAAGGCGCGGCGCTTTTGGCGCATACAGGGGGAGTGCTGGCGGCGTATGATTACGCCCTATATCATGTACCTCTTTACGAGTATGCTCCTTTTGGCGACGCAGGCGATCGAAAACGTCGATTGGCTCAGATATTTCTTGGGCACGCTCTGTATTTTGCTCGGCGCGTCGTCCAATGCGTACCTTGCCTATAAAACGGGTATTTCACACTACGACGTCTTCCTGACGGGCTGTATCCACCGCAGAAACAGGGAACAGGGAATCATGTCGGGCGGGGATCACCACCCCGAACGCGAATACGCGCCTTGGAAGGGTTTTTATATCGGATTCTTGATTGGTATTCCCGTCATTGTGTTTGCGGGGCTTTCCTGCATACCGGGGGCGTTCATCAACGGCTTCGGAAGATTCTTCCTCATCATGTTCGCGGGCTTTGCGATCGTACCCGTGAGTTGGATCTTCGGTGGATTTTCAGCGGGCGTGAGCTCGGGTATGTACGCGTGCTCTATGCTGTTCGTGCTTCTTCCCGTTATCGTTACGGGCGTGTTTTATATCATCGGGGCACACGTGGAAAAGAAGCGCAAGAAGGTGATCGAGGAGCGTATGTCGGCAGTGCGGGAAGCAACGAACGAGAAAGAGGAATCTCACGGACAGACGGAAGAGGAAAAACGCGAAACCTTGCAACCGGAAGAGAAGAAAAAATAATGCGGATCATAGCGGGAAAATATAGGGGCAGAGTGCTTGCCTCCTTTCAAGGCGAAAATATTCGTCCCACGCCCGACAGGGTGAAGGAGTCGCTGTTTCAAATTCTCTCCCGTAAAATTGCGGGGGCGCGCGTTCTCGACCTGTTTGCGGGGAGCGGAGCTTTGGGGCTCGAATGCCTTTCCCGCGGCGCGGGAGAGGTGCTCTTTAACGATTCCTCGCGCGAAAGTCTTTCGGTTCTGGAAAAGAATCTTCGGCTCGCGGGCGAAAATGCAAGGGTGTACAACCTTGATTTTCGTACCTGTTTGAACCGCGTAGAGGGGCAGTTCGATTTGATTTTTTGCGATCCGCCCTATAAAGAAGATTATTTAAAGGAAATACTAAATACCGTAGAGATAAGAAATCTTTTAAGCGCGGACGGGCTCGTAATTTACGAGAGCGAGCGGGAAGAAGCGGGCGTGGAAGGTTGGATTCTTTCAGATAGCCGTAGGTACGGCAGAACGAATATAACGATGTGGAAAATATGAAAAAATGCGTGTTTGCGGGGACTTTCGATCCCTTCACCGTCGGGCACGAGGACACCGTTAAAAAGTGCCTTGCGCTCTTCGACGAGGTGGTCGTGGCGGTCGCGGAAAATAAGAATAAGAGCTGTTTATTCTCTTTGAATGCGCGGGAGAAAATGATTTCTTCCGTGTATAAGGGGGAGCCGCGCGTGCGCGTCGTTACTTGGAACGGTGCGATCGTCGATCTTCTCAAAAAGGAGAATACGCCTATTTACGTGCGCGGGATCAGGAATTTCAGAGACTTCGATTACGAAACGGCGGACTTTTACGCAAGCCGCAAGCTCGATCCCGATATGATAACGCTCTACCTTCCCGCAGAGCAGGAGCATTTGCATATAAGCTCTACGCTTGTAAAGAACAGCATCGCCTTTGAAAAACCCTTCGAAAGCTATCTTCCAAAGGCGGTATACGATATTATTACGGAGAAAAAATATGTTTGAAAAACAAGTTCAAATTCCTTCTGCGAGCGAACTGCATTCCACGCAGCCGCTTTCGGAAGCTATGAAAAAAATCAAAAAGGAGCGCGATGAACTCGTCCGCGAGGTCATTTCGGGCAAGAGCGACAAACTTTTAGTAATCGTCGGACCCTGTTCCGCGCATGAGAGCGCGCCCGTTTTAGAATACGTGAAGCGGCTCGGCAAGCTCAACGAGAAGGTCAAGGACAGGCTTGTATTAGTTCCGCGTATTTATACGAATAAGCCGCGTACGCGCGGCGTCGGGTACAAGGGAATGTTTTTGCAGCCCGATCCCGAAAACAAAGAGGATATCGTAAAGGGTATTCGGACGATCCGCGAACTTCATCTGCACGCCATTACGGAGTCTGGACTCACTGCGGCGGACGAAATGCTCTATCCCGAAAACTATTCCTATTTCGAGGACGTTTTATCCTACGTCGCCGTGGGGGCGCGTTCGAGCGAGAATCAGATGCACCGCCTTGTTTCGAGCGGCGCGGAAGTGCCCGTCGGAATCAAGAATCCCATGAGCGGTCGGATAGACGTTCTGTTAAATTCTATCTTTGCTTCTCAGCATCCGCAGGTATTCAAGTACGGCGAATGGCAGGTGGCGACAAACGGCAATGAATACGCGCACGCCATATTGAGGGGCATGGTGGATTTCCACGGAAACGACGTTCCGAATTACCACTACGAAACCGTCATGCAGGTTTTGGAGGGCTATCAGAAATCGGATATTCTGAAAAACCCCGCCGTTATTATCGACGCGAACCATTCCAATTCGGGCAAGCAGTTTCGCCAGCAGATCCGTATCGTGAAAGAAGTGTTGCAAAACAGATCGCTCGATGAATCTTTCAAAAAAGCAATCAAGGGCTTTATGATCGAGAGCTTCCTCGTAGAGGGCAACCAGAAGCACAACGTGGTGTTCGGGCAGTCCATTACGGACGCCTGCCTCGGTTGGGAAGATACCGAACGACTTATTCTTGATATTGCGGAGAAAGCGTGATGAAGGTTTCGTGTTTAGGCCCTAAGGAAAGCTATTCCTCACTTGCAGCCGATAAGCTCTGTAAAGGCGCAGAAAAGCTATATTGTTCGAGCTTTGCGGCTACTTTGAATCTTCTTACGGAGGGGGCCGCAGACGCGGCGGTTCTTCCCGTGGAAAACTGCATTATGGGTAGCGTCGTGCAAAATCTCGACTTAATTTCGACGACGGAAAACGTGATGGGCGTAGGGGAATATCTGTTGCCCATCGAGCACCGTCTCGTCACAAAGGGGAACGTTCCCTATTCGGATATTCAAAGGGTTTGTTCGCACGTTCAGGCGCTCAGCCAGTGCTCCGAATTTATCACGAATAATTTTCCCGACGCGAAGCTCGTCTATACCCATTCCACGGCGGAGAGCCTGTCCATGCTCGACGAGCACACGGCGGGGATCGTGGGCGCACACGTGAAAGAGCGGATGGGGACGGACGGATTCGTCTTTTCCGAAGAAAATATTGCGGACGCAAAGGAAAACTTTACCCGCTTTTTGCTCTTTAAACGCGGCAGTACGCCGCCCGAGCACAGTGAATACGTCTATTTTTCCGCCGTCTGCAAGAGAGAAAAGGTGGGCGAGCTATGTAGCTTATTGGAAATTTTTACCCGCCATTCTATCAACGTAACGCGCGTGGAGAGCAGACCCGTGCGCGATATTTTCGGGAACTACCGTTTCTTTATCGAGTTCGAGGGCGATATCGGAAGCGATAACGTAAAACGTGCGTTGAAAGAGGCGGAAGAGACTGCGGAAGCGTATAAGCTTCTCGGTGCGTACGGAGAGATTTAAAGAATTGCGGCGGACAAGCCGAGTGCGATAAGCGCGGCAACTAACCCTTGCAAAAATTTGATCCCGAAAAAGGGCAGCGTCTTTACGCCCGCGCGGGAGAGAAAGGTCGTCTGCTGAATTAAAACGCACCCGCCTCCGAAGGTCACGAGAAAGGCGGAAAGGGCGACGGAATAGATATTTCCGATTTCGGAGCACAGCTTACAGCCCGAAGTCATTTCAACAACCCCAGTAACGGCGGCGCTCAAAAAGCCGTTCGTGACGCCCGCAAGGCTTAGCGCGTCGCACAAAATTCCCGAAAAGGCGTAAAATATTGCAATCGCTCCTCCCACCGCAAGCACGGAGAGTACGGAGTCCATCAGGGGATTTCCGTCGGTCTTGTTGAATGAAAGGGCGGGGACTTCCACGGAGGTCGTTTTTTTTGCGGTGAAGCGCAATAAAAAACAGACGAGATACACCCCCAACAGGTGCGAAACAAATAGAATCCAACCGATCAGAGAGCTCTTGAACATTCCCGCGCCGACCGCGCCCACCAAAAACATGGGACCCGACGTGGAGGAAAGGCAGGCAAGGCGAAAGGTTTCCTGCTTGCTTACCGCGCCGCGTGAATACAAATCGTATACCGTCCGTGCGCCTACGGGGTAGCCCGACAGGGCGGAGAGCACCGCGCAGAGCCCGCCCGCGCCCGAAACGCGGAAGGCTTTTCTTGCAAGCGGAGCAATTTTTCCCGCCGTTCTTTGGAAGGCTCTCTGACGGGTCAGGATCGCCGTTAAAAACAGAAAGGGCAGCGTTGCGGGCATCACGCACACCGCAAAGAGTGTCGCTCCCTCTAACACAAGATGCGTGTATCGGGCGGGGAAGGCGAGAAAACACGCCATGACGAGTACGACGGTTACGGTCGTAACATACGGAAAGAATTTTTTTGCCTTTTGCATAATTCAAAATACGCAAGAAAAAATTCGATTATGAATATTTGGTAAACTTATGGACTTATTCGATTGGAACGGAAACGAAGAAAAAGCCAAGCCGCTTGCAGAGCGTATGCGGGCAAACACGCTAAATGAATTCGTAGGGCAGAGCCACGTCGTTGCGGAGGGCTCGCTTTTAAGGCGCGCAGTTCAGCTCGATAGGCTTGGAAGCTGTATCTTTTGGGGACCTCCCGGTTGCGGAAAGACGACGCTTGCGAACATTATTGCCGCGACGACGAACGGGGAGTTCGTCAAGCTCAACGCCGTAAACTCCGGCGTTGCGGACGTAAAAAAGGCGGTCGAGAAGGCGCGGGAGAACTTAAAGCTTTACAACAAGCGCACCTATTTAATGCTCGACGAGTGTCACCGCTTTAACAAGACGCAGTCCGATTCTCTGCTTCCCGCAATCGAACAGGGGACGGTCATCTTTATCGGCTCGACGACGGAAAACCCGTACGCTTCCATGACGCCCGCTATCGTTTCGCGCTGCCGCGTGTTCGAGTTCAAGGCGCTCTCGTCCGGCGATATCAAGGGCGCGCTTTTGCGGGCGCTCAAAGACAAGCGGAAGGGGCTTGGAAGCTATCTCATTGAAATCGATCCAGAAGCGCTCGACCATATTGCCGACACCGCGGCGGGGGATCTTAGAACGGCGTACAACGCCTTGGAGCTTGCCGCACTCACGACTTCGCCCGATAACGAGGGAAAAATTCATATCACGCTTTCCGACGCGGAACAGTCCATTCAGCGCAAGGCGCTCTCCTATAACGAGGATCTGTATTACGATTTGCTCTCCGCGTTCTGCAAGTCGCTCCGCGGGAGCGATGCGAACGCCGCGCTCTACTACGCTATGCGGCTTATCGAGGGCGGGTGCGATCCGCTTCTCGTGTTCAGAAGGCTTATGGCACATTCCGCAGAGGACGTCGGCATGAGCGATCCAAACGCGCTCGTAGTGGCTACAAGCGCCTTGACCGCCTTTCAGAACATGGGTTACCCCGAAGGGCTCTTGCCCCTTACGGAGGCGATTATCTACGTTTGCGAGGCGGAGAAGAGCAATTCCGTCGTCACGGCGATGAACGCGGCGCGCGAGGACGCCGTCAAGAACCGCGACGACAACGTGCCTGCATATCTGCGCGATACTTCTTACGGCACCAAGGAGATGAAGGCGGCAAGCGGAAAATACAAGTATCCGCACAGCTACGGCGGTTGGGTGGAACAGCAGTACCTGCCCGATTCGTTGAAAGACAGAGTTTATTATTCTCCGTCCGATCACGGATACGAAGCCAAGGTCAAAGAGATCAGAAAGAAGAAACGCGATAAATAAAAAAGCGCTCCCTTGTCGGGAGCGCTTTTTTAACGTTGTTATAATAAGAATAAAAAGGGATAGTAGCAGAGCACCACAATCGAAACAATGACGGCGATACCCATGGAAACCGAACTGATCACGATTCCTGCAATCGCAAGACCTTTTCCACCTTCCTTCGTTTGATTGCACTGTTGGAGCCCGATGATCGAACAGATAAGTCCTACAATTGAAATTAAGAAGGAAAAAACGAAGCCTATGACCGCAAGGGTATTCGTCTTATTAGAGGGTTGCTGTTGCGCGTAATAGGGCTGCTGATACGCAGGCGGGGAGGGAGGTACGTCTCTGAAAAACTCGTCCTTTTCGCCCTGCGGTGCGGGCGCTTCGTTTATTTTTGCGCCGCATTTCGGGCAGAATTTAGCGTCGTCGTCAATTTGGTTGCCGCAATGTTGACAAAACATAATCATTCACTCCTATTTCGTTTTATTTTAAACACGAATATTATACGCGCTTATTTTTTACTTGTCAAGGTCTCTTTCATTTATTGATAAAAACCAGAGTTTCCTTTTCGTTCTTTCTCTTCTTTTGACGCACTTCATAGCCGTCCGTGGCATAGCCGAGAGCGACGACTTCGGGAATGCGCGTGCCCTTCGGAAGGGAGAGCGCTTCGCAAATTTTCTTTTCGTTCCGCCAGCCGAGAATACAGCTTTGAAGTCCCGCTGCTTCCGCCGCAAGTACGAGGTGTGCCGTTAAAATGCCGATATCGTTGTGCGTAAAATCGTTGTCCTTGATTTTTGCGCCCACCGAGGCGGTCACGTTTCCCTTGCTCTCCGTGATCGCAACGAGGGCGGGTGCGTCGGAAGCGAATTTATTCATGCCCATATCCTGCAAGCCCTTTGCAAGTTCTTTCGCCTTTTCCCCCGTGACGGCGTAGAGCTTCCACGGTTGGGCGTTACAGGCGGAAGGGGACAGAAGCGCCAAACGGCACACGCGCTCTAAGAGCGCGGGATCTACGGTTTTATTGCTGTCGAAAGAGCGGCAGCTTTGGCGGGTGAGATAGAGCTCTTGTAATTCGTCGAGGTTCGTCATGCCTTTATTATAACGCCACGGGTTAAATTTGTCAAGTATGGACAAAATCGAACTGTGACCGCTTTCGGACGCTAATAAATCGTTGCATTTTTCGTTTACGTGTGTTATAATTACTTTTGTCTTGCATTGATGCACGAAAACGAAAGAAAATCAATTCGGAGACCATGATCGTCATGGAGAACATTTCGGAAAACAAGCCCGACGAGGGGATAAAAGATAATATTCAAGCGGAATCCGCTGCGCCCGAATCGGAGAGCAACGCTTTTGAAAACTCTTCGAAAGAGATCGATCTTGCGCAAGAAGTCGTAAACAAGGTCAATGAAAAAGTGGGGGTAACGGAGGAAGAACTTCAAGAGGATAGGGGAGAGACCGTAGAAAAGGAAGTTTATCCTTCTTACCGCAAAAAGGGCTTCCGCTACGGCTGCTATTTGTTTTTCAAAAGATCGTTCGATATTATAACGTCTTTTTTAGTGCTTCTCGTGTTCTCGTGGCTGTATTTGATTCTGACCTTTGCCGTATTTGTAAACGACGGCGGAAAGCCCGTATATAAGCAGAAACGCGTCGGCAAGAACGGAAAAACCATTTATCTGCCCAAATTCAGGAGCATGGTAAAGGACGCGAACAACTTTGAAAAATATCTTACGCCCGAACAAATGGAGCAGTACCGTACGGAGTACAAGATCGACAACGATCCCCGCATTACGAAGATCGGCAAGTTTTTACGCAAAACGAGTCTTGACGAGCTTCCGAATATTTGGGCGATATTTACGGGTAAGATTTCCGTCGTGGGACCTCGTCCGCTGATTCAGGAAGAAATCGACGAAAAATACGGAAAAGACGGGGCGAAGCTTCTTTCGGTCAAACCGGGGCTCATCGGCTGGTGGGCGGTGAACGGCAGGAGCAATACGACTTACACGAGCGGCGAGCGGCAAGCGCTCGAACTTTATTACGTGGATCACTGTTCGTTCGGGCTCGATACGAAAATATTCTTTAAGGCAATAGGCAAGGTATTCAAACGCGACGGCGCAAAGTAAGAGCGGCGTTTCTTACAGATACAAATTTTTTGATAAAAATTGCGGGGAATCCCCTTAAATCGGTTGACAGATTTTGTAAACTTTGTTAGAATAATCAAGCGTTAGGAAATGCGGGTGTAGTTCAATGGTAGAATTCCAGCCTTCCAAGCTGGCCGCGTGGGTCCGATTCCCATCACCCGCTCCACTCTTTTTGCAAATGAAAGAGGCGTCAAGTCCTTCTTCCACGCGTAATGCGCCTGTAGCTCAGGTGGATAGAGCAACGGCCATCTAAGCCGTGTGTCAGGAGTTCGAGTCTCTTCAGGCGCACCAATTTATATGGCGGGTGTAGCTCAGTTGGTTAGAGCGCCAGATTGTGGCCCTGGAGGTCGTGAGTTCGATTCTCGTCGCCCGCCCCACTCTGTCTATAATGGGGTGTCGCCAAGTGGTTAAGGCACCGGATTTTGATTCCGGCATTCGTTGGTTCAAATCCAGCCACCCCAGCCATTTCGGCCCATTAGCTCAGACGGTAGAGCACTTGACTTTTAATCAAGGTGTCCCGAGTTCGAATCTCGGATGGACCACCACATAGCCGTTACCACACGGCGCCCATGCAGCTTTAGCTCAGTTGGTAGAGCAACTGACTCTTAATCAGTGGGCCCAGGGTTCGAGTCCCTGAAG
>JAAUYT010000052.1 GCA_014804975.1 Clostridia bacterium
AATTTATAACTGCCGACGGAAAGCGGCAAGAGGCGGAAGAGCTGATTGCAAAAATCAAGGGCTTGGCTGCCGAGCGGGTAAAGCTGAACGCAAGCCTTGCGGCGCTCGAAAAGACGATCGTATCTGCCGAACCTTATAAGGAATTTGATATTCCGTTTTCGTCTTTTGCAAATTCTTCGCGCGTGCGCGTATTCTTAGGTACGGCGGAAACCGCGAAGGAGGAGCTCTTCGAAGGTCTTACGGAAGTTTGCGTAAAGCTCGAAGGAAAAACCCTTCTCGTCGTCGCTTTAAAGGAAGCGGAGAAGGAGACGGAAGAGCTTTTGCACGGGCTCGACTTTGCGCCCTGTCCCTTCCTCAAAGAGAGCGGCACGGGCAAAGAGCTGTATGCCCGCCTGAACGAAGAAAAGAAAAGTTTACTCGAAGAGATCGAAAAGAACGCAGAAGAAGAGTTTGCGCTTTTTGAAGATCTTCGGTTTTTGAAGGTGTACTGCGACCGCATTGCCTACGAGCTTGAAAAGGCGGAGTCGGTTTCCGAAAAAATGCTTGCGACGGAGCGCGTAATTCTTTTGGAAGCGTACGCGCCGAAGGGGAGCGAAGAGGAAATTTCTTCGGCGCTTTCTTCCGTAACGGATTCGGCGTACTTCGATTTCGTCGAGCCCGATGAGGACGAAATGCCGCCTACGCTCATGCAGAACAACGGTCTTACAAAGAACTTCGAGGCGATCACGAATTTGTATTCTCCCCCGAACGCGAAGGAGTTCGACCCCACGACGATCATGGGTATCTTTTACAGCGTGTTCCTCGGCTTTATCATGGGGGATATCGGCTACGGACTGTTTATGCTTCTCGGCGGGGGTATTCTCTGGTGGAAGAACCGCGTGAAGGATAACGGCTTAAAGCGGCTTGCCGCGGTGTTTGCGATTGGCGGCGTGTTTGCAATTATCTGGGGCTTCCTGTTTAACTCTCTCTTTGGAATCGGCATTCTGCCCGTGCGCGTGATGCCGCCACTATTAGAGGGAGACACGAACTGGTATATCCTCGGAATTGCCATTCCCGCGCTCTTGATCGTTGCGCTTGAAATAGGAGTCGTTCAGCTCTTTGCGGGTTACGTGTGCCGCGCGATTCAGGCTTGGCGGCGCGGAAAGGTTTGGGACGGTATTTTAGACGGCGTTGTGTGGGCGGTATTTTCTATCGGCGTGGGGCTTGCGATTGCGGGACTCGTCGAGGAGCTGAATATGAAAATTCTTGCCTACGTCGGCGGAGGAATGGCGGGCGTCATGCTCCTTGTTGCCATGCTGACTGCGGGAAGAAAAGAGAAGCTTCTCGGAAAGTTTACGAAGGGCTTCGGTGCCGCGTACGGCGTTATCAACTACGCTTCGGATATATTGAGCTATGCGCGTTTGTACGGACTTATGCTCTCGGGCGCGGTCATTGCGGAAATCGTATCGGGCTATGCGCTTACGGGCTACGGCGGCAGTACGGGCATGATCGTGAGCGGGAACGCAGGACTCGTTGTGCTCGGTGTCGTGCTCCTCTTGTTGGGACATCTTCTGAACCTTGCGTTGAGTTTACTCGGTGCGTACATTCACGACGCAAGACTTCAATACGTGGAATTCTACGGCAGATTCTTCGAGGGAGAGGGCGAGCTCTTTGCACCGCTCGGCTCCAAACACAGTCACGTATTTATTATGCCCAAGGCTTACGAAGCGAAGACGCTTGAAAAGTCAAAAGCGCGTCAATAAATTAAAAAATATATAGAAAAGGATATATTGGAGGTTGTTATGTTTACAACAGGTTATGCCATTGCTATGGCGGGGATCGCGATCTGCGTGATCCTGTGCGGCATCGGCTCCGCAATCGGTCTTTATAAGACGGGTAGCGCGGCGGCGGGAATCCTCGGCGAGGACCCGAAGAAGTTCGGTAAGGTGCTTATCTTAGTGCTCCTTCCCGCAACGCAGGGTATCTACGGCTTTATCGTAGCCATTATCGCTTCGGGCGGACTGCACGAGGGCATGGTGGCGGCGGAGGGCTGGGCGGTCTTCGGACAGGTCATGCCTATGGCGATTTCCGGTCTCGTTTCGGGCTTCTTCCAGGGGAAGGCGGCGGCGAACTGTATCTATGCAGTCGGCAAGCAGGAGTCTCTCGGCGGAAAGCTTATCATCTATCCCGCAATGATCGAGTTCTACGCGATCCTCGGTATGCTTATCTCCATCATGTTGGGGTAAATCATGAGTCTTGAATCGTTGAAAGAAAAAATTCTTTCCGACGCGCAGGGGGAAGCCGAAGCGCTAATTGATGCCGCAAAGAAGAAGGCGGCTTCGATCGAGGCGGAAGCGGAGGACGACGCAAAAAAGAGCCGCGAACGCGAGGAAAAGGAAGTCGCAGAGCGTATCCGTGCCCTTGAAGAGGGAAGCGCGGCAACCGTTCGTTTGGAGGCGAAGAAATTCAACCTCAAAGAGCGGCGGCGCGTCATCGATACGATCTACGAGCGCGCCCTCGAATCGCTCTTTAAACTCCCCGAAAAGGAGAGCACGGAGCTGCTTTGTTGCCTTCTCAAAGAGTTCGCTTCCGAGGGAGATACGGTTTCTTTGTCCGAGGACTATCCCTATCCCGCGGCGGCGGAAAAGGCGATCACGAAAGCGGGCTATAAGCTTTCCTCTAAGCGCGCGAAGATTAAGGGCGGGTTCTATCTTTTGGGAAAGAAGTGCGACCGTGATATTTCGTACGAGGCTCTCCTTAAAGCGGACAGAGAGGAGAATCAGGCGGAGCTTGCCGCAAAGGTTTTTAAGACGTGAGTAAGAGAAAAGACAGCGCTTATGTAAGCGGCGTGATTGCCGTCAAGGAGAAAAAGCTCCTCAAAGATAAACTCGCCAAAATGTGTTCCATGAGCGGGGAAGAGGCTTTGCGCCTTTTACTCGATAGCGGCTTCGGCGGGGACCCTTCGCTCGACATTGAAGACTTGATTCTTGCCGACGAAAGGGAGATCGACGCATTTATCCGCGAGTACGCCCCCACGGACGAGGTGGAGGAGTACCTTCTTTCTCCGCGCGACTTCCACAACGCAAAGGCGATCGTAAAGGCGCGGTATTTGAATACCGACCCTAAGCCCATGCTCGGCGGCGACGGAAAGTTTGACCACGAAGAGATCGCGCGGCTTATCGAGGCGGGGAATACGGAAAAGCTTGGAAAAGAGCTGAGTGCGGCAATCAAAGAGGCGCAAACGATTTTAGAGGGCGAAAATCCCTCGGGTGCGGAAGTCGGTTTTCTTTTCGATAAAGCGCAGTTTGCCTATCTTTCCCGCGTTTTGAAAAAGTTCGGAGTGTGCAGAAAACTGCTCGTGCGCCGCGTGGATATGACCAACCTTTTGACCTATTTCCGCGCGGAGAACGCAGAAGAGGCGGAGAAGTTTTTCGTTGACGGCGGGTCGCTTACAAAGGAAAAGCTTGCCTCCGTTTACGGGGGAGAGGACGCCGCATTAAAGGCGTTCGAAAAGACTGACTATAACCCGTTTGTAAAAAAGCTCGTTGCCTCTTCGGGCGGCGGCTTTATGGAAGCGGAGAGAATGCTCGAATCCTTCGAGACGGACTTCTTTGCGGAAAAGCCCTACGAGCTTTCGGGACAGGGGACTTTTCTTTACTATATTTTCCGCCGCCGTGTGGAGAACGAAAACGTGCGGGTAGTGTTCGTCTGTTTGCGGGCGGGACTAAACGAGGCGGAAATCAAAAAGCGTTTGAGGGGCAAGATATGACGGGAAAGTGTGCGATCGTCGGCGACGGCGACAGCATTATGGTATTCAAGGCGGCGGGCGTGGATTCGTTCCCCGCGATTGACGCGAAGAGCGCGCGCGAAACCTTACGCAGGGTTGCGCGGGAGTACTCCGTAATTTTCTTAACGGAGGAGCTTGCCCGCGAGCTTTCCGACTTTTTAAGGCGCTTTGACGAAACGCCCTATCCCGTGGTATTGACCATTCCCTCGAAGAACGGAAGCACGGGCTTCGGCGCGGAGGAGATACGGCGGGCAAGCGAGAGGGCGCTCGGCGTGGACCTCTTTTCAAACGACTGAAAATTTGCTTTATATAACGAATTGGAGCTGAATTTATGGCAGGTAAAACAATCAAAGTATCGGGACCTTTAATCGTAGCCGAGGGCATGGCGGACGCAAAGCTTTACGACGTCGTGCGCGTTTCTCAAAAGAAGCTCGTGGGTGAAGTGATCGAATTAAGAGGCGACGAGGCTTCCATTCAGGTGTATGAGGAGACCTCGGGCTTAGGAGTGGGCGATATCGTCGAATCGACGGGAGCCCCGCTCTCGGCAGAGCTTGCGCCCGGTCTTATCACGGGTATCTTCGACGGAATACAGCGCCCGCTTACGACTTTATATTTTAAATACGGCGACCGCATTTCGCGCGGCGTGTCCGTAAACAACCTCGACCGCGAAAAGAAGTGGCACTTTATTCCCCGCGTGCGCGTGGGCGACGAGGTGCAGGAAGGGGATATTTTAGGAATCGTAAACGAGACGGAGATCGTCGAACACCGCATTACCGTTCCCCAAGGAATCAGCGGAAAGGTCACGGCAATTAATGAGGGTGACTACACCATCGAAGAGACGGTCGCAACCGTTTCGACTTCCTCGGGCAAAAAGAATATCTGTATGCTCAAAAAGTGGCCTGTGCGTAAAGGCAGACCTTACCGCGAAAAGCTTTCGCCTTCCTTCCCCATGGTTACGGGACAACGCGTGATCGATACGCTCTTCCCCATTGCAAAGGGGGGCGTGGCGGCGGTGCCCGGTCCGTTTGGAAGCGGCAAGACCGTCGTGCAGCACCAGCTTGCAAAGTGGGCGGACGCGGACATTATCGTATATATCGGCTGCGGCGAACGCGGCAACGAAATGACGGATGTTCTGAACGAGTTCCCCGAACTCAAAGACCCCAAGACGGGCGAACCTTTGATGAAGCGCACCGTGCTCATTGCGAACACCTCGGATATGCCCGTGGCGGCGCGCGAAGCGTCTATCTATACGGGTATCACGATTGCGGAATACTTCCGCGATATGGGCTATAACGTTGCTATCATGGCGGATTCGACCTCCCGCTGGGCGGAAGCTCTCCGCGAGATGAGCGGGCGCCTCGAAGAAATGCCCGGTGACGAGGGATATCCCGCATACCTTTCTTCGAGACTTGCAGAGTTCTACGAGCGTGCGGGTATCGTTAAAATTTTAGGCTCGGGAAATAAGACGGGTTCGATCACTGCGATCGGCGCGGTTTCGCCCCCCGGAGGAGATTTGTCCGAACCCGTTTCGCAGGCAACCCTTCGAATCGTAAAAGTGTTCTGGGGACTGAGCGCATCGCTTGCATACAAGCGGCACTTCCCCGCGATCGACTGGCTTGTGAGCTATTCGCTCTACGCTGACCGCATGAAGAACTGGTACGACGAGAACGTTGGAAGAGATTTCATGAAGTACCGTCAATTCGCGATGACCATATTGCAGGAGGAGGCGGCGCTCGACGAAATCGTGCGTCTTGTGGGCTTAGACGCGCTCTCCCGCAAAGACAGACTTACCATGGAGACGGCTAAAATGATCCGCGAGGACTACTTGCACCAGAACGCCTTCCACGAGGTCGATACCTATACTTCCATGAAAAAGCAGCTTTTGATGCTGCGCCTCATCTACGAGTTCAACCGCCTTGCGGGGGAAGCCCTTGCAAGCTACTGCGATCTCGAAGAGATTTTGAACTGCTCCTGCAAGGAAAAGATCGGGCGTGCAAAGTATATTCCCGAAGAGAAAATTGACGAGTTCGACGAAATTTTCGAGCTCATGAACCGCGAACTCAAAGCGATCGGCGAGGGGGAGAAGGAAGATGTTTAAGGAATACAAGACGATAACCGAAGCCGTGGGACCCCTTATGGTCGTGAACGGCGTGGAGGGCGTTACCTATAACGAGCTCGTCGATATTATCGGTGCGAACGGTGAACTTAGAAGAGGCAAGGTTTTGGAAGTCAACCGCGACAAGGCGGTCGTGCAGCTTTTCGAAAGCTCGCAGGGCTTGAAGATTTCCGATTCCCGCGCCCGCTTTTTGGGACACAGTCAGGAATTAGCGGTCTCCCGCGATATGCTGGGCAGAGTGTTCGACGGCATGGGCAATCCCCGCGACGGTGGTGAGCCCGTCATTCCCGAAAAGAAAATGGATATCAACGGCGAGCCCATCAACCCCGCCGCACGCGACTATCCCAACGAATTCATTCAGACGGGTATCTCCGCGATCGACGGACTGAATACCCTTGTAAGGGGACAGAAGCTCCCCGTGTTCTCTATGAGCGGACTTCCGCACGCCGAGCTTGCGGCGCAGATCGCGCGGCAGGCAAAGGTGAGAAGCGGCGGCAACTTTGCCGTCGTGTTCGCCGCGATCGGTATTACCTTCGAGGAATCGCAGTACTTCGTCGAGGACTTCAAACGTACGGGCGCGATCGAGAGGACGGTTCTTTTCACGAACCTTGCGAACGACCCCGCCGTGGAGCGTATCGCAACGCCCCGCCTTGCTTTGACCTGTGCGGAATATTTGGCGTTCACCTGCGGAATGCACGTCCTCGTCATCATGACGGATATCACGAACTACGCGGAAGCGCTTCGCGAAGTTTCGGCGGCGCGCCGTGAAGTTCCGGGTCGTCGCGGATACCCCGGTTATCTCTATACCGACCTTGCTACTTTATACGAGCGTGCGGGCAGAATCCGCGGTGCAGAGGGGTCTATTACGCAGATTCCCATTCTGACCATGCCCGAGGACGACAAGACGCACCCCATTCCCGACCTTACGGGCTACATTACCGAGGGGCAGATCATTCTTTCGCGCGACCTTTATAAAAAGGGTATCAACCCGCCTATCGACGTTCTTCCGTCCCTTTCCCGTTTGAAGGATAAGGGAATCGGCAAGGGCAAGACGAGAGAGGACCACGCCGACACCATGAACCAGCTCTTCGCGGCTTACGCAAAGGGCAAGGAGTGCAAGGAGCTCTCTGCAATCTTAGGCGAAGCGGCGCTTTCCGAAACGGATAAACTGTATGCAAAGTTTGCAGAAGAGTTTGAAAAGAAATACGTCAGCCAGGGCTTTGAAAAGGACAGAACGATCGAAGAGACGCTTAACGTCGGCTGGGAGCTTTTAAGAATTTTGCCCGCTTCCGAATTAAAGCGTATCCGTCAGGAATATCTCGATAAGTACTTCAACGCGGAGAACAAGGAATGACGAGACTCAACGTCAACCCCACGCGCATGGAGCTCAAAAAGCTCAAAGCGCGACTCGCTACTGCCACGCGCGGACATAAACTTTTAAAGGATAAGTCCGACGAAATGGTGCGGCAGTTCACGGGGCTTGTAAAACGGAATATGAAATTGAGGGAAGAGGTGGAAAAGGAACTCTCCTTCACCTTGCGCGACTTTTCCGTTGCGCGGTCGGTGACTCCCGTCTACCGCGCCGAGACGGCGTTTTCGCTTCCCGTATCCTCCGTCACCGCAGAGTGCGAGACGGGGTGCATTATGGGCGTGGATATTCCCAAAATCACCGTAAAGGGAAAGGCGGGGAAGGGACTCCCTTACGCCTATTCCGAAATGACGAGCGAAGCGGACGCGGCGGTTGAGAAGGCGGGGGAGCTTCTTCCCAAAATGATAGAGCTCGCCCAAACCGAAAAGACGGTGCGGCTACTTGCCGCCGAAATCGAGCGGAACAAGCGGCGCGTGAACGCGCTCGAATACGTGATGATCCCGCAGCTCGAAGAGACGATAGCCTATATCAAGGGCAAGCTTGACGAGAACGAGCGTGCGGCAATCATACGGCTTATGAAGGTCAAATAATAAAAACCCCGCAGTTACTGCGGGGTTTCGCTTCCTCTAAGCTTCGCATTTCTGTGTTGCGCTGTGGCAACCCTTAGTCATTTACGGGTTAGTAAACTCCTTCGGGTTTTCCTCGCGCGCCTTGAACTGCTCGCTTATAGAAAGCGGGGTTAAAAATTTGTCTGTACGCAAAACGTTTGAAAATTACACAAAAGTGTGATATAGTATTAGTATACAGTTTTTAATTGAGGAGCGTAAAACGTGAGAATCTCAACCTCTATCAAAGAGAGCAAAATCGAAATCGCCTCCAAGGAATTACCCGTAATTCCCATGCGTGCGCAGGTGATATTCCCCGGCGCGAGCGTCGCGTTCGACGTGGGGCGCGAAATGAGCGTTGCCGCAACGAACCTTGCGGAGAAAGGGGATCAGTACGTCTTTCTCGTCATGCAGAGGGACGCAAGCAAGGAGCGCTTAGAGGCGGAGGACTTTTACGAGGTCGGAACGGTTTCGCGTATCAAGCAGATTTCCCGTTTGCCCGGTGACAGAATCCGCGTGTATGCGGAGGGGCTCTTCCGCGCCCGCGCCGTTGAGTACCGCCGTCAAGGGGAATGCTTCTTCACGCTCATCGAAGAAATTTTTCCCGTGCGCGGAGGAGATGCCGAATACGAAGAAGCTTCTCTTCGCGCCGCAAAGGGGCTGGTGAAGGAGATCACCGAGCTTGACGGAAAGATTTCCAAGGAAGTGGAATCTACGCTTTCCACGATCCGCGACGCGGAAGTTTATATCAATTTTACGGCGCACTATCTGCGCATGAAGGAGACGCTGAAACAGAGCGTTTTAGAGGAGACCTATCTGCCCAAGCGCATGGACCTCTTTTTATCCATGCTTGCCGAGGAGCTCGAAATCACCAAATTAGAGCGCAAGATTGGCGAGGATGTGAAAAAGAGCGTGGAGAAATCGCAGAAGGAATACTTCCTGCGCGAGCAGATGAAGGCGATCCATAAGGAGCTCGGTGATAACGAAGAGGAAAACGATCTTCTCCGTGAAAAAATCTTAAACAAGAAGCTTCCCCAAGAGGTGGAGGAAAAGGCGCTTGCAGAGCTTAACCGCATGGACAAGATGAGCACCTCTTCCCCCGAATATACCGTACTAAGAAACTATCTCGACTGGGTGCTCGATCTGCCGTGGAATGATAAGACGACGGACGACGCGGACTTAAACGAGGTCGAACGCGTTTTGAACGAAGACCACTACGGCTTGGAAAAGGTCAAAGAACGGGTCGAGGAATACCTTGCCGTCTACCTTTTAACGAAGTCGTTAAAGTCTCCCATTCTCTGTCTCGTCGGCCCTCCCGGTGT
>JAAUYT010000053.1 GCA_014804975.1 Clostridia bacterium
TCTCTCGTGCCGTATGCGTAGAACGTAGGCGGCAAGTTTCCCGCTCTTAAAGTTTCCACGTTATTGTTCGACACGGACAATCTACCGTAAAACGAATAGATATGTCCTACCGCCGCAATATCGGCATTCACGTCATCAAGCGCATCGGGATTATAATTTGCGTCTAACTTCGTGGGCGATACCGTGCCTTTCCAATTCAGTGTGTGTTCGCCGCAAAGTATTCCGCCTGCCGAAAAACCGACGATTGCAATATCCTTTTCGTCAATTCCGTAAGCCTTTGCATTATAACGAACGTATCTTACCGCACGGGCAAGGTCGAGCGCGCTTTCGGCCTGGCTGTACGGACTCAATCTGTAACTTACGATAAAGCATTGATAACCGAGTGCGGAAAGTCTTTGCGCCACGCTGTACCCTTCGGGTTGCATACTCTTGAACTGAAATGCTCCACCCGGACAAATCAGCACCGCACCCTTTATCGTTCCCTGTGCGGGATACGTCAAGATATGCGGACGGAAGTCTGCGGGATCGTTACTGTTGAGATTGCCGCGCCACGACGGAATTTTATCGTCGTCCCATAAATATATCGTCTGCCTTTCATTTGGCGTTGGCTTTGTTATATCAACGGGCGGCATTTCGTCATCGGGTTGTTCGGGCGATTGCATTTCCCCGCTCGGCGGCGGATTCGTGCCGCCCTGCGTGTTATTACAAGCAACAAGCATAAAGCCGAAGCAACAACACAAGACACAAGATAAAATCAACGTCAAAATGCGTTTCATTATTTGCTCCTTATTAACCGATAAACCCGTTTGTCGTTAAATATGCGTTGATCGTCGTCGTACTTGTCGCTCTCGCAAACAGTCCGTCGTGTACGTTTGCCTCCGGCGCACACTCGCGCACGAACTCCATAGAAGTATTAAAATGCGTTACGTTCATAGACGCCGACTGCGTAAACGGATAAATATCGTATCCCGTCAAATCATAATGTTCCAAGAACGTGCCGACAATCATAGGCGCAGTCCACCACCAAATCGGATAACCGATAAATACCGTATCGTACTTGTCAATATCTATCTGATTGTAAGTAGTCTGCGCTATTTCGGGGCGGGCGTTTTCCGCCTTTTCAACTTCGGGACGGTTGTTTTGAATGCTGTAATCTAACTCTTGCGAAGTATAAGGCTGTGCCGCTTCTATTTTAACAATATCGCCGCCGATTTGTTGATGAATATAATTTGCCACTTTTTCCGTATTGCCGTACTCCGCAGTGAAATACACGATAAGAATTTTAGACTCGGTATTGAATTTCAGCTCCACTTCTCTGTTGCCGTAGTTCCACATGCTCGTTTTAGCAATAGCGTCCCACTGCTCCTCTGTGCCCTGATAGCTTATAGTAGCGTATGCGCTGTCTGCAATAAAATAGTTGCCGATCGTCGTAACCGTTACGGGAATCACAAGCTCGGTTGCAGTTGTTCTCGAAAAAGCGCGGGGCGCAATCGTGGTAACGGTTGCGGGAATCATACTGTTGTTCGTACCTCTTAAAAGCGTATTGGTTGCTTTTTCAATCAGATTGTTCCCTTCGCCCGAATAAGCTGTATTAGCCGTTGCCACCGTGATGCTATTCAGCGAACCGCAGTTATTGAATGCGGAATCACCGATACTCGTAACGCCGCTCGGAATATATATACTTTTCAATGAGTGATTGCCCGAAAAAGCATTATTGCCGATTGTCGTGAGTTGGCTGTTTTGCCCGATATTTACGGTCGTCATCTCGGACCTGTTATAGAAAGCGTTACGTTCGATTGTCGTGACGCTATCGGGAATCGTAACCGACAAGATTTCTTCATTGTGCCTTGAATACGCAAACGCGCTTTCACCTATCACGGATACGGGAAGCCCCTCGTATTCGGCAGGAATAACGACAGCCGTTTCCTTGCCCGTCATACCTGTAACGGTGTATGAATTCCCGCTTTTTTCATAGGTCAGACTTGCAGTCGGCTGAGCGGGCGTTTCGGGTGGATTTTGATTGCCCTGATTATCGTTGCAAGCAACTACCGACAGCATTATCAGCACACCCAAAACCGCACATATTAAAACTTTAAAAATCTTTTTCATAATTATCTCCTGTATTTATTGCACGTCGGGTTTTTCAAAACCGAGCGATTTTACCCAATCTATAATTTCCTTTTCGGCATTCTGAATACTGTTTCTCGAAATAGACTTTCCGTTTTGAACCGTAGCATTCGGCTCTAAACTTCTAATCGTGGAAATTGTGCTTGAAAAGCCACTGCCGCCGTGCGTATTAAACGGAATAATCGTCTTGCCCGAAAAATCGTAAGTGTCGAAAAACGTGTACATTATCATAGGCATATCACTCCACCAATTCGGATAACCCACGAATACAGTATCGTACTGAGCAAAATTCTCGATTTCGCCCTTAAACTTTGGACGAGCCTTATTACGCTGTTCGTTTTGCGCTAAGTTCACAAGCTCGCTGTGGTTGGTAGGATACGGTGTTTCGGGAACGATACGGAATATATTTGCACCCGTATTTTCCTGAATCACATACGCCATATACTGCGTGTTGCCGAGCGTTTCACCGTTTATTACAACCGTGCTGTTATCCACGTCATCGGGTTGAGAGAAATATACGACGAGTGTTTTAGTTCCCTCATAGTTAGGTCTTTCACCGTCATCACCGATAGGCGGCACTTCGCCGTTATTGCCATTGTTACAAGCAACAAGAGAAAGCATAAGCACAAAGCAAAGTGCTGTTATAATAATTGATAAAAACTTTTTCATTTTCATTTCTCCTTACCAATTTTTCTTTTCTTTCTTATGGTCGTTATTCTTCTTGCGTTCCTCTACCATCTGTACAAACCACTCAACCTCGTCGCAACCAACTTCGTTCAAATGTTTTTTTGCAAGCACAAAAACAAACCTCACTTCGTTGCCACTCCTCTTCCCGAAAAAATACTTCGTCTTTTTTCGGGAGCCCTATTACAATATGGTTTCGGGTTTGTGTCTGCCTTCTACCAATTCTTCTTTTCTTTTTTATGGTCGTTGTTCTTTTTTCGTTCCTCTACCATCTGCACAAACCACTCAACCATATTAGGGTCTTGGTGCGAGAAGAACGAACTTTGCTTTTTGTCAAGACTTGCCATAACCTGCATATCTTCTTCCGAAAGAGTAAAATCGAACACGTTCAAGTTTTGTTCCATTCTTTCGATATGCACGGATTTGGGAATAACCACTATACCGCGCTGTAACTCCCAACGAAGTATTACCTGCGCAACAGACTTATTGTATTTCTTTCCGATTGCCGCAATCGTTTCGTTTGTGAAAAGTCCTCCGCGTCCTTCGCCGAACGGCGCCCACGCTTCGATTTGAATACCGTACTTCTCCATCCATTTCTGCGCTTCGATTTGTTGATTGAATGGGTGCGTTTCCACTTGATTTACCATAGGCTTAATGCGGCTGAACGATGCAAGGTCTATCATTCTGTCGGGATAGAAGTTCGATATGCCGATTGCTCTTATCTTGCCTTCCGCATACATATCTTCGAGCGCACGCCAAGCTCCGTAATAATCGCCGAACGGCTGATGAAGAAGTACAAGGTCGATATAGTCAACTTTAAGTTTCTGCATGGATTCAAATACAGATTTCTTGGTCTGTTCGTAGCCGTAATGTTCAATCCAAACCTTCGTGGTTATAAATATTTCCTCGCGGGGAATGCCCGATTTCTTTATTGCATTACCGACTTCTTCTTCGTTAAAATAGCTCTGTGCCGTGTCGATATGACGGTAGCCCACTTTGAGTGCATCGAGAACGCAACGCTCACATTCGTCCTTGCTTACTTGATACACCCCGTATCCGAGTTGGGGCATTTTAACGCCGTTAGTTAAAGTTACGTATTCCATTGATAATTCCTCCAAACTATTTCTTAACGATAACAGTATAACACGGCATAAGACAAAAGGGAATTGCAAGTTTGTTTACTGTATGAACTTAAAGTAAATACAAAAGGCAGACCGCATTATACGGTCTGCCCTCACTTTGTCTATGGATTATTGCAGTGAAATTTTTTTCATTGCTCCTATAAAATCTTTAACTTGTTTCGATGGCGTAGGCGAATAAAGTATTCCGAACGGAATGCGATATTCCCAATCGGCGGGAACGATTTTGAGTAGCGGATGTACGTCCTCCCAACCTTCTACTGTGATAATAGGAACGTTCTCTTGTACTGCTCTGTTATAAGCATTGAGATTAAACATTTCAAATTCTTCAACAGTTACGCCGCTTGCCGTTAAATCTTCACGAAGATCGTCTATGTACTCGTTCCAATTTTTACGGATAAGCAATACCTTTTGCCCTTTCAGATCCGCAAGTTCTATTTTTCGCTTACTGCAAAGCGGATTGGTTACGGGAATTGCAAACAATAATTGTTTATCGTATAAGTGTGCCGCCTGACAACAGCGTTCTTTCAAGAAGTTGTCGTCATAAAGTCCTGCAACTATGTCGATATGCTTGCCGAGATTTTTGAGTATCTCTACCGAGTTTATCGGCGTGTTTTCAAACGGGATCAATTCGATTTTTAAGTATGGATTAAACTTTTGTATTTCCGCCCATACGTCGAGCAAAAACTTGGCAGGCGTCATTATAGAAGTGCCGATACGGATTGACTGTTGCTTGTCCTTATTGTCTATCTCTCTCGCCTTTTCGATTGCCCTGTCCGAATAGTCAATAATATACTTGGCATCCTGCAAAAAACTCTTGCCGGCTTCGGTAAGTTGTAAGCCGTGATTTGTGCGGTCAAATAAAGTTATGCCAAGCCTCTCCTCCAAAGTGTTTATTTGCTTCATAACGGCGGTAGGCGTGATAAACAAAGCGTCGGCTGCTTTCGTAAAGCTACCGTTCTCGGCTACTGATATAAACGTTGTCAGTTGCGGATTATACACTTTCCACCTCCGTCGCATTTACTTTTGGTTGCTTTCATTATAGCAAAAACTGAAGCGAAAATCAATGAAAAAGCCACTACTTTATGTAGCGGCTCTAAATACTATTCCATTTCACTATTGCTCGCAAAATCAAGAGTTATCTTTATTGCTTTTCGATTATTCTCGATCCAAGTTTTGATGTCCATTTTTCTTTCTCTGCTAAATTGAAATTTAACTTTGGAAAGTCTTTTTAATGTCCATATCTGCACCAAAGTAAAACGAGGTGGTAGAGCCTTGTTTATAACCCTTTACCGTCATCCACGCCCTGTAAGTGGAATCCTGCGCAAGCGTAGGAATACGGTAATCGGTTTCTTGTTGTGTAGTATAAATTACAAGACAGTTATCGATGTAGTCGATTACAATTACTTCCTCACGCCAGTCACCTATAATATCACCAACGAATAGCGGATATTTGCCCGTCGTGTCGGCAGAAGCATAATGCCCAACGCTTTTGTTGTATATGCTGTAAAGGCTGTCAACCCTTGAAACTGATTTGTTTTCGTAATCCCATTGCTCGATGTAAACAGAATTATTGTTTCCGTGGCACGACTCGTATAATAAATCGCCGTCCCATTGAATATTTATATCGGGCCACATTGTCTGTCCCTTTTCGGATAACAGCTTGTCCGTCTTTGCATTGTAAATGCCGCTATAAGACCAAACCTCTACACCGTCAGTCGTCGGATCAATATCAGCAGCACAACCACGTCCTACGTCAATTATGTTTTCACCATAGTGCCGCCACAGCATTTCGCCCGTTGCAGCGTTATAGCAATACTCCCAAAGTTTCTCATCGTTGTTTTGCGTTATACCGTAACCTGTCATAAAGTTATCGTCTTTATTGAACCTGCCGACGTAAAATCTGTCGCCGTGGTTTACTCCGTAAGGGGCAAGAGAGTACCGCAAAGTGCCGTCGCCGTTAAGGCAGAAACCTATTTCCAAAATTTCGTCCTTGCCGTCGAAGTCCACGTCGCAAATTCTGAATTGGTGCCCTTCGGGTAATTCTATTCCTTCGTCGTGCGCTTTCCACTTCCAATCCATTTTAAGCGCACCGTCTTCTACGCTGAATGCGCAAATCATCATATTGAAGGTATGGTATTTATCGTCAGTCCTGTTTTTCATTACGGCAACGAGTGAAGGGGTTTTGCCGTCTAAAAAGCCTACGCCGAACTGCGCTGCCATACAGCCGTGTTCAATATAGTCGTCAGGGATAGGCACTTTATCTACGAGCTTGCCCGTCATACCGTCAATTCTTGCTATCCACTGATGCCAATCGTACGTCGTGCCGTTGTAGTCCCAAGTTTTATCGTCCTCGTATTCAAATTTTGTACCGTCGCCGAAGGTTACGCCGTTAGCAATTCTAATATAAACTTCCGCTTTGCCGTCGCCGTCTAAATCGTAAACGCTTACGCCGTCCCAATGACCTACGCTGATAGTAGTGGCACTCGGCTCAATGTTATATTTATAAGTGCTGTTTTTGCCGAGGTCTATGTTCCAAAGGAAAGTGCCGTCATTTAAATAAGCTTCTATGGATTGCGCACCTGCGTCTCCGTCTAAAAAGCGGCTCTGCACGGTGTCGTCTGCGCTGTCGTCAACAGTATCGTTGCCTGTAACCCTATCCAATACATAATCATACGCACCGTCGCCGTTCAAGTCGCCCACCCATACGTTTTTGATTTTTATTCCATCTTTAATAGGTACTGTGAAAAAGCAACCGGAAGTAGTGTTGGCTTTTAAGGTATATTCCTCGCTCTCTTCCGACATACTGTCGGTATTTGCCACGACGTGATAGGTGTATTCTTTCGTTTTATCTATCCCCTCGTCAATATAGAAGGTGGAGTCGGCAATCGGCTCGTCGTTGAGCTTAACCGTTTCATCTCCGCTCTTTCTGTACACGTCAAAGGTAGTGCCCTCGGAATCGCTGACCAAAAAACGCCAAGATATGTACGCAATATTTCCTTTATTGCCGCCACGGGTAACAACAAGCCCTCTATTCAAATTTTCGTATGTAACTGGTATGCTTGCCGGAACGGTATCGTCGCCACCGTCATCGGTATTGCATTTGCTTACACACACGGCTATCGCAATAATTATTGCAACCGCAAACACGACAGCTGAAATAATCGCAGTAATACGCAGTTTTTTTGATTTCACTATTATTCCTCCGTTAAATTACTGTTTATTGTACAACCATTATAGCAAAATTAGAAAGTAAAAGCAAGAATAAAGCCAATGAAAAAGCCACTACTCAAAGTAACGGTTTTTAAGTATGCACTCAAAAAATAACGACCTTTATAATTTGAAAGTTCGCTTTTATATGATTGGGGAAAAATGGGGAAACTTTTTCTGCGAATACAGGAAAATCGGTCAATTTAAGGTCAAAAATGGCTAAAAACGCGCTTTTTTCGAATTCTCCATCCAACTCTGACTCCGTCATTCGGGTGTTCGAATCACTTCGCCCCAGCTACATTGTAATAATTCGAACTTCTTCGTAATTCGTAAGACGTTCGGATTATTTGTTTATATGGAAGAATATGAAACCTTCTGCAAATAGAAATAGTGGCAGCGCCAAAAATTTGGCTCTGCCGCTCGCCGTTTTATAGGTATGTATTCTTCGGCGCAACCTAACTGATTAGATTATATTTTTTCTTTATATACCGCACGCTATGGCGGTTTCCGTGTTCAGCCTTAAAGACGACCATCCCTATACCTCTTAACGTGATACTTTATTATTCGATTGTTTATTCGATTGTAATTGTTGCCATTCGGCAAAGTCTTTTTGTCCTTGTTCGGACGACGGATACTCTCATTTCGGCATACAAAAAAGAAAGTTCATATCCTGAACTTTCCTTTTCGATGTTATATTCGCCTCAGTAAATTTTCCTTATAACGTTCAAGGCAAAGCTTTAACGATTTTCACGCTTCTTATGATTGAGTTTTACAATCAAGAAATATCCGCCCACACACGCTGCGGCAAGAGCCAAAACGGCGCACATACATACGATACTTACGATTTTAGAATTATTCACTGCCGACATATCGCGCACCGAAAGATTGATCTGCGTTTCCGATCTGCCGTTGGAGGAGTACACCGTGACCGTGTTATCGCCGAGTTCAACGCCTTCAAACTCGCCTTTGTCAATGATCAGTTTGCGCCCTTCCTGAGTGAACTTGACTTCCTTTCCGCCAAGCAAAACGCGATTCACAAGCGTATCACGCGAAAGGGAGAGCGTTACTGATTCGTCGGTATAAACGGTCTCCTGCTCCGCCATAACGCTGACTGACGAAAAAGAAGTTCTTAACGTATATTCGAACGAGCCGAGCGACGTGTTGATTTTGAAGTGATACGTCGTCCTTCCGTAGAGAGAAAGCAGATAATCATCCGTGAGTTCAAACACACCGTCAAAGAAGTGATAGTCGTTCTCCGTTAAAATTGCTCCCGCGTCCGTAAGATTCAGAACGCCGTAAATTTGACAGTCGCCCAAATACAGTCCGTCGCCTTCCGTATTTCCCATATCCGTAAATACGACGTTGTTTATCGTAACTGCGGCATTGAACGCGTTCAGACCAACTTTTCCGCCATGATAATCATTCAGCTCGTAAGTCAAATTCGGTTGCTTTGCACCGTTCACGAATACGCTTACCTTATCTTGCATCACGCTGACGGACAGCGTAAACGGCTCGCCCGCCTTGAAATAGTAATCGGTTGTAACAAGGTCACCCACGCCCGAACGCCAAAGTTTCAGCTTGTGATCCGTAGCGTCGGCAGTGACGACCCAATAACCTGTAAAGTTATCGCTCACGCCGAACACGAGCGCCGCCGCCTGCGCGGAAGCGTTCTCGGGAGTAAACTCCGCCGAATAGTAGAATTCTTCCGCCGCAGAGTTAGAAAACAGGAACGCGTCTGACTCTCCCGTAGACAAGTATACACCATCCTCTTTCAAGTAGGAAGTTCCGCCCCAATGCGTCGTATATTCAATATTGCTCACAAATCCGTTTTCGTGTACGTAAACGTTGATCCATTTGATTTCGATTCCGTCGTACCATACGCGGATATTCGCTGCGTCGGTCTTTGTCTTCAACGCCTTTACCGTTGCAAGCGCACCGTCCACCGTAAGTTCGAACGTACCGTCGTCGTTATTCAGCACTTCAAAATTTAGCTTCGCCGCGTCGAATTCCCCGAACGAATAGGCGTAAATCTTATATTCTTCTCCGGGCGCAAGATAGATATTGCTTGCCGTTACAAAGCAATCGTCCGCTTCTTGCACACCGCCGAAAATGTCGTTCATCGCATACACGTCTGCTTTTACGGAAATATCTCCGTCGGAAGTCAAACTCATGCCGTTCGAGCTTGCCATAGGGAACACCGCCGAGAAGAAGCTCGCTCTTCCGCCGTTTGCAAACACGCTGATAAACGCTCTGTCGAGCAAAATTCTTAAATTGAGTTTTCCGTCGATAAGCGGCACCTCCGCCGAATAGGGAATGCGGTAGAGCGTGGTATCGCCTGCAAGCAACGAGCTTTCCGAACGGTCGAGCGTAAGCGTTTCTCTCTCCAAATCATAAGAAAGCGTAATTCTTTCAAGCTCGGAAGAGCGCAGTAAAAGTGTTGCCTGCGTTGCGTCGCTCTTAGAAAAGTCAAGCGTAATTTCCAAGTCCGCAACCGAGGCGGTTGCACCCGCAAGCGCGTTTTCGCCTGCTTTCAGCTCTCCGTCAAAATTCTTTATCGCTCCGTCACGCAATCCTTCATATCCCTCTACAGGCGTGCGCGTTAACACATACTCTTCATCTTCAAGGGTAAGATTCAGCTCGGTAATGACCGTCATTCCGCCGTTATAATTCTTGCGAAAAGATTCGTATTCCGAAACCGTTTTCCAGCTTGCCGACCAGCTCACGCCGTAAACTTTACCGTCGGGAGTATTATTAAACGATTGGAACGCGTAGCTGTCGATTCCCTCGCTCAGGCGGGTAAGCTCCGTTTCGCCGATAAATAAGCCGTCCTCGTCGAGATGCCCGACAACGTAATACTCTGCGGGATAATAGGTATCCTCACGCGAAGTGCCGTTATAAATATGGCTGTTCTCCTTATCTTCGGGGGAGCAGACGAGCACGTATTTTTCTTCCCCTTCGACTTCGAAGCGAGACAGATCGGGACATTCTCCCCAATAACCCGTTTCGCCGAGGTAGTCCCATTCCGTCAAATTCTCGGAAGTATACATACGGATCGAACCGCCGCCCACGGCCATAAGCCAATTTTCGTGTGTTTCGCTCCAAAATACTTTGGGGTCGCGGAACTCGCCGTCATGCAGACCGCCGTCGTCCCTTGCACCGAGAATTTCGCCGTAAATTTCAAAGCTTGTTCCGTTATCTTTACTGTATGCAAGGATCTGCCGCTGTCCGCCCGCTTCTTCGAGGGGCTGGGTTAGGACCGCAACGATACCCTGTCCCGAAACGACCTTTCCCGTGCCTTCGTCAATATCGAATAATCCGCTCGTATTATATTCGTCATACACGGCGCTGCCCGAGAACATCATCGCGTAATAATTTCCGTCTTTATCGTGCCGATATGCGGGAATCGCAACCGGCTGTTCTTCCCAATGAATAAGGTCTGTGCTCGTTGCATGACCCCAGCTCATATCGTCCCACCAGACTTTTGTGGACTGGGTTTCCTCGTTCCAGGTATACTGATAATACATATGCCAAACACCGCCACAATAGAGCAAACCGTTTGGGTCGTTATTCCATCCTTTGAGTGCGGAATAGGAAATCCTGTTGCGGTATCCCTCGCCGTAATCCGTATTTTCTGCGGCAAAAGCGGTAAGCCCTGCCGCGGGCAATACGCCGAGCAACAGCGACAACACAAAGAACAGAACAATGAGAACTGCCGTAATAGATTTCTGTTTTAACAATTTCATTTTTTCTCCCCGAAAATCAGTTTGTTATTTTTTTATTTTCATGTTATAATAAGTCAAACGATTGTCATTGATAAGAAGGTTTTACAATGCTTACCATAAAAGACGTTGCAAGAGAGGCGAATCTGTCCCCCACCACCGTATCACGCGTTTTGAATAACCGCGGCTATATCAGCGAAAAGACGCGCAAGCTCGTTTACGATACGATGGAAAAGCTCAACTATCATCCCAACAAAATCGCCCGTTCTCTGCAAAGCAACACGTCCAACCTGATTGCAATTATCGTTCCCGATTCGAGCAACCCGTTTTTCAGCGAACTCGTAGCCAACGTGGAACGGCAGTGCATGAAGCATAACTACCGTTTGATTCTTTGCAATTCATTCGATACCTACGAAAAGGAATCGGAATACTTGCAACTCTTGCAGGAACAGAACATCGACGGACTGATTGCCTGCTCGCACATTCTCGATGAAAACAGTTACCGCAATATCTCTTTCCCCGTCGTCTCGTTCGATAAAGACTACAAAAACGAAAGCATTCCCATCATCTGTTCCGATAACTACCTCGGCGGAACGATTGCCGCACAGCACCTCTATGAAAAGGGCTGTAAGCGCCTTTTACATATTGCAGGACCGCTGACGGACAAGAGCCTTTTGGGTCACGGAAGACACCTCGGTTTTAAGAACTACTGCGAAAAGAACGGGGTCGAGACGGTTACGTATTCCACCGAAAACCATTTCTCGGTCGAATATTACCGAAGCTTTATTTTAGAGAACGTCCGCGAAAATCTTTCTTCGTTCGACGGAGCGTTCTGCTCCAACGACCTGATTGCTTTTGCGCTTTATCAAGTACTTCGTGAAAAGAATATCTCCGTTCCGAACGACTTCAAAATCGTGGGGTTCGACCATACGGTATTCACTAAAACGGTGATACCGAAACTGACTACCGTATCACAGAATATTCCGCTGATTGCGAAGTGCCTTGTAGATACTTTGCTCGAAATGCAGAACGGCGGTTCGCCCGAACGCGGCGTTGTGAAGCTCGACGTACGGCTCGTTCAGGGCGAAACCACTTAAACTGCCAATTGTCCCCCTCTCCCTTTCGGGAGAGGGTTTTTTATTATCCGTAATATCTTGGGAAAATTATGCGAAGCGGGAACCACGTTAGGCTTGCGCCTCGTCAGCTTTCTTTTCGTAAAGGCGGCAAAGGAAGTCGCCCTGCGACCAGCTGCTGTTAATATCCTCCGTGTCCTCTTCGTTCCTTTCCTTTTCTTCGACAAATTCGATGAACAAATAAATTGTGTCGCCCGCGTTCAGGCCTTCAATGTCGCGCGTCGCATTGGTTCCGGTTTTACCATTAAAGCTGATGAACTCCGAATACTTGCAACTGTTGTCCTGCGAAAGTACGGCAATGCGCAGATTGATGTTGGTATAGAGATTTTCATGCTCGGGCGCGGGATTGTACTTGTAACGAAGTGCAATCGTATAAGTTGCGTTCATTACGTTTTCGCCAACCACATACTTCATGCTGACCCAATTTCCGTCAATCCAACCCGGCTTTACTTGAATGCCGTTGCCCGTCCATGCGGGTTCGTCTGCGTTATCATTGTATGCGCTCTCCGTGAACAGGAACGATTCACTGTTCCCTGTATTTCCCGGTAATCTTTCTTCAGTCGGCGCACTCCAATTATAATCCGCCTTGCCGAACGTCCAGCCTTCCGCCGTACCCTTTACGCCGTCTCTGTAATCTGTTACAAAACCGTCAAGCTCGTAGCTTTCGTCGTCTTCGCGGTAATCGCAACCCGAGCATTCTTTATGACGCGTACCCGTTTCATAGAGCGTTGCCTCTTTATCGGTTACGTAATTCATATCGTGATTTTCACGGGAAGTTTCATCTACCGTTTCGCATACGGAACACTGCTTATAATGCTCCGTATCGTTATGCCCGTCCTTATCGAAAGAATGATTGCCCGTTGCAGGAATTGCACGTTCTTCCGTTTCCTCGCAGCCCGTGCATTGATAAACCCCAAGCCCTGCCGCTGCGCAGGTTGCGGGCGTTTTCGTTTCTACAAGCGTTGCATAGTTGTGTTCACCCGTAGCGAGAATCGGCTCCGTCTTGGTATCGCCGCAGATACATTCGTATTCGATCCATCCGTCGTTTACGCAGTCAGCGGCTTGACGCTCGGTCTCTGTCCAATTATGCTCCGCCTTTTCGGTAGCATGATCACAGTTATCGCACTCCTGCCAATGCTCGCCGCCCTCGTGTTTCCATGAAAGAGCATGGATACCCGTAGCGTCAATCGTTTCCGTCTTGGTATCACCGCAGATACATTCGTATTCGATCCAACCGTCGTTTACGCAGTCGGCGTCCTGACGATCTGTTTCCGTCCAGTTTTCGTCGCCGTGCGGTGCCTTTTCGGTAGCATAATCACAGTTATCGCATTCCTGCCAATGCTCGCCGCCCTCGTGTTTCCATGAAAGAGCATGGATGCCCGTGGCGGGAATATCCCGCTCTTCGGTCTCTCCGCAGACGGTGCATTTGACCGTCTTTTTACCGTTCGTCGTGCAGGTTGCCTCGATTGTCGTCGTGCCGTTGTCCCACTTGTGCTCGGTGCATTCATCGTCACCGCAGGCGGCAAGCCCGACTGCGGAAACCGACAGTAATGCCGCAATTCCGATTGCCGTAATTAATTTTCTTTTCATAATTTTCTCCTTATCTTTTATTATTCGTAAACGTTAAACGTTACGTGTCCCTTATGATAGCCCGCACCTTCGCGGAAGAAGATGAGGTAAACCGTATCGCCCGCCTCTACATTGTACGAAAACTCTGCGTGTTCCCAATCTTTGCTGAATTTTCCGGCATCGATAAACTTTGCGCTTTTGACGTTGCCTTCCGCATCGGTAAGAATGATACGGGCGGAGAGCCGCGTCTCCTCTGCGTGCTCGCCGACGAACTTCACTTCGAGCGCATAGGAGCCCGTTTCGGTAAAGGTGTAACCGAGTGCGACGTCGTATACGTCGTAATTCTCCGCGCAGATCCAATCGCGCTTGATTTCGATACCGCTGATCCCTTCTTTGACCCACGCCTCGTTTTGATCGAACGTGTCGCAAGCCTCGAAATAGAGTTTTCCTTCGCCCTCGTGCGCAAAGAAATTATTGATATAACCGTACTTCCAATTCCCCGCAGCGTTGGAGGATGAGAAGTCCGCATTGTAATCCGCAACCTTGTTCATTCCTTCGAAACTGTTTCCCGAATCGGAACGGGTTTGCACGGCAAAGCTGTAATTTGCCGCCGCTACGCCGTCGTCCGAAAGATATCCCGCGTTGCGGATTCCGAACGAGATGCAATCACCCGCTTTTACGGACAGTCTTACCGAACCGTTCCACCAATCCCAATCGCTTCCCCTCAGGCATTCGAATATGCGGTTGCGGTTGTGGTAGAGTTGAACGAGCACGTAACCGCCGCTCGCTTCCGTCGGCTTTACGCCGAGGCTTACTTCAAGCGTTCCCGCTTTGGTTGCGATATAAGATACACCCGCCGAATAATGTCCGCCCGTTTTGATCCAGTCCGATCTTACAATGAGATCGTCGCCGACCGTCGGCTCGGTATATTGAATCTCCCAATCTTCGACGGCGTTCCCGTTGAAGTTGGAGCAAGGCTGCATTTCGTCAATCGACTTTCCGTAAGTGTAAACGAAGCCGTTCGTTCCCTGCTCTCCAAAGCTTCCCTGTGCCGTGACGTAAGGCTGATTGCTCGGAACGACCTCCACGTCGAACGGATTGGCAAACACCCTTTCATTCACGCCGAGCGGCAGAAGATTGCTTTCATTCTCAGCGGCTCCGCTTTGCAGATACAGCGAATACGCGCTCATTTCGCTATTAAAATCAACGAACGCCGTAAGCGTATCTCCGCTATCCGTTTCTACCGCACCGGACAAACGGGCAACCCCGTCTTTCACTTCAACCGAAGAAACGGTTTCTCCGTTCTTTTGTACGAGCAACGTTCCCGCAACCGTTTTATCGTTCAGATTCACGAACGCGTCAAAGGAAGAATATCCGTCGTTCTTTGCAATCACGGACGAACCCTTATTTTCGCTCTTTGCTCTCGATTGAACGCCCTTCACGGGCACGTAATGCGTTTGCGCACCGTCGATTGTACCCGATACGGTCGCGTTCTCTTTTGCACTCACGCGAACGGTAAACGCTTTGCCCGCCTTTACGTTCGCATATCCGAAGAGGGAAACGACGTCCTTCCCGCTTGACGAAGCCACCGTCTTTCCGTTGCTTATGATAGAAATTTCCGTTTCACCCGTCGTCTTAAAGACTGCGTTGGCGCTTACGTAGCAACCGTTTTGGGGCGTAACCGAAAAATCTCTGCTCTCGCCGTTCTTCAAGTCAAAGCTTCCCGTAAAGTCCAGATCGCTTTGGGAGGGCGCAAACATTGCAATATCCTTAAATTCCACGATACCGTCCTGCGCGAACAGCGCGATTCTACGGTTGCCTACGTTTCTTACCTTAAAGGTGAACGCAACGCCCTCGATATAGAGCACGAAATTCGAGCCTTCTGCAAAGACGTCGATCCTGTAATCGGTATCCGCTTCGAGCGCGAGGAAGTTGCTTGCCATTTCGCTGTTCTGTCCGTATTGCGCCTTGATCTTTCCCGCAAGCGGATTGATCGTAACCTTTACCGCGTCGAACATATTGTCCTTTAAGCCGAACACCAATCCGAACTCGGACGCGTCGGAGGAGAAATTGACGTTCATACTCAAACGGTATTCGAGTCTTTCGCTTGCAATCGGGTTAAACATACCGCTTGAACTGACGAGCAAGAGACTGTCGTTCTCGATGGATAGCGGCTGCTTTACGTCGAAATGGTTTGCATAAGATTTCGGATATGCAAGCGAGAGAACGCCGCTCTGGTCCTGCAAGAGCGTATGCGCCACCAAATTTCCGCCCCATGCGTATTTATAAGTCGCATTTACGTCGCGCTGCGCCGCCCAACCGACGAGCATTGCGTCACTGCCGAACGCCACCTTGCCCGCATAGAATACCTTACTGTCGAGCTGGGGATTTGCAGGTTCGCGCCACCCCTCGGAGGGATTCTCCGAACACAGATAATACACACAGCCCTTGCTTCCCGTGAGGACGTAAGAAGAATTTGACATTTCGTCCGTATCGCCCAAGTTCAGATCCTGCGCGGAATAAGTGATATAATACATTCCGTTCCACTCAAAATAAGTAGGACATTCGAGTACGTTGAAGCCCCGCGTATCGGTATAGAGAATTTTCGGCTCGCCCTTTACTTCGAGCGTTTCGCTCAACGTAAACTGCGCGAGCACGGCGCAGTCGCCCTTGCGCGTGGACACGATACAGTAGTAGCATTCGTCCGTTTCGTCCCAACGCACTTCGGGATCGCGGAAATCGTTGGAAAAGCCGTAGTCGGAGGGAGAAATTTCAAAATCCGTCCGTTTCACAAAATTGTCGAGATTTCCCTGCGAAACCGCTACGCGAACCGTTTCCGCACCCGCCGCGGGGTGTCCCGTGTAGAAGAACAGATACTCGCTTCCGTGCTTTACGATACTTCCCGTACCGATCATTGCTTCACCGCCGTTGGAATCACCCGCGGGGAGCACTAAGCCCTTTTCCTCGTAATGCACGAAATCGGTCGTATCCACTCTGTAAACGGGGTGCGAAGAAACGCCGCCGCCGTCTTTCAGATAAAAGATATGATACACTCCGTCTTCATAGTAGGGCATGGTATCTCCCACACGGCTACCGTCGTCGGGCTTATAAAATACCGAATAGTCGGCAAGATTTTCAAGCTCCGCACCGTTCTTATCGGATAAATCTTCCGCAACGAAAGCATAATCCTTTTCGCTTTTACTGCCGCACGCCGACATGGCGCATACGGACAGCGCAAGGATTCCCGAAAGAAGCCCGCATACAATCTTTTTCCCTTTCATATTTATCCCCTTATTGATCGGAAATTTTGGGTGGATTCAGCTCTGTAATGCGTACGTCCGTAACGTTTCCTTCGAGCTGTTTGAACATCGTCAAAATGGGATTCTGACGATAGAAACGGAAGCTGACCGCCAAATTGTTTACAAGCATTTCCACGATCGTACCGTCGCTGACGATCTCCACAAAATTTTTGCCGTTCGATTTCACTTCGAGCACGCGTTCGTCCGCCTGCTTCGTCAA
>JAAUYT010000054.1 GCA_014804975.1 Clostridia bacterium
GGAGCACATAAACATAAAAATTCATACCACAGACAATATCGACGTGGCAGAAGCGGAACAGGCACTGAAAAGTCACTACCGTGCGGAATATATCGAAACCAAAAAGGAAGCAAAGCGCATCGTAATTACTTCCGCGATCATGACGATTCTCGGCGTTTTGGCGCTTACGGCTTTAATACTTATCAATTATTTTACCGATAACCTGTACGTAACGTCGATCGTTGAAATCGCGGCTTGGGTTTTTATTTGGGAAGCCGTTGATTATTTCTTTTTGCAGCGTCCCGTGGTAAAGGGTAAAAGCATACTCATTCAGCGAATTTATACGGCGCAAATCATAATCTGTAACGACGAAAATGACTGTTAGTCAGTGGATATAACCGCTTGAATACGTTTATAAAAGGAAACGTTATATGGGAGTTAAGACAACCTCTTATTCAAGAACGCGTACTGCAAGTAAGACGACTTTTCTCGTCTTGCTTTGCGTGTTTTTTGTGGTATTGTTCGCTTTCGCATACTTATTTTTATCGGGTTATTTCAGAGAAAAGTATAGAATGAAAATAAAAGAAAACGGTGTAACGGCAACGGCCGAAATATATGCCGTCTCTCCTTCGGGACATTCTACTTTTCAGTGTTATTATCAATATATCGATGAAAACGGAATCAAATATTGGTCGGTGTGGGGACCCCTATACACAAGCAGGGAAGAAGCAGAAAAGAATCTTGGGAAGCAAGTTGAAATTTATATAGACGGCAAAGGCGAAAGTATATTGACAGATTGGGAACCGTCCGTTGGGAGAGTTTTAGCGTTTTCCATCGTTTCAATCGTGTTGCTTTGCGCCGATACCGTCGGGATCGTAATCACGTCGGTTAAAATACACAAAGAAAGAAAACATAAAAATGGAATAAAAGAAAATTCGGTTTAAATATCATTGTTCTACCATAAAAAAACAGCGCCTAACGGCGCTGTTTTTTTTATGGTTGATTTCGTAAGAGGCGTAATTGTATTATTACTTTTTATCGTCGTCCGTTTCGTTGATTTCCGCGGGAGAGGGTTTGCTCTCCGTTTGCGGGTCGGCGGCGGGAGCCGCTTCTTCCAAAACTTCCGTCTGCGGAGCGCTCGTTTTAGTAAGAACGGGCGTATTGAACTTTCTTACCTGTCTGACGAATGCGCGGGAGCTGAACACGAGGATCGCCGCTACGATTACGATCGCGATATCAATGAATACGAATGAGTTGTAGCCCATGCTGTAAACCCAAACGTTATCGAGCGTAGAATATTCGGAGAAGGCGAATACACCCGAAAGCACATGGGCAATAAAGCGGAGTATGCTTGCAACAATTCCGCCGAGTGCGATTTGAATTTGAGGGAAGCGTTCGAGTTTTTTCACCTTCGCAAACATTCCCGCTACGCCGATTGCCGCGAACGCGATGGGATAGTCCAAAAGGAACTGCGCAGGGTGAACGATAAACGGATCCTGAACGGCTTGCAGAATTCCGTAAATCATGCCCGCGAATACGCCTTTTTTCGTACCGAACATATACGAATAAATCATGAGCGGGAGCAAAGAAGCCGCCGTTATTGAACCGCCTTGCGGTAATTTCACAATTCGAAGGTATGAGAGTGCAAAGCTCATTGCAATGCAGATTGCGGCATAAGTGATTGATTTGCTGTCAAACCCTTTTTTGTCTTTTCTGCCGAAGAACAGGGCGAAGAACACGATTACGCCGATGAGTCCCGCCGCACACAGATAGAGCGCAACGTTTTCGGAAAGGGTAATTTTCACCCAATTGCTTTCTTCCGCTTCGCCCGAGCCATAATAAACGCCCATGCACACAAAAACTGCTATAAGCGCCGCGCCCACGATACAGCCGAGAATAATATATAGGGCTTTATTCCGTTTGAATACGAGCACAATTGCGCTTCCCGCTATCGCTAAGACGAGAAGGAGTAAGGGAACGAAAAGAATCGTTTTGATTCCGTCCTCGACGAATGTGAACGTGAGGAACATGATTCCGATCACGCACGCGTAAGCGATGGCAAAAATCAAACTGATTTTGAGAAACTTCTTTCTTCGTTCGCCTTTCAGTACGAATACACAAACGAGAAATGCGGCTACGAGCGCAACCGTCAGCCAAATGGCAACCGAGCGGGCGGCGTTCATGGGGGAGTCAAAGAGGATTGGGTACCACTTTGCACTCATGAGTGAGAGTGACATAAAAAACCTCCGTAAAATTTTTTCGACTCATTATCCCCGTTGCAAATAAAAAAGCCCGCGCAATAAAGCGTGGGCAGAATCATTCATGAAATCTCGTACTTTCGTTCAGGTATTACCCTGTCCGATTCAAGTGGTATCATCTCAGCCTGTTACAGCACCCACGACGGATAATGCAGTTGTTAAAAAGATTATATGCGATTCAACGCATAAAGTCAATTGATTTTTACAAAGATTTGTATTATAATAGACGGGAAAGAGGTAATCAAATGGAAAAGTTTTACGCTTACATGGACAGAATGAAATTTATCAAGCGCTGGCAGCTCATGCGCTCCACGCGGGAAGAGAACATTATGGAGCATTCACAGTCGGTCGCAATGCTTACGCACGGACTTTGCTGTATCGAGAACGCGGTGTTCGGCGGGAACGTGAACGCGGAGCGGGCGGTGCTGTTTGCCGTCTATCACGAGGCAAGCGAGGTGATGACGGGGGATCTTCCCACGCCAATCAAATACTTTAACAGCAGTATTCACGGCGAGTACGAAAAGCTTGAAGACCGCGCCGTGGGCAAGCTTGCTTCGACCCTGCCCGAAGAGCTGAAACCCGAAATCGCGCCCTATTTGGCGGCGGATAAGAACTGCACGGAATATAAGTTCATGAAGGCGGCGGATAAGCTTTCGGCATATCTGAAATGCTTGGAAGAGCTGCGTTCGGGCAACAACGAATTCGTGCAGGCGGAAAAGACGATAAGAGAATCGCTCTCCGCGCTTAAAATGCGTGCGGTCGATTATTTTATGGAGCACTTCGTTCCCGCCTTTTCGCTGACCTTGGACGAATTAGAGGGGTTGTAAGAAATAAAATAAATAAAATGCGCCCGCAGACATTTGTCTGCGGGCGCACTTTTTGTATAAAGAAAACCCCACGCTATGCGTGGGGACAAAAAGAAGCGGAAGCGTTGCCGTTATTGAAGTCAAAGGATTCTTCCACTGTCATTGCGCGGAGCGAAGCGTAAGGAGCGAAGCGACGGAATAGCGCATCGTTGCGCGACGATAAGTCGCGCCGATCGCGTCCAAAGCAATCCAGAAAAAGATGAGAAGTTATAGCTGGATTGCTTCGCCTACGGCTCGCAATGACGAAAGGGTGACCGCATTTGCGGTAGTGGGGTAAATTGTGCGGTTGGCAGCTCTTCACCGCGCGAATAGCGCTGCCAGTACCATGCCCTTTTAGAGCTTGTGCAAACTACGCGTTGCACGCGTAGTTATGATTATGATTTAATCTTCTAATCCCAAAAGATAATCGGCTGTCACGTTGAAAAATTTGTACACGTTTCGTGGGTCGTGAAGTAATTTATTTAATTATCATTATAATTAAATCTATAAGGAATTTTGAGGGGTAAATTATGGAAGATGAAAAGAATTGCAAAAATTGTGAATATTATGTTCCGCACTATGTGAAAAGGAAAACGTGCTTTCGGGAAATTGAGGGGCATTGCATCAATGAGCAATTAAATAAGCGTTATCCAAGGGATATGTGGAAATTACGTCAACCTTGCGATTATTGGAAACCGCAGAAAAATAAAAAGGAGGAACGCAAAAAAACAATTAAAGAGGTTTTGCGGGATATGGAAAAGTCGCTTGAAGATATCAAATTGATTCTTCAAAGCGACGAGGAATAAACGGAAGATATTATTTTTTCAAACTCAGATAGACGGTCAAAACGGCGATATCGGCGGGGTTGACGCCCGAAATGCGCTCCGCCTGTCCGAGGTTCAAGGGGCGCACGCGCTGTAATTTTTCGCGCGCTTCCAAACGCAAGCCCTCGATCTTTGAATAATCTAAATCGGCGGGAAGCTTTTTTTCTTCGGACTTCTTCGCCTTTTCGATTTCCTTTTCGCTATTCTTCAAATACCCCTCGTAGCGAATTTCCGTTTCCGCACTGTCTAAAACGTCCTGCGGAAGTCCTTCTAAAATTTGAAACTTCGCTCTTATCTTTGAAAGGGGAATTCCTCTTTTGAGCAAGTCCGCATAAGTCACGCCGCTTGTCAAGGGCGCGGAGCCCTGTTCAATGCAGAGCTCGTTCGCCTTGCCTTGCTCGGCGCGGGAATTGAGCGTAGCAATAATCTGTTCGCGCATAGCCTTTCTTGCAAGGAATCTTTTATATCGCTCACCGCTTACGAGCCCCGCGTCATATCCCTTTTGGGTCAGGCGCAAATCGGCGTTATCCTGCCGCAAAAACAATCTGTATTCCGCGCGGGAGGTCATCATGCGGTAGGGCTCGTCCGTGCCCTTCGTGACTAAATCGTCGATCAAAACTCCGATATACGCTTCGCCCCGACCGAGCACGAGAGGGGCTTTTTTTCTTAATTTCAGCGAGGCGTTCAAGCCCGCAATAAGTCCCTGTGCCGCCGCCTCTTCGTAGCCGCTCGTGCCGTTGATTTGCCCCGCCGTGTAGAGCCCCTCCACCTTTTTAAATTCAAGGGTGGGGTAAAGATCGAGCGTATCGATACAGTCGTACTCGATCGCGTAGGCGTAGCGCACGATTTCGCAATTTTCAAGCCCCTTGACGGTGCGGTACATTTCCTTTTGCAGATCGTGGGGCAGAGAGGTCGAAAGTCCTTGAACGTACACTTCCGTCGTGTCCGCGCCCTCGGGTTCCAAAAAGAGCTGGTGCCGCTCCTTATCCGAAAAGCGCACGACCTTCGTTTCAATAGAAGGGCAATAGCGGGGACCCGTCGAGGAGATTTCGCCGTTGTATAGGGGGGCGCGGTCGAGGTTATTCAAAATGACCTCGTGCGTTGCCTGGTTGGTGTAAGTAAGATAGCAGGGCGTTTGTTCTTTCGGCACGCCGTCGTTTAAGAAGGAGAAGGGGTAGACCTCTTCGCCGTTCTGCACCGTTAAGGCGGAATAGTCCACCGTTCTTCCGTCGAGGCGGGCGGGCGTGCCCGTTTTAAATCTGCGCACGTTATAGCCGAGGTCGATCAAATTTTGCGTGAGCGCAGTCGCCCGTTCGAAGCCGTTGGGACCGCTCTCTTTCACGACCTCGCCCGTAATCGTGCGGGCGTTGAGATATACTCCCGTTGCAACGACGACCGCGCGGCAGGTGAATACGCCGCCGTAGGTCGTTCTCACTCCCGTGACCTTGCCGTTCTCCGTAAGAATTTCCGCCGCTTCGCCCTGAACGATTCTAAGGTTTTCGGTGTGTTCGAGCACCTTTTTCATTTCGCGGTGGTAGAGGTTTTTATCCGTCTGTGCCCGAAGGGACTGCACCGCCGCGCCCTTGCCGCGGTTCAGCATTCGTATCTGTAAAGTCGCCCTGTCCGCATTCAAGCCCATTTCGCCGCCGAGTGCGTCGATTTCGCGCACCAAATGCCCCTTCGCCGTTCCGCCGACGGAGGGGTTACAGGGCATAAAGCCGATCGAATCGGGATTGAGTGTGAGCATGACGGTGCGCTGTCCCGTGCGTGCGAGCGCAAGCGCCGCTTCGCAGCCTGCGTGTCCTGCGCCGACGACGACCGCGTCGTATGCTCCTTCCGAGAACGTGTTCATAGACTACCTTAAAAATTTCGCCGCGCGTAGGGCGCGGCGGTCGTTTATTGTTTGAGAATCGCCGACTTAATGTCGTTGACTTCCTTGCGGATCGTATCGTTGACCCGCATGAGCTCCGTGACCTTTTCGCGGGAATAGATGACGGTGGCGTGGTCTCTGCCGCCCATCTCCTTTCCCACGGTCACGAGGGGAAGGGAGAGCATATCGCACATGAGATACGTGCAAATTTGTCTTGCCCGAACAAGCTCCTGCCGCTTGTTTTTGCCGAGAAGGTCGGCCTTCGTGATCGAGTAATAGTTGCACACTGCGCGTTGAATGGAATCGGAAGTGACCTCCTCCTGTTGGGGCGCATTGGTGATCGATTCCTGCAAGGCGAGCGAGACGAGCTTTAAGGTAATGGGCTCCTCGTGCAGCTTGCTTGCAAAGATGACTGAGTTGAGCCTGCCTTCGAGCGTTCTTACGTTGTTGTCCGAATTCTTCGCTAAGTACGAGAGGACGTCGTCGGGAACGATCGTCCGCTTTTCGTAAGCCTTGCGTTTTAAAATCGCGATCTTCGTTTCGATATCGGGCGGCTGAATATCCGCAATGAGCCCCTGTTCGAAGCGGGTTCTGAGCCGTTCTTCGAGCTCCGTCAATTCCTTTGCAGGGCAGTCGGACGAGATGACGATTTGCTTGTGCATGGCGTACAGCTCATTGAACGCGTGGAAGAAGGCTTCCTGCACGCCCGTCTTTCCCGCCCAGAACTGAATGTCGTCGATAAGCAAGACGTCCACGTTGCGGTAGCGGTTTCTGAAACGGATATCCGCTTCCCGTCCCGCGCCCTTCTTGCGGTACATACTGTCTACGTATTCGTTGAGGAAATTTTCGCTCGTCGTATACAGCACTTTAAGCTGCGGCTTTTTCGCGGCAATTTCGTTGGCGATCGCCTGCATGAGGTGGGTTTTGCCAAGACCCGTGCCGCCGTAGATATAGAGCGGGTTAAAGTTTTCGCCGGGAGCTTCCGCGACCGACTTTGCAGCAGCATATACGAATTTATTCGAGGTGCCCTCGACGAAGGATTCGAAGGTATAGCGGTGGTCAAGAAGAACGGGGGTTTCCTCGTACGCGTCGGGCATTTCGTCGAGCGTATAGGTGGAGCTTCCGTCCACGACGACGATAAAATCGACGAGCCCCACGTCCGCGGAGACGACCGATTTTCTGATAAGGTCGGCAAGCGTGCCCGTAATGACCTTAGCGGTAAGCTCCGTTTCCGCCTTCAACACGATTTTGCGGTTGACGACGTCAACGGGAGTCAGATTCTCCACGAAGGTATTAAAGGATATGGGATTGACGATTTTTTTTGCCGCTTCGCGGATTTGATTCCACAGCGAGCCGTACTGCGCTTTTTCTTCCATTTTGACCTCGCAAACGCTTTTATTTTTCGTCGATAACTGTTATAATAGATTATATCAAAAGTTCGGGGAAATGAAAAGCGTTTTTCTTCGAATTTCGGCGTAAAAATGGTCATAAAAAAATTAACTCTTCAAAATTTCAGAAATTACGAAAGGGAGACCTTTTTCTTTTCCGAAGGGCTCAACGTGCTTTCGGGCAGAAACGCGCAGGGCAAGACGAATTGCGCCGAGGCGGTGTTTTACCTCTGCACGGGTTCGCCGCTTCGCATCCGCCACGAAAAACAGCTTATTCGCTTCGGGGAAGAGAAGGCGTACCTTGCCGCCGAAACCGAAACGCGCTCTGGCACCGTCAAGCTCGAAGCGGAAATTTTCGAGAGCGGGCGTTCACTCTTCGTAAACGGAAATAAAGTTCATAAATTCGTCGATTTTTTGGGACACATGACGAGCGTGTTCTTCTCTCCGGGGGAATTGCGCCTCGTGCAGGACGGTCCCGACGAGAGGAGAAGATTTCTCAATTTATCCATTTCGCAGACCTCGCCCTCGTACGGCTCGGCGCTGCTTCGCTATTCCAAAATTCTCGATCAGAGGAACAACCTCTTAAAATCGAAGGATATAGACACCGTTTTATCCACGCTTCCCGTGTGGGACGAACAGCTCTCCGTTTACGCCGCGAGGATCGTTCGGGCGCGGCGGGAGTTTATTAAAGAGCTCTCTCCGCTTGCCGCCGAGGCGCACGCCTATTTGACGGATAACGGCGAAACGCTTTCCGTCGGTGCGGAGGGGAACTATCCCGAAAGCGAAGAGGAGATCGCAAAAAAGCTCGTCAAGGAAATGGCAAATTCCTACGAGCGGGATATCCGCCTCGGCTATACCACGGTGGGACCGCACCGCGACGATTTAAAAATTACCATCGACGGAGCGGACGCGCGGGGTTACGCCTCGCAGGGACAGACGCGCACGGCGGCTTTGAGCTTGAAGCTTGCCGAAGCGAAAATTTTCGAGAAGCTGACGGGGGAGCCGCCCGTCCTCATTCTCGACGACGTGATGAGCGAGCTCGATCTTCCGCGCAGGAAGAAACTTGTCGAGCGCACGCGCGGGCTGCAATGTATTTTAACCTGCACGCACGCGGAGCGCGTATTATACGGTGAGGAGAGCACGAAAATCAAAATTCACGGGGGTAAGATCGTAAAATGATACGCGCCGACTTACATTTACATACCGTCTTTTCAGACGGGGCTTATACGCCCGAAGAGATTGCCCGCCGCGTGAGAGATGCGGGCGTTTCCCTCTTTGCCGTGACCGACCACGACAACATGGAGGGCGTGGAACGCGCCGAAGAAGCCGCAAAAAAAGAGGGGCTTTTATTCGTGCGCGGCATGGAAATTTCCTCTTACAGCAGAAGCGGAAAGGTTCACGTTTTAGGCTATCAATGCCGTAAGGATTCCGTATACCAAGCGTTTTTGAAGGAGCGGGCGGAGGGCTCGTATCTTCGTGCGGACGACGCGCGGAAGAAGGCGAACGAGGCGCTCCAAATGAATATTACCATGGAAGAAGTGGAAAAGAGTCGTCCGCAAAAGAACACGCCCATTCATACCATGCACGTTGTAGACGCATTTGCAAGCCGTCTGGGACGCAAAAAGCTTTGGGTGTACCGCAAGTACTTTTCATACGGCAAGCCCGCCTATTCCGATTTGTACAGACCTACGCCCTTCGACGCGATAAATACCATTCACGCCCTCGGCGGGATCGCCGTGCTTGCCCACCCCGCGCAGATATGGGTGAGCGAATCCGAGCGGAAAAGTCTTTTAGACGAACTCGTTAAAGCGGGGCTTGACGGCATAGAATGCTTTCATTCGTCGCATACTGAAAAGGAGTCGGCATACTTTGCGGCGTATGCAAAGGAGAAAAAACTGCTTGTCACGGGCGGTTCGGATTTTCATTCGGACGGAGGAGAACGCATTTTGGGCTTGCCCGAATTTGTCGCTTCCGACGAACTTTTGAAAGCGTTCGCTCTTTTGTAACCGCTTGCCGGCGCGGGGAAGCGAATGAACAAACGTAAGAAAGTAATTTTGTCGCTCCTCTTTACGGGGAGCTTTTTTTTGTCCTGCTTGGCGCTCTGCGGCTTCACAATCGGAAAAGTGAAGAGCGGCGTCGTTGCGAACGGACTTGAAGTCGGGGGCATGAGCGTAAAGGAAGCCGCGCAGAGAGTGCGGGAAAACATTGCCGAAAATCTGCTCCCGCTCACCGTGATAACGCCTACGGAGCGGGTCACCGTTACTTATCCCGAGTTGTCGTTTATGGACGACGCGGAGCGGATTTTGCGTAGCGCGAAAAAGGGAGCGAGCGTTACCGTTCGTCCCGTTCGGCAGTGGGCGAATGCGGAGAGCCGCATTCAAAGCCTGTGCGATAAAAACGCGCGGCTTGCGATCGACGCCGAGTTAAGCTTTTCGGCGTCGGGCTTTACTTATCAAAAAGAAAAAGAGGGGCTCGTCTGCGATTACGGCGAAACGCTCGACCGCGTGTTTTCTGCACTCGAAAAAGACGAGCGGGAAGTAGAAATGGCAACGCACGCATACGTGCCCGCGCTTACGCAAGAGATATTAAAGGAGCGGACGAAGCTTTTATCCTCTTATACGACGCGCTTCGACGCTTCGAACGAGAGCAGGGTGCACAATATCCGCCTTGCCGCGGAGAAGATCGCAGGCACGACCCTTTTGCCCCGTGCAGAATTTTCCTTTAACCAATGCGTGGGAAAGCGCACGGCGGAGAACGGATTCAAGGAGTCCGTCGTCATCTTCGACGGAGAGTTCGTCAAGGGGGTGGGCGGCGGCGTGTGCCAGATGAGCACGACGCTCTTTAACGCCGCGCTCCGTGCGGGTATGCACGTCACCGAGAGCAGGAATCATTCGCTGTCCGTCTCCTACGTGCCGCCCTCGCTTGATGCGATGGTCTCCGAATACAGCGATTTAAAATTCGTAAACCCCTTCGATACGCCCGTCTATCTGAATGCGGTCGTGAGAGGGGGGAGCGTGACGGTGGAGTGCTACGGACTTCCCGACGGCTAGCGA
>JAAUYT010000055.1 GCA_014804975.1 Clostridia bacterium
CTTTGGAATATCATGTGGATTTTGCCTGCCGCGGGCGCTTGCGTCTGCGCGGTGGTTGGCGCGATCGGCGCAGTTTTCAACCATAAAAAAGAAAAGTAAGAGAGTTCCCAAATAAAAAAAGACGACCCGAAGGTCGTCTTTTTTAGTGCTTCAATTATTCTTTGCCGGCCATTTTCTTGTAGCCTGCAAGACGTGCTTTGGAGTTCTCCTCGGTCTTCTTGAAGAGCTCTTCCGCAACCTCGGGCTGCGTCTTTTTGAGGGAGGCGTAACGCGTCTCGCCCAAAATGAACGCCTGATAGTCGCCCGTGGGATCCTTCGAATCGAGCGTGAAGGGATTCTCGCCCTTTTCCGCAAGTTCGGGATTGAAGCGGTACAACTGCCAGTATCCGCAGTCGACAGCCGACTTCTCTTCCGCCTGCGACTTCATCATGTTGATGCCGTGGTTGATACAAGGCGCATAGCAGATGATGAGGGAAGGTCCGTGATAGCTTTCAGCCTCTTTGAGTGCTTTTACAAGCTGAGCCTTGTCCGCACCCATTGCGCACTGCGCAACGTATACGTAGCCGTAGCTTGCCGCGATCATACCGAGATCCTTTTTCTTAACGCGCTTACCGCTGGAAGCGAACTTCGCAACCGCGCCGATAGGAGTGGATTTCGAAGCCTGTCCGCCCGTGTTAGAGTAAACCTCGGTGTCGAGGACGAGCACGTTCACGTCTTCGCCGGAAGCAAGCACGTGGTCGAGTCCGCCGTAGCCGATATCGTATGCCCAGCCGTCTCCGCCGATGATCCAGAAGGACTTCTTAACAAGGCAGTCCTTATCCGCAAGAATCTCTTTTACGGTAGGTCCGCAGGTAGGGCAGGAGGAGTGCTTGTTGAGCGCTTCGATAAGCGCTGCGGAAGCCGCTTTGCTTGCCTCTGCGTCGTCCATGCCCTCGATCCAAGCCTTGCAAAGCTTCACGTCTTCGGGATAGTCTTTCCAAAGGTCGACGAGCTTTTCAATCTTCTCTTTGATTGCAAGTCTTCTTGCCTTGTATGCAAGCTGCATACCGTAGCCGAATTCCGCGTTATCCTCGAAGAGGGAGTTCGCCCAAGCGGGACCGTTGCCCTGCTTGTTCGTGGTGTAGGGGCAGGTAGGGGAAGAACCGCCGTAGATGGACGAGCAGCCCGTTGCGTTTGCAACGATCATGCGATCGCCGAAGAGCTGGGTGACGACCTTGACGTAAGGCGTCTCGCCGCAGCCTGCGCACGCGCCCGAGAACTCGAAGAGGGGAGCGGTGAACTGCGATTTCTTCACGTCCGCCATCTTCACTTCGCTAAGGTCTACGTCGGGAAGATTTACGGAGTATTCCCAGTTGTCCTTTTCAAGGGGTTCGATTTCCGCAAACGGCGTCATGACGAGCGCCTTGTTGCCCTTCATGCCGGGGCAGACGTCTGCGCACACGCCGCAGCCCATACAGTCGAGCGGGGAAACCTGAATACGGTATTCGTATCCGGGAACGCCCGTCGCGGGCTTCGTTACGAAGTTAGCGGGTTTGTTTTCGCCTGCTTTTACGAGAGCGGGACGAATGGTTGCGTGCGGGCATACGAACGCGCACTGGTTACACTGGATACAGTTCTCTTCGACCCACTTGGGAACGAGAACGGCAACGCCGCGCTTCTCGTACTTCGTGGTGCCCGTGGGAACGGAGCCGTCCGCATTGAACGCCGAGGAGGGGAGCTTGTCGCCTTCGAGAGCGAGAATGGGAGCAACGACGTTCTTGAAGTAGTCGTTATCCGCAAGCTTGATCATCTCCGCGCCTTCCGTGGTGGTCTCCCAATAAGCGGGAATGTCGATTTTAACGAGGTTGTCCTTTGCGGAGTCGATCGCGTTGTAGTTCATCTGAACGATCGCGTCGCCCTTTCTTGCGAAGGACTTGTAAGCCATCTTCTTCATGTATTCCACAGCGTCTGCGTAGGGCATGATCTGCGGGTTGATGAGGAAGAACGCCGATTGCAGAATGGTGTTCGTTCTGCCGCGAAGTCCGAGCTTTGCTGCAATCGAGATAGCGTCGATGACGTAGAGGTTCGCCTTCTTCTTTGCAAGCGCGTTCTTGACGGACGCGGGAAGGTTCTTGTCGAGCTCTTCCACCGTCGTCCAAGGCGCGTTCAAAAGGAATGCACCGCCTTTTTTAAGGTCGGATACCATGTCGTAACGAATGACGTACGAGGGGTTGTGGCAGGCAATGAAGTCCGCCGAGTCGATGAGGTATTCGCTCTGAATGGGCTTTTTACCGAAACGAAGGTGCGATACGGTGATACCGCCCGACTTCTTGGAATCGTAGAAGAAATACGCTTGTGCGTACATCTTGGTGTGGTCGCCGATGATCTTGATAGAGTTCTTGTTCGCGCCGACCGTACCGTCCGAACCGAGACCGTAGAACTTACAGGAAGTGGAGCCTGCGGGAGCCGCGTCGTACTTCTTGGAGAAGTCAAGCGAGGTCTTCGTGATATCGTCGTAAATACCGATCGTGAAGTGGTTCTTGGGCTTCTTCGCTTCGAGGTTCTTGTAGACTGCAAGCACCATCGAGGGGTTGAATTCCTTGGAACCGAGACCGTATCTGCCGCCGATCACTTCGATATCTTTGATTCCTTTTTCAAGGAGCGCCGTGCAGACGTCGAGGTAGAGGGGCTCGCCGAGGGAACCGGGCTCTTTCGTTCTGTCGAGAACAGCCATCTTCTTGCAGGTCTTGGGAATTGCTTTCACGAACGCGTCCGCTACGAACGGGCGGTAGAGGCGGACTTTGATAAGACCGTATTTCTTGCCCTCTGCGTTGAGCTTGTTGATGCTCTCTTCTACGGTTTCAGCGCCCGAACCCATAATAACGATCACTTCTTCCGCGTCCTTTGCACCGACGTAGTCGAAGAGGTGATATTTTCTCTTGGTGAGCTTTCCGACTTCGTCCATCATCTGCTGAACGACAGCGGGGGTCGCGTTGTAGTAGCTGTTCGCTGTCTCTCTGTTCTGGAAGTAGGTGTCGCCGTTCTGCGCCGTACCCTTCTGAATGGGGTGCTCGGGATTGAGCGCGCGAGCCTTAAATTCCGCAACGTCCTTGTCAAGACCGAGCTTGTCGTAGAGCTCTTTCATTTCCTCGTAGTCGATCGCGTCGATCTTGGAAACCTCGTGCGAGGTACGGAACCCGTCGAAGAAGCTGAGGAAAGGAACGCGGGTGCGGAGCGTTGCAAGGTGCGCAACGAGCGAAAGGTCCATAACTTCCTGTACGGAGCAGCTCGAAAGCATTGCAAAGCCCGTCTGGCGGCAAGCCATAACGTCCGAATGGTCGCCGAAGATGTTCAACGAATGTGCCGCTAAGGCACGCGCCGAAACGTGCATGACCATGGGGAGAAGCTCACCCGAAATCTTGTACATATTGGGAATCATTAAAAGAAGTCCCTGCGACGCGGTGTAAGTCGTGGTGAGCGCACCTGCGGAAAGCGAGCCGTGTACTGCGCCCGCCGCGCCGCCCTCCGATTGCATTTCTGCGATGCGGAGCTTCTGCCCCCACATGTTCACGCGTCCCTGCGTCGCCCATTCGTCCGCCGATTCAGCCATGGGGGACGAAGGAGTGATGGGATAGATGGCAGCCACTTCACTGAACGCATAAGCGACGTGGCTGGCGGCGGTGTTGCCGTCAATGGTCATCTTAGTCATCAAAAAACCTCCATAAAATTAAAATATTTTTTTCTTTGCGCGCGGAAAAAATACGCTTGTCCGCGCTCAAAGGATATTATAGCGGAAAATTTTGGGAAAGTCAATATCCATTGTGAAAAAACTTATGAAAGCATCATAAAAAATTCCCCTCGAAAAGAGGGGATAGCGAGGCATTAGTCTAAGTGACCCAACAGATAATCTGCGGTGACTGCAAAATAATCGGCAAGTTTGGCGTTATTTTAATTGACTTTAAATCTTGAATAACTTATACTATTTGTATATTACATTAGAGTTGCAGATGGCCTCATTTATGAGGTAGGTTTCAATTATGAAACGGGCGAGTAATACGCTGTCAGTCGAAAGGACGTAACTGCAACTCTCTTTTTATGTGTTTTTATCCTTAATAAAGCCCTCGACGGGGCTTTTTTTATATCCATAAATATTTTTTAATTTTCACGGGTATTTCATTGTAAAAAATGCGGTGATTTGCTATAATATGGTAAATAAACCTTATGAAAGCAATCTCATTCGAGGACGTTTCCTTTGCTTACGAGGAAAACTTCCTGTTCGAACATCTGAATTTCGACGTCGAGGAGGGCGAGTTCGTCGCAATTCTCGGACACAACGGGAGCGGGAAGAGCACGCTCGCGCGCCTTTGCGACGGGCTTTTGACAGCCGACGGGGGCAAGGTTTCCATTTTCGGAAAGACCATAGAGGGCAAAAAGCTCTACGATATCCGAAAAGAGGTGGGAATCGTATTCCAGAATCCCGATAACCAGACGGTTGCCTCGATCGTCGAGGACGACGTCGCCTTCGGTGCGGAGAATATCGCTTTGCCCCGAAAGGAAATCAAAGAGCGAATCGATTTTGCGCTCAATGCCGTGGGCATTTCCGATTTGCGCGAAGCGACGGTCTCCCGACTTTCGGGTGGGCAGAAGCAGCGCGTTGCGATTGCGGGCGTGCTTGCCTTAAAGCCGAAGATCATGATTCTGGACGAGGCGACCGCCATGCTCGATCCGCGCGGGCGCAAGGAAATTTGCGACGTAGTCAAAAAGCTGCACGAGGAAGAGGGAATCACCGTTTTACTCGTCACCCACTTCATGGAAGAGGCGCTGCTTGCTGACCGCGCTATCGTTATGAATAAGGGAAAAATCGTGATGAACGCCACGCCGCGCGAAATCTTCTCGCGCAGCGACGAGCTTTTAGAGTACGGACTTACTTTGCCGAGAATCGGCTATATTTCCAAAAAACTGCGCGAAGGGGGACTTGACGTTCCCGACACGCTCGATATCGAAACGCTTGCAGAGGAGATCAAAAATTGCGTATCCAAGCGGAGCATTTAAGCTATACCTATAACGCGAAATCGCCCTTTGCGGTTGCCGCCTTAAAAGACGTTTCCCTTACGATCGAAGAGGGGGACTTTTTCGGCGTGATCGGGCACACGGGGAGCGGCAAGAGCACCTTCGTTCAGCATCTCAACGGGCTTTTGCGCCTTCCGTCGTCTCTTAAAAAGCGTTACAAACAGAAGGTCAAGCGCGGACAAGTTCCGCCGCCCCTGCCGCAGTTGAAGGTAGGAGAATTCGACCTTGCCGACAGAAAGACGAATTTCCGCGCCCTTCGCAGTAAAGTAGGTATGGTATTTCAGTATCCGGAATATCAGCTCTTTGCCGAGACGGTCGCGCAGGACGTTGCGTTCGGCTATAAGAATTTTGCAGAAAAAAAGCCGACGGACGAGGAAGTGCAAAGCGCCGTTCGCGCCGCGCTCGAAGTGGTGGGGCTCAACTATGAAGAACTCAAAGACAAATCGCCCTTCGATCTTTCGGGCGGACAGAAGCGCCGCGTTGCGATCGCGGGCGTGATCGTATCCCGTCCCGAGGTGCTCGTATTGGACGAGCCTGCCGCGGGCTTGGACCCTGCGGGAAAGCGCGAGGTCATGGAGCTTTTGCACAAGCTTCACAACGAGTGGTGCAAGACGGTCGTCGTCGTATCGCACGATATGGACGAGATCGCGGAAAACTGCAACCGCGTCGCTGTCTTTTCCGAGGGGGAAGTCAAGTTTGTGCTTCCGCCGAGCGAACTCTTTGAAAAGTCGGAAGAGCTCATGA
>JAAUYT010000056.1 GCA_014804975.1 Clostridia bacterium
ACGAACTTGCGTGCGTCCACGATTTCTTTGAGTTTGCCGTGCACGGGTTTGAACAGCTTCTCCTTTTCGATAAGCTCCAAAAGATTGTTGTCCTTCCCCTCGCGCTTTACGTTGTTGCCCGCTTCCATGGAGAGCTGACGGATCTTTTCATGCAGTTCCTGTCTGTCGCCGCCCGCTTTGACGCATTCCATGATAATATTTTCCGTTGCCATAAAGGGAAGCTCCGCGTTCACGTGCTTTGCAATCACTTTATCGTACACGACGAGATTTTCGGATACGTTCAGATAGATATTCAAAATCGCGTCCACCGTTAAGAATGCCTGAGCATTGACGATACGGCGGTTTGCGGAATCGTCGAGCGTGCGCTCAAACCACTGCGTGGAAGCCGTGATCGCGCTGTTCATGGGAAGCGAAACCATAAAGCGGCACAGCGAACCCATTCTCTCCGAACGCATGGGGTTGCGCTTGTACGCCATAGCGGACGACCCGATCTGGCTCTTTTCAAAGGGCTCTTCCACCTCTTTCATGTTCTGCAAAATACGGATATCGTTCGAGAATTTATATGCACTCTGCGCAATCTGCGAAAGCACGCATAAAACGTTATAGTCGAACTTTCTCGTATAGGTCTGTCCTGTAACTCCGTATACCCTTTCGTAGCCGAGTTTTTTAACGACCTTCTTTTCAAGCTCCTTAACCTTCTTCGCGTCGCCGTCGAAGAGATCCAAAAAGCTTGCCTGCGTACCCGTCGTCCCCTTCACGCCGCGCAGACGAAAACTTTTTAAAAGATTCTGTAAGCTCTCGTAATCGAGCATTAAATCTTGCAGCCACAAGGTAGCCCTCTTTCCGACCGTCGTAAGCTGCGCGGGCTGTAAATGGGTAAAGCCGAGCGTGGGCACATCTTTATAGGAAAGCGCAAACTTTTTGAGCTTGTCCATGACGTTCACGAGCTTTCTTAAAAGAATCTGCAATCCGTCGTACATGATCATGAGCTCGGAATTGCAATCTACGAAACAGCTCGTCGCGCCCAAGTGGATAATGCCCTTTGCAGAGGGAGCCGCCTCGCCGTAGGTCTTTACGTGCGCCATGACGTCGTGCCGAACCTGCCGTTCGTACTCCTCCGCCTTTTCGTAATCGATATCGGTTTCGTGCGCTTTGAGCTCGTCGATCTGCGCTTTCGTGATACCCAGCCCCAACTCCATTTCGCTCTCTGCAAGCGCGATCCACAGCTTTCTCCAAAGGCGGAAACGCTTTTCATCGCCGAAGTTTTCCTGCATTTCGCGGCTTGCATAGCGGGTATTCAGCGGGTTTTCATATAGTGTTTTGTCTGACATAATACTCTCCTAAATGCGTTGAGGCTCCGGATATTCGACCCCGAACGTCTCTACGGTCACTTTTTTCATACGCTGAGGCTGAATCGGTTTATCGCCGAAGCCCTTGGGCGTCATTGCGATTTCGTCCACCGTTTCGATTCCTTCGATCACTTTTCCGAACGCCGCATACTGTCCGTCGAGGTGCGGGGAATCCTTGTGCATCACGAAGAACTGCGAGCCTGCGGAATTGGGCATCATGGTTCTTGCCATGGAGAGAACCCCTCTTTCGTGGCGCAAATCGTTCTTAAAGCCGTTCCCGCTGAATTCGCCTTTAATGCAATAACCGGGACCGCCCGTTCCCGTACCCTGGGGGTCGCCGCCCTGAATCATAAAGCCTGCAATCACGCGGTGGAAAATCACACCGTCGTAAAAGCCCTTCTTAATAAGGCTTATGAAGTTGTTCACGGTGTTCGGTGCGATGTCAGGATAGAGCTCCGCGCGGAAGGTCTTTCCGTTCTCCATTTCAAAGGTTACGATAGGATTTTGTGCCATTGTTATATCTCCTCAAATTTATTGATTTTTGTTCCCGCTTCCTCAAAGAGCTTTAAGGAAAATTCGTCCGGATAACCCTCTTTATAGACGACTCGCTTGATTCCTGCGTTGATGATCATTTTCGCGCAGATCACGCAGGGCTGGTGCGTACAGTAGAGCGTTGCACCGTCGATGTTCGCGCCGTAGCGCGCCGCCTGAATGATGGCGTTCTGTTCGGCGTGTGCGGCGTAGCAGGTCTCTGCGTGCGTGCCGCTCGGAATGTTCATCTTTTCCCTTAAACATTCCCCGCGCTCCACACAGGAGGAAATTCCCGCAGGCGCACCGTTGTAGCCCGTCGTTAAAACGCGCTTGTCCTTTACGATAATAGCCCCCACCTTGCGCCGATAACAGCTCGCCCATGTGCCGACGAGTTCGGTGAGTTCCATAAAGCGTTTATCCCACTTTTCCATAAATTACCTCCTTTTGATTATAACACAAACGCTTGGGGCGTGTCAATAGCGGAATACAACAAATTGCGGTTTAGCCGCGAAAGAATTTGTCCGGAATTGGAAAATTTTTCAAAAAGCCGTTTGACTTTCCCCCAAATAAGTGTATAATAAATACGGTTATAAAAAAAGTACTTTTTTGGAGGTCATTCATGAATATCAAACCTTTATTCGACAAGGTAGTCGTGGAAGCGGTTACCGTAGAAGAAAAGACGAAGAGCGGCTTCTTCCTCCCCTCTTCCGCGCAGGAAAAACCGCAGGTCTGCGTAGTCGTTGCGGTCGGTCCCGGCGGCGTTTTAGACGGTAAGGAAGTCGTTATGCAGGTCAAGGAAGGCGACAAGGTTCTCTGCGCTAAATACGCGGGAACGGACTTTAAAGTAGACGGAAAAGAATTCACGATTTTAAAACAGAGTGACATTCTTGCAATTGTAGAATAAAAAGGAGGCTATTTATGGCAAAACAAATCAAATACGGCGACGACGCCAGAAAAGCGCTCGAAACGGGCGTAAACGTACTTGCAGATACGGTGAAGATCACCTTAGGTCCCAAAGGCAGAAACGTAGTGCTCGATAAAAAGTTCGGTGCACCCCTCATCACGAACGACGGCGTGACGATCGCAAAAGAAATCGAGCTACCCGATCCCTTCGAAAACATGGGCGCACAGCTCGTAAAGGAAGTTTCCACGAAGACGAACGACGTTGCGGGCGACGGAACCACGACGGCGGTGCTCCTTGCGCAGGCGATCATTCGCGAGGGTTTGAAAAACCTTGCGGCGGGCGCAAACCCCATCATTCTTAGAAAAGGTATCGACAAGGCGGTCGAGGCGGCAGTCGCGCAGATCAAGTCGATCTCCAAAACGGTAGACGGAAAGAAGGCAATTTCGCAGGTAGCGGCAATTTCCGCAGGCGACGAGACGGTCGGCGAGCTCATTGCAAACGCAATGGAGACGGTCGGCAAAGACGGCGTTATCACCGTAGAAGAGGGCAAGTCCATGACGACGGAGCTTACGACCGTCGAAGGAATGCAGTTCGACAGAGGCTATGCTTCCGCCTACATGGTCACGAATACCGATAAAATGGAAGCGATCCTCGACAATCCCTATATTTTGATTACGGATAAAAAGATTTCTTCCTTGCAGGAGATCCTCCCCATCGTCGAACCTCTTGCGCAACAGGGCGCACGTCTTCTCATCATCGCCGAGGACGTCGAGGGAGACGCTCTTGCGGCGCTCATCGTAAATAAGCTCAAAGGCGTATTCAACTGCGTTGCCGTAAAAGCCCCTGGCTTCGGCGACAGAAGAAAGGAAATGTTACAGGATATCGCGGTTCTTACGGGCGGCACGGTCATCTCTACCGACCTCGGCTACGAACTCAAAGACGCTACTCCCGATATGCTCGGCAGAGCAAATCAGGTAAAAGTCGATAAAGACAACACGACGATCGTCGACGGCGCAGGCAACAAGAAGGATATTAAGGCGCGCGTTGCGTCCATTAAGGCGCAGATCGAAGTGACCACTTCCGACTACGACAAAGAGAAATTGCAGGAACGCCTTGCGAAGCTCGCGGGCGGCGTTGCAGTCATCAACGTAGGCGCGGCAACCGAGGTGGAAATGAAGGAAAAGAAGCTCCGTATCGACGACGCACTCGCGGCAACCCGCGCGGCAGTTGAGGAAGGTTACGTTCCCGGAGGCGGAAGCGCGCTCCTTAGCTGCGTACCCGTACTCAAAGAACTCGTCGCTACCCTTTCGGGTGACGAAAAGACGGGCGCCGCAATCATTTTGAAAGCGTGCGAAGAGCCCGTTCGTCAAATCGCCAAGAACGCAGGCGTTGACGGCTCGGTCGTCGTCGACAAGATCCTTACGAAGAATCAGCCCTCCTTCGGCTTCGACGCTTTGAAGAACGACTACACCGATATGGTTAAGAGCGGCATTATCGACCCGACGAAGGTCACCCGCTCGGTATTGCAGAACGCGGCTTCCGTTGCCTCCACTCTTTTGACGACGGAATCTATCGTAACCGATATCCCCACCCCTCCCGCTCCTCCTGCTCCCGCAGGCGGCATGGACGGAATGTATTAAGACGAATAAAAAACGGGCGCAAGCCCGTTTTTTTATTTTAAAAGAGCTCCCATGAGGGAGCTCTTTTACATTTTTCGTATTTACTTATATTGTCACCTGTAAAATTCAATATAATTATTTTGCATTTTTCGCAGGATATACTCTAATGTAATGACGCGATTTTTGTTTTTTAACAGGCGGCGGCGTCATATAATCACCGTACGTATTTGTTAAAAGCAAATCCCAATCTTTTATCGCCATGAACTTTTTGCCTTCGAATTCAAGTTCACATAAATCGTCAAAACACTTTGAGGGGATCGCCTGCTCTGCCCTCCCCCAATTATGAAGCGCCGCCATTTCCGATTTTTCATAAGGAAAAAGTGTGGCGTACTCGTTCATTTTACGCACAGAACGCTTCGCGCCGATAAATAGCTTCGTCCCCAAATAAAACCACCAACCGATGACGTAGGCAATAAATCCCCACCAGCTGTCCATTGTATAGAATTGGCAAATTCCTGCGCTTATAACCCAGAATCTTTCCTTTTTAAAAAGCTTCTTGCTTTCCTCCATGTCCACAGGAACGCCGTCCACAGGGAAGATATCAAGATAGAGATAAGGTACCTCGATATGGTTGGGTGATTTAAGGGGATAGCGGTGATCCAACAGCTTGACAAAAGGATAATAAGTTCCCTTTCCGCGATCCTTTGTAATAGAGAAATTCTCGCCGAGAACGTTCCCTTCCGAAACAATTTTAATAAACTTTTCATATTCGGGACGGGGCATATAGACGTCTACGTCGTCATCCCAAGGAATAAATCCCTTATGACGAACCGCTCCCAAGAGTGTTCCTGCGGCAAGCGAGTATTTGAGGCCATGCTCTCTGCATACCCGATCAAATTCAGTTAGAAGCCCCAAAAGCGCTTCCTGTGTTTCTCGTAAAGTTAATCTTTTCATAATTCCCGACTATCAAATTTTAGTTTGTTTTTAAATTATTTCTTCTTTTTGAGCATTCTTCTTACAAAAGGAGGAAGATTGGAATCGTCCGCACCGTAACCGCTATCGTTTACGTCCTCTTCGTTATCGAAGTCGTCCGCACCGTAATCTTCATTCACGGGCGCCTGAGGCACGGGCTGAGGCGGTACGCCGTAATTCGGCGCGTAAGGCTGTTGCGGCGCATACCCTGATGCCTGAACCGGAGACTGGGGCGGCACGACGGGTCTTTGCGGAGGCATATAATAAGGTCTCTGCTGTGCAAAAGGCGACTGCTGATCGTCGTATCTTGCCGCTTGCTGCGCGCGCATATTCTGCATGGGCTGCTGCGGGAATTGAAGCGGCATTTGCGAACGGGTGGTTTCGGGCTTACTTAATTCCTCCTCCGTATCGGGGAAGCCCGTTGCAATAACGGTTACCTCCACTTCGTCGCGGATCTTCGGGTCGATGCACGCGCCGAAGATGATATTTGCGGAATAATCGACGACGCTATGAATAAGCTTTGCCGCCGTACTTACTTCGTCAAGCGTTAAATCGTTGCCGCCGACCACGTTGAGAATAACGCCCGTCGCACCCTCGATCGTCGTTTCGAGAAGCGGACTGTTCACGGCAAGGCGAACCGCCTCGACGATACGGTTTTCACCCTTGGAAACGCCTACGCCCATGTGCGCAAGCCCTCTGTCTTTGAGCACCGTTCTCACGTCCGCAAAGTCGAGATTGATAAGTGCGGGCGTTACGATCAAGTCCGCGATTCCGCGGATACCCTGCGTTAGCACCTCGTCGGCAACCCGCAAAGCGTCGGGGAAGGACGCGTTCTTGGGAACAACCTCGCTGATTTTTTCGTTTGGAATAATAATGAGCGTATCGACGTATTTTCTGAGGTTCTCGATCCCCTCTCTCGCGTTGTCCATTCTGCGCTTACCTTCGAACTCGAAGGGCTTCGTGACGACAGCCGCGGTCAGAATTTTTTTATCCTTCGCGATCTTAGCGATCACGGGAGCTGCGCCCGTACCCGTACCGCCGCCCATGCCCGTCGTAATGAACAAGAGATCCGTCCCCTCGATTGCCGCGGCGAGCTCGGATTCGTTCTCCTCTGCCGCCGCTCTGCCGATTTGGGGAT
>JAAUYT010000057.1 GCA_014804975.1 Clostridia bacterium
CAAATGGAGCGGATAGCCCGTCTTGCGGCTCAACAGCCTGTACGCTTCTATCGTCAAAGGCACGTCGGAAGCCTTGACGGAAATCACGATATCGTTCACGCCCCTCTTTTCAAACGCCTTCACGCTTTCGAGCGCGCTTAAAACGAGCGCCCTGGCGCTTCTGCCGTATTTTTCGTAGTGGCGTTTTTCGATACTTCCCGTATTCGCGCCTACGCGCACGGGAACGCCGTGCCGCTTTACGCAGTCCGCAACGAGGGAAATTTCCTGCTCCCCGCCTAAGTTACCGGGGTTCACACGCAATTTGTCCGCACCGTTCTCCACGGCAAGCACCGCAAGCTTTGCCGAAAAGTGAATATCCGCAACGATGGGAATATGGATTTGTTCTTTGATTTTTTTGAAGGCAAGCGCGTCCTCTTCGTCGAGCACCGAGGAACGGACAATTTCGCACCCCGCCCTTTCGAGGCTCAGAATTTGAGCGACGCAATTTTCTACGTCGCCCGTTTTTACCTTCGTCATGCTCTGCACGGAAATATGTTCGCCGCCGATCAAAAGACCGCCTGCGTTCACCGTTTTCAAACTCATACGATCTCCCGAAATTTAATTCTCTTTCTTCTCCATCATCTTTTGCAGCTCTGACATGAAGGAGGAAATATCCTTAAAGGAACGGTATACGGAAGCGTAGCGCACGTATGCAACCTCGTCGAGCTCCTTCAAGCCCTCCATAACGAGCTCGCCGATTTGTTTGGAAGTCACCTCGGACTCCATAGAGTTATATACGCGCTTTGCGATCTCATCCGCAAGAGCGTCGATTTTTTCTGCGGGCACGGGGCGCTTTTCGCAAGCCTTTACGATGCCGCGCTTGATTTTGCCCACGTCGAACGCCTGACGGTTTCCGTCCGATTTCACGACGAGGACGGGCGTAAATTCGATCGTCTCGTAAGTCGTAAATCTTCTTCCGCAGCCGATACACTCGCGGCGGCGCCGAATCGTTCTGTCGTCGTCCGCCGAACGCGAATCGATGACCTTGCTCTCCGTACAATCACAATACATACAGCGCATAACGTTTCCTGCCTTATCCTTTGAATTTTATTTGATTATATCATATTATGAATGATTTGTAAAGAATTTTATAGAAATTAGGGCATAGCGTTTGCTATGCCCACGTTTTATGATTCTTTCTTTTTATTCTTTTTTCGTTTCGGAATGGGTGGCTCCGACTTCTCCTGAACAGGTGCCGCCTCTTCAACGGAAACCGTCTCCTGAACGGGCGCCACCTCTTGAACGGGCGCTTCCGCAACCTGTTCATTTAAAAGTTCTTGCTTGTCGTCTATTACGACTTCCTTCAAGTCCTCTAATTCGCCGTCCTTTTCCTCCGTTTTGGGAAGCGCGATTCGGTCGGACGAGAAGCCTCTACCGCGCACTTCGGAAATGGTGCTCACCATAAATAATGCGTCGGGGTCGATTTTCTGAACGGCATTTCTCAGCTTTACGACGTCGCGGAAGGAGACGATCGTTAAAATCATATAGCAGTCGTCTTTTAAGAAGCCCGTCTTTCCGTTTAACAGCGTTACGCCGCGGTTGAGCTTGTTGAGGATCATCTTTCTGATTTCCTCGTGCTTCTTACTGAGTATTTTGACTTGCGCCTTCTTCGCTCCGATTACCGCCACTTTATCGACGATGATCGACGAACCCAACGTAATGAGAATACCGTATAAAACGTTTTCTACGCTAGTTCCCGCCGCAAACTGTAAAAGCACGATCGAAATATCCAAAACCCACATTCCCACCGAAACGGGGATATTAAAGAACTTATGAAAGATGAGGGGCGGAATATCCGTACCGCCCGTGCTTGCACCCACGCGCACCACGATTCCGATTCCGAGTCCAAAGAAAAGCGCTCCGAAGATGACGGCTAAAAGCGGCTGATATACTGCCCCCGCCGTCCCGCCTAAAAAGCCTTCTGCATCTCTGAAAAAGAAAGGATTGTTGAGCTTTTCATTCACGAGCTGCCATAAGCTCAAAAAGGACGGATACAACAGCGTTCCCGCAGCCGTTGCCACGGCAAACTTTTTACCGAGCAGACACGCGCCCAAAATAAACAGCGCAATGTTCGCCGCATAGACGGTGATATTTACCGCCCATTCGGCAAACGGGTGATCCTCCCCCAAAAGGTTTCTTACGAAAATGCCGACGCCGGTCGTCCCGCCCATTACGAATCCGTTCGGGATAATTAAAAATGCGGAAGCCGCCGCCGCGATCGCATTGCCCATTATAACGATAAGGGCGTACTTTAAAAATTTGAGGACCTGACGCTTTGTCGGTTTGTGTAACTTAGGTAATTTCATGCACTTTTTCTCCGCGAATCATTATAACACCGCGCCCCCTTCTTTACAAGTGTTTTGAATAAAATTTTATGTGAAATTCCACCGCTTTTTTATCGTACAAAAAAATGATCCCCCTCGAAGGAGGAGGATCATTCCTTATGGAACTTAAAGATTACAGCTGCAACCGCTGTTACAGAGCCCGTATTGGCGGGCATAGTAGGAATCGTAGTTCCCGCAGTTCGTAAAGCAGCTTAAATCGCGCGAACGGTTGCAACCGCAGCCGTTGCCGCTACGATTGTTGTTACAGCCGCAACCGCAGCCGTTTCCGCTGCGGTTGTTGTTACAGCCGCAACCGCAACCGTTGCCGCTGCGGTTATTGCCGTTACAGCCGCAGCTGTTGCAAGGGCAGGTAAACAAATTTCTGATTGCGGACGAAAGTTCGTTTAAAAGTGCACAGCAACCGCAGCCGTTGCCGCTACGGTTGTTATTACAGCCACAAGTATTACACATATCATAACCTCTGATCGTAAATATTCGGCTCTTTGCCGTAATATATGATATGCGAAAAATTTCCCTTTGCGTGAAAAGAACGCCCGCATTCTCAGCGGGCGTTCAAGCTTTTAAAATTATTTTGCGTATTCAACGCTTCTGAATTCTCTTATCACGTTGACTTTGATTTGACCGGGATATTCGAGCTCGGTTTCGATTTTCTTTGCAATGTCCTTTGCAAGGAAGAGCGCCTTTGCGTCGTCCACCTGATCGGGTTTTACGATGACGCGCACCTCTCTGCCCGCTTGGATCGCAAAGCTTCTTTCCACGCCGTCGAAGCCCGCCGCGATCTCTTCGAGCTTTTCAAGACGCTTCACGTAGTTCGTGCCCGTCTCTCTTCTTGCACCGGGGCGCGCGCCGGAAATTCCGTCCGCCGCCTGTACGAGAACCGCCTCGATCGTCTTGGGTTCCACGTCGCCGTGGTGCGCCATAATGGCGTTTACGATCATAGCGTTTTCCTTGTACTTCTTCGCAAGGTCTGCGCCAAGCTGAATGTGCGTGCCCTCCTGCTCCTTATCGACCGCCTTGCCGATATCGTGCAGAAGTCCTGCACGCTTTGCAAAGTTCACGTCGAGCCCCAGCTCCTGCGCCATGAGCCCCGCAAGGTTTGCGACCTCGATGGAATGACGGTATACGTTCTGACCATAGCTTGTACGGAATTTAAGCCGACCGATGAGCTTGATGATTTCGGGGTGAAGTCCAAAGATACCCACTTCGAACATGGCGTTTTCGCCCGCCGCCTTGATCTGCTGATCGAGTTCTTTTTGCACCTTCTCGACCGTCTCTTCGATTCTTGCGGGGTGAATTCTGCCGTCTTGAATGAGCTTTTCAAGGGTAAGACGGGCAACCTCGCGCCGAACGGGATCGAAGCCCGAAAGAATCACGACTTCGGGAGTATCGTCGATAATAAGTTCGATTCCCGTCGCACTTTCGAGTGCGCGGATATTTCTGCCCTCGCGCCCAATGATACGCGCCTTCATATCGTCGTTCGGAAGCGGCACGACCGAAACCGTCGTTTCGGAAGCGTGGTCGGAAGCACAGCGCTGAATTGCAAGCGAAATAATGTTCTTCGCGTTGATATCCGCCTCTTCCTTCGCTTCCTGTTCGAGGTTCCTCACCTGCACCGCGCAGTCGCGGCGGGTCTCTTCGAGGATCTCTTCGGTGAGCTGTTTCTTCGCCTCTTCCCTAGTGAGCTGGGCAACCCGTTCGAGCTCCTGCGTCATAAGCTCCTGCTGGCGGGCGACGACCTCTTCCTTTTTGGTGAGTTCCTGCGTGCGGCGCGAAAGCGCTTCACGCTGTTCGTCAAGAGCGGACGACTTTTTGTTGAGCTCCGTCTCCTTCTTTTCGAGATAGTCCTCCTGACGGTTGAGACGGGCTTCCGTGCGCTGTTGTTCCGCGCGCTTCTCCTTCATCTCCTGTTCGAACTCGTTCTTTCTCCTGATGTCCTGTTCCTTGGATTCTAACTCCGCTTCCTTTCTGATTTGCTTTGCCTGCGTTTCGGCAGTGCCGAGCATCTCTTTGGCTCTCTTTTCCGCGTCGGCGAGGCGTTCTTCCGCTCTCTTCTCCGCGTCGGTGAGCTTTCTTTCTGATTTCTTTTTGGAAACTTTTTTCAGAATCAACCATGCCGCAAGTACGCCGAGCGCAATTCCCACAACGGGAAGTACGACGAACAGCGCAATCGCTACCGGCATAGCAATGTCAAGGAGCAGACCGAATAATTGTTGCATAGTTCAGCCTCCTTGAATAATAAATTCGTTTTTTGCCGTACTCGCCCGAAAGCCGAAATACGGCACTTTGAATTTATTATACAACGAATTTCTTTTTCTGTCAAGGAGATAATGAAAATAAAAGCCGCGTACAAAGGAAAATAATTCCAAAAAAAGCGCCCCGAAATACGAGGCGTTTTTTTCATATAAATCGACTGTAATTTTCAGCGTAAATTGCGCTTTTATATAACGATTTTAGTTATAATTATAATTTAATTATTTTACTATTGTTATAATTCATATATGGAATTTTCGAAACGATTAAAAGAATTACGCAAATGGGCGAATTTAAGCCAAACTCAACTTGCAGAAGCTACGGGATTAACCCAAAAACTAATTTCCAAATATGAACGAAATCAAACGGAACCGACTATTTCTGCTCTCATTGCAATCGCAAGATTTTTCGATGAATCTACCGATTACCTTCTCGGTTTACAAGAATTTTAAAAGCAATGCGCCCGCGGACGACTGTCTGCGGGCGCAAATCACAACGAAAAACGCCCGCGTTTGCGGGCGTTTTTGTTAGTTGTTAATGATTTCGCCGTTCGTAGCGATTACCTGCTTGTAAAAATTTGCGCTCTCCTTGGGTGTTCTCTCCCCCGTTTCGTAGTCGACGTGCACAAGTCCGAACTTCTTCGAAAAGCCCTCCGCCCACTCGAAGTTGTCGATGAACGACCATTGGAAATATCCTTGGATCGGCACTTCGTCCGCCGCGCGGGAAAGACTTCTCAAATACCGTTTTAAAAAGTCGATACGGCTGTAATCGAGAATTTTTCCGTTTAAATCTTTCCATTCCGCAAGCGCGACACCGTTCTCCGTGCAGACGAGGGGCAAGCCGTAGCGCTCGTACAGGAATTTGGGTCCGTAATACAGACAGTCGGGGTGCACGTTCCAGCGCATATCCGTTTTGGGAACACTCGGCTCCGGCGTTACGGGCACGGTCTTACCGTCCTTTACCGTAATATAGTCGCCCGTATAGGTGTTGAACCCGATGAAGTCGAGCTTGGAACGAATGAGCGACATATCCCTGAGCGGAGGCACGAAATCGTTCTCCTTCATCCATTCGAGAACGTCGGCGGGGTATTTGCCGAACACGAGCGGATCGAGCCAGAGCGACGTTCTTTCGAAACTGTGGTGATTCAAAAAGTTTTCGTTCCTTGCGGCTTCCACGTCCTCTTCGTTGAAAGGAAGCGTCGGCCAGTACGCTTCAGAAATGCCGATTTTTACGTCCTCTCCGCAAATCTTGCGAATGGCTTTCTCCGCCCTTCCGCAGGCAAGGAGCACGTTATGGCAGCACCTTAAAACGTCGCGGTCAGGTAATTTCAAGAAAGGCGCGTGCCCGCCGCGGCTGTGCCCCAAACCGATAAAGCACTGCGGTTCGTTGATAAGAATAAAATTCTCGACGTACTGTCCGAAACAGGTCGCAACCTTTTGCGCATACTCCTCGAACCATGCGGGACTGTTGCTGTTCAGCCAGCCGCCCTTTTGATAGAGCTCGTAGGGATAGTCCCAATGAAAGAGCGTGACCCAAGGGGTAATACCCGCGGCATTGAGTTCGCGGAAGAGCGAAAGATAGAATTCCTCTCCCTCCTCGCTGACCTTGCCGACCCCGTGCGGAAGCAGGCGCGACCAGTTGATAGAAAGGCGGTAGTGCTTGATTCCGAGCTCCTTCATGAGCGCGACGTCCTCGCGGAAGCGGTGGAAATGATCGCACCCGACGTGCCCTTGATGCCCCTCGAAAATGCGCCCTTCCGTCATGGAGCCCACGTCCCAAACGTTGAGCCA